>CALCUD010000101.1 GCA_937906775.1 uncultured Clostridia bacterium
TGACAGCCGTCGCTGCAGTGCGGAGTTTGCTAAAGATACAGCGCTGGTTCTTTGCGCGGAGGGCGTTCCGGCGTTCCTTTTTGATACTCTCAGACCTGTACCTGTTCTCAGCTTTGCAGTCCGTCATCTCGGCGCCATCGCGGGTGTTGTCATCACTGCCAGTCATAATCCGCCTCAATATAACGGATATAAAGTATACGGTGAAGACGGAGCTCAAGTCGGACCTGAAATCGCGGAAGGGATTACACGCGTTATTCGTGAAACTGCATATACCGATTGCCGTCTGATGGATGAACAGAAAGCACTGGAAAGCGGTTTGCTCCGGATCATCGGTAAAAAGGAAGTGGATGATGCATATATTGAACGTGTGAAAACGCTCAGTATTCGCCCCCAACTTCTACAGGAAGAAGGTGACAGGCTGAATATTGTCTATACACCTCTTCACGGGAGCGGAAATGTTCCGGTCCGCAGAGTCCTGAAAGAAGTCGGCCTGACCAATGTTTCTGTTGTTTTGGAACAGGAACAGCCGGATCCGAATTTCAGTACAATCAAAGTTCCAAATCCTGAAGATCCGGACGCATACCGTCTTGCTTTCAAACTTGCGGAGAAGGTTAATGCTTCCGTTATTTTCGCAACAGATCCGGATTGTGACCGCCTTGGCGTCGCGGTCAAGGACGGTGACGGTGAATGGCATCTGCTTACGGGTAACCAGATCGGATGTGTATTGCTGAACTATATTCTGACTAGCCTGAAGGATGCGGACAAGCTTCCGGAAAACGGCGCGGCGGTCAAGAGTATTGTCAGCACCAGCCTGGCCAACAGAATTTGCGAGCATTTTGGAATAGAAATGTTTGAAACGTTAACCGGTTTCAAGTTTATCGGTGAAAAGATCCAGCAGTTTATGGATTCCGGAGAACATACGTTCCTGTTTGGCTTTGAAGAAAGTTACGGATTCCTGAGCAGTACATTTGTGCGCGACAAGGACGGTGTAAATGCAAGTCTGCTGATCAGCGAAGTAGCCTGTGCCTGTATGGCTAAAGGAATTACGTTGTATGATTATGTACAGCAGATTTTTAATGAATATGGATATTATGTTGAAAAAGTTGTATCAACTACATTACCAGGAAAAGATGGGCTTAATCGTATGCGTGAAATCATGACCGGACTTCGTAACAATCCCCCGGAAACAATAGGGAATTTCAAAGTGCTTGCAATCCGTGATTACTTAAAAGGAATCCGTACTGAAAACGGGAAGAAAGAACCCACGGGGCTTCCGACTTCCGATGTTCTGTATTTCGAACTGGAAAGCGGCTGCTGGGTTTGTGTTCGGCCGTCCGGTACGGAGCCAAAGATCAAGCTCTATGTGAATACGAATGCAACAAACAGAATTGAGGCTGAAAAACTTAATTCAGAACTGTGCGATGCAAGCCGTGCGATGATGGTTTGAGGTTTTGTGTTAACCATATAGTGAAGGAGCTGCGGATATGTTCGGTAAGTTTATGAATAATTACTATTATGGCAAAAGCGGGAAAGGGGATTTCCGGAAAGAGGATATGCCTGAAACAAGATGGCAGCTTTTTACGGATACCCTGAAAACCAGGCTTTCCGGCCTCTGCCGTCTGAATTTGATGTATATGGTCATCTGGCTTCCGCTGATGATTGTTCTGATGATCAATCTGACGGGAGTGTTCAGTAACCTGAATCTGATTTCATTTGTTAAATCCAACAGTTATTCCGCATACGTACAACAAATGCAGGAAAATGAAAATCAGGTTGCCATTACAGAAGACGAATATAAGCAGCTTGCGGAAGCAGATATGGATATCAACGGTTACCTGGATTCCGTGATTTTCAAGATTCTTTTATGGATGATTCCCTGTATTGCCATTACCGGTCCTTTTACTGCGGGCGTAAGCTATGTAACAAGAAACTGGGCGCGTGATGAACACGCCTTCATCTGGTCGGATTTCAAGGATGCTGTTAAAGCAAATTGGAAACAGGGGCTGGCAGTCAGTATTATTACTTCGTTGATACCGGTTATTGCATATGTCGGATGGAGAACCTACGGTCAAATGGCGCAATCCAATACGTTGCTGATGGTTCCCCAAATGCTTATTCTGATGCTGACGATTATCTGGTACATCAGTGTGACCTATATGCATCCCATCGAAGTTACCTATGATCTTAAAATTAAAGGCGTACTGAAAAACGGGCTCCTGCTTGGTATTGCGAGACTTCCTATGAGTGTTGCTATCCGTTTGCTTCATTGTGTTCCAGCGGCAATCGGTGCATTATTGTGTTGGTTTTGGAATCCTGTTTACGGATTACTGATTCTGGGGGCCTGGTATTTCCTGATTGGATTTGCATTAAGCCGATTTGTTACGGCAAGCTACACAAATGCTGTTTTCGATAAGTATATAAACAGTCATATCGAAGGAGCAAAAGTAAATCAGGGGCTGAAAGAAGCCGAAGAAGATGAGGATGAAACGGAAGATCCGGTGGAGTAAGTTATGTATCAGGATTTTGCTGAAATATATGATGATTTGATGGATAACGTGGATTATTCAGCCTGGGCGGAGTATTACGCAAGGCTGTTATCCATTTACGGTGTTCAATCAGGTAAAATATGTGAATGCGCATGCGGAACAGGAAGCCTGACATTGCCGCTGTACAAATCAGGTTTCCAGGTTACCGGTGTGGATTTAAGCCGGGAAATGCTTTGGCAGGCTGCCCAGAAAGCAAGAAAACAAGGTCTTGCAATTCCTTTCGTTCAACAGGATATGCGTGCTCTTAACCTTCATAGACCGATGGACGCGGTAATCGTGACGTGTGACGGAATCAACTATCTGAAAACAGATGAAGATCTGATTAGCTTTTTCAGAGCTGCCTACCGTTCTATTCGACCGGGCGGAGCACTCATTTTTGATGTCTCCACGCCTCATAAGCTGAGAGATATTCTGTGTAAAGAGATATACTGTGAAGATCGGGAAAACATCACATATTTCTGGCAAAACCGCTGGCATGAACGGACACAAACCGTTGAAATGGACTTATGCTTTTTTATCCGTGAAAATGACGGACGCTACAGACGGATGGAAGAACATCAGGAACAGCGGGCATGGACAGACCAGGAACTGAAAAACGCATTGTTGCGAACCGGTTTCAGAGCGGTATGCCTGTATGGAGACGGAACGCTGGAACCTTATCGGGATCATGACCATCGCTGGCATATTGCTGCGACACGTCCCGGGGATGAATAAACAAGAAGGTATCGAAAATGGTTCATAAAGACGAATTACTTCAGATTGATTTATGTGACGGACAGGTACGCGTATTGCTTTGCGAAACTACTCAGACCGTTCAGAGATGTGCTGATATTCATCACAGCACACCAGTATGTACAGCTGCACTCGGGCGTTTGCTTACCGGTACGGCTATGCTTGGAATTATGCAAAAGGGAGAAGAGGAATCTGTGACCGTAACCCTGAAAGGGGACGGTCCGATGGGAACCTTGATGGCTGTAGCTGATCAGGGATTTGTCCGCGCTTATGCGGATAATCCGCAGGTGGATCTTCCGATTCGGGATGACGGTAAGCTTGATGTTGGATCTGCAGTCGGGCATAACGGACGGATGAGCGTCGTCAAAGATCTCGGCATGAAAAAAAGTTACATCGGACAATCTGAAATTGTCAGCGGCGAGATAGCTGTAGATTTTGCCAACTACTTCACTGTTTCAGAACAACAGCCAAGTCTCGTTGCTCTTGGTGTACTGGTTAATAAAGATACCGTGCTGAAGGCCGGCGGGCTTTTGATTCAACCTCTTCCCGGATGCCCGGACGAAATTATCGATCAGCTTGAACTCAGAAGCCCGATGTTTGCCGATATCAGCCGTGAAATGACTTTTGCTGATATCGGTCAGTTGTGTGAAGACTGGTTCCGCGGTATGAATCCTAAAATTCTCGAACGAAATCCACTGTCCTATCGCTGTACATGCAGCAGAAAACGCATGGAAAAAGCCCTGATTTCCCTTGGCGCTGAAGAATTGAATAATCTGATCAATGACGGGCAGGGAGCTGAGCTGAGCTGTCATTTCTGCCACAGCCGACATCTTTTTACAACAGATGATCTGATAACACTTCTCCAAAACGCCGACAGCAGAATTGGAAAGGAGACCGAAAATGAGTAGTATGCCGATTATCAATTTTGATGAGCATTTTGCAGAATATACTTCATTATGGTTAAAAGAACACCAGCATCAATACAGAAATTATGATGAAATGGAAGAGGATATGCCACGCATTTATATGGCATTTCTGAATGAACGCGCAAAATGGCTGGGAAGTGTTACTCCGGGATCATACTTTACGCAGTTTGAAGATCCGAAGGTTCTGGTGGATTGGTTAAACCAGTATTGCGATGAAGGGGTCCCCGTTCCGGATCTTCTCCTCGAACAGATTACTACGGTAGGACGTCCCTGTGAAAAACGGCTTCTTGAATTGCTGAAATCTTCGGAAGCTACGGAAGAAGCCAGGATGACAGCAATCACACTGTTACAGGAAATGAACAGTGATCTTCCCAAAATGCTTTATATCCAGATGCAGTTAAAACGTCAGGAAAAAGATGAACTGTGCGATCATGCACTTGAAGCTCTGAAAGAAATGGGAGAATGTGTTATTCAGCCAATCCTTCAAAATCTGAAACAGGCAACCCCTGCAGGAGAAGAAGCGCTGCTGGATGTTTTGGCGGATTATCCGGGAAATGAACAAACTTATCAGCTTGCTATACGGTTATTCAGAGAGCGACCTGATCGCCGTGCGTTGTTAGCGGGGTATCTTGCTAAGTTAGGAGATCCGAGAGCGCTTGACGATCTGATCATAGCAGCGGGTGAAGACCATCTGAAATATTTAACGTTTATCGAACTTCGTAATGCGATTGAAGAACTGGGTGGTGTATGCCCGGAACGGGAATTTGATGACGATCCGGAATATGAAGCTCTTCGAAAAATGGAATTAACATAATGTCTGTTACCTAATTTTCAGAAAGGAGAACCTCAGAATGCTTTGCAAAAAATGCGGTTATTATGCAGCGGAAGAAGCAATCGTATGTCCGGCATGCGGGGAACTCCTTGAACGGGATCACTATATTCGTAGCGGGGGAGCGCAGGATATTCGCCAAGGGAAACGTGCACGGGAGGAAATCAAGAATCGTCCGGTAAAAATAGAAGAAGAGATCAGAAGAAAAAAGCGAAGCGGAGCGAGTCACGCTACGGTTCAGATTTCGGCTGTGAAAGACACCAGAACTCAGGACTATTACGATTCAATGTATCTGGACGGAGATGGCTTGCCGGAAAAAGAAGAGGAACAGGAAAAACAAAGGACTTTCGAAAGGAACTACAAACCTGTATATACGGACACTGTCATGTCTGAAGAGCAAGCTGCCGCATATGCTGCAGCTCACCGGAATGACCGAAAAAATCAGTTTCATATGGTTAACTGGATGAAAGTGTCCTTTATTCTGGCAGGTTTATTGATCCTTTTGGTTATCAGCGGATGGCTGTTTCTTGAAAAAACCGAAAGCGGACAAAGGATCAAGGCTAAATTAGGCCGTGACGCAACTTCCTCGGCATTATGGACTGTCGGTGAAGACCTGATGAATCACGGCGATATTGATGGAGCCATTCTTGATTTTGAAAAAGCGAAACTGCAGGATGAAGTTGACGGAGTCGTTGACGTTGACGGATTGCTCCTTTTGGGCAATGCGTATGAAGCAGCCGGCAGGACAGATGACGCGGCTGATCTTTATGAGCTGATTTATGTTTCCACTCCGAGCCGGACAGAAGCATATGAAAACCTTATCCGAATTCTTCAGACCCGCGGAAGGGACGGAGATCTTGCTAGAGCCGGAGAATTGATGAAATTGGCTTACGAGAAAACAGGTGTACTGGCTTTTGATACCCAACGGGACGATTTACTTCCTGCGCCGCCGGAAGTTGATCTTACAGCCGGGTATTACGAAACAAAGAAATATATCGCGATCACTTCTTATCAGGGGTATGATGTTTACTATACATTTGACGAAAACGCCGAACTTCCGTCCGGTGGCACATTGTTTACGGAACGGGTTTTTTTGGATGAAGGTATACATACGCTTCGCGCTGTGGCAGTGAACGGAGAACTGGTTTCAGATGAGCTGAAAGGAATTTATAAGATTATTATGCCTTCTCCTCAGACACCCAGAAGTTCGCTTGCGCCAAATACATATAAACAAAGACAGAAAGTCCGACTGAAACCGGGGCTGGATAATGAAAACGATGACGATATCGTGATTTATTATACAATTGACGGCTCTCCTCCGGATGCAGACAGTCCGATCTATACCGGAGAACCTTTCTGGCTTCCCGGAGGAAGGGTAACGTTAAAAGCAGTTGCTGTCAACAAATACGGAAAGGTATCGAATACGCTTGAGATTCTTTATAAAATAGAAGCAAAACCTTATCCGCTGAGCGCATATTCCTATGAAGATGAAGTGAACGGGATCCGGTTATACAGTACAAAGATGACGGATTTCCAACGTGAATACGGAGAGGGTGAAAGTCAGGAAGAAGTAAAGCTTGAAGGCCTTGATACGGAATGCAGAAAGAATAATTATCCTTGGGGTTATGCCGTTATGAGCAAGACAAAGAATGGCTGGGTCCTGGCAGAATTGTATTTTACAGATTCAGGCACTTTCGTCGGTCCCAGAGGAACAAAAACGGGCGATACTGAATCTTTTGTTGTCAGTAAATTCAGAGATATGGGACAGATCGAAAGTCCGAGCGGTAACCGTTGCCTCTATTCGACAGATGAAGGCAGCGGAAAGATCTGGGTACGTGAAGAAGGCGGAAAGACAATACGGTATAAATGTCTGTCTTCCGACAGTCACTGGTGGCAGCTGGATTATATTACAGACGCATCAGGATATGTTCGTGCTATCGATATGCTATATCTTCCTTAAAACCAGAATCCAGCCTGTATATTCAGCACGGTCAACATAATGAACTGCATTCAGGAACAGGACGATATTGCTATTATTATTCGCAGAATATGCGTTCATGATGTTCTGTAATTGAAAAGTATTAAACATAGGATTATATTATCATCAGATCGGTTGAAAAAGATCACTGACGATGATGTAATCCTGTTTTTATTAAAGAAAGGAGCAGTTGCCTGTATGATTCCGTTTATGGATTCGAATTTTCTTTTGAATACAGAAACCGCACGTATACTTTTCCGGGAAGCGGCGGATTTACCGATTATTGATTATCACTGTCATATTTCACCGAAAGAAATCTGGGAAGATAAGCAATATGACAATATCACGCAAGTCTGGCTTGGCGGAGATCATTATAAATGGCGTCTGATGCGTTGCGCCGGTATTGATGAAAAATATATTACGGGAGACGCGACTGATTTCGAAAAATTCATGAAATGGGCAGATGTGCTTGGACATGCGGCAGGGAATCCTCTCTATCATTGGAGTCATCTGGAACTGCAGCGCTATTTTAATATTAAAACACCGCTGAATTTGCGCACAGCGGAAGAAATATGGTATTTGACAAAAGAACTATTGCAAAAACCGGAATTCAGTGTTAGAAATCTGATTCAAAATAGTCATGTAGAAACAATTTGCACAACAGACGATCCGACAGATACGCTTGAATGGCATGAAAAAATTGCGGCTGACGGCAGCTTTCATACTTCAGTATACCCTGCATGGCGTCCGGATAAAGCTTTGACTGTTACAAGAAACGATTATACGGAATATATTCATATATTGGAAAAGGAGTCTGGAATCAGGATCGATTCATTTGAAAAACTATGTAATGCACTTCGTATACGTATGGACTTTTTTGATAAACATGGTTGCAGACTGAGTGATCACGGATTGAATTATGTTTGCTGGGAACCGGCATCAAACGATCAGATCAACTCAATATTCCAGAAAAGGATGTCAGGAAACAATATCACCGAAAAAGAAAGCGAACAATTCCTGACAGCCTGTATGCTGTTCCTTGCAGCAGAATACAAACACAGAAACTGGGTTATGCAGATTCACTTCGGCTGCCTGCGAAATACAAATCCTGTCATGATGAATAAGCTTGGACCTGATTCCGGTTACGATATGATCGGGGACAGCGGTAAAGTCGATCAACTGGCTGCTTTTATGGGTGCATTGGAAAAACAGGGCAATCTTCCGAAGACAATCCTGTACAGTCTGAATCCTTCTGACAATCAAATGCTTGACACGCTCTGCGGTTGTTTTCAGAACAGTGAAGCTGTTTGCAAGATACAGCATGGAAGCGCATGGTGGTTCAACGACTCGTTCAAAGGCATGACTGAACAACTTGAAAGTTTTGCTAATCTTGGTTATTTAAACGGCTTTGTCGGTATGCTGACAGACAGCAGAAGCTTTTTGAGTTATCCAAGGCATGAATATTTCAGGCGAATCCTTTGCCGTTTGCTTGGACAGTGGACTGAACAGGGATTCTTCCCGGATGACCTGGAAACATTAAAAGAGATCGTATATAATATATGTTACGGCAATGCGAAGGAGTACTTTGGATTTGGCCAGATATAATCATCCGATTATTGATATTCATACCCACATCTTTCCGGATGTTATCGCTCAAAAAGCTTCTGACAGCATCGGGTCATTCTATGATCTGAAAATGAGACATGACGGAACACTATCTGAATTGATCCGATGTATGGCAGAAGCTGGAATATCGCAATCCTGTGTCCACAGTGTTGCGATCACACCGAAATCAATGAATTCCATCAATAGGTATATTTCAGAATCTGTTACGGAATATTCCGGGAAACTGATTGGATTCGCAGCTATACATCCGGACGCCGAAGATATCGGAAACGTTGTTGACGAGATTCTTTCTCTTCCTTTTGCCGGATTCAAGATTCATCCGGATATGCAGCGCTTTGCGCTGGATTCACAGAAAGCCATGGATATGTTTTCGGCTATTGAAGGAAGACTGCCGATCATCATCCATACAGGCGATCCAAGATATTCATATTCCAATCCGGACCAAATGAAGAAAGTGCTTGACGCATTTCCAAAGCTTACATGTGTGTGCGCTCATCTCGGTGGCTGGGGAAAATGGGATGAAGCTTGGAAAACATTATCAAAATATGAAAATGTTTACGTTGATACCAGCTCAAGTTTGTATGCGATGACACCGGAAACGGCTGTATCCGTTATTCGTCATTATGAATCCGGACATGTACTTTTCGGAACCGATTACCCCATGTGGAATCCCGAACAGGAACTGAAAAGATTCATTGAACTGCCGCTGACGGATAAAGAAAAAGACATGATTTTGTTTGAAAATCCTGCTGCATTTTTGAATCAATAAATGAGCCTCCTCATTGCACTATCAATGAGGAGGTCATTTTATTACTGTTGAAAAAGGGTACATCCCATTTCTTTGAAATCTTCGATCTTCTGCAAAAGGGTTTCTTCAGTGACGCAGAATTTCAATGAAAGACATGTAATACAAAAATACTTATCTGTTCCGCGATTAATCATCTTCCTCGTCAGCGCTTTTTCATCGTTGGTGAGGACTCGCTTACAAATCTGGCAATACTCATTCATGGGCAGGAACAATTCGCCCTATAAACATTTTCATATCATGGGCGGGTATCTCCTGACCGAAAGTATCAAATTTTCGGCCAATATGTTCTCCGGTGTAGACATCGTGAAGATCCAGGGCGAGACCGCTTGTTACAGGAAGTCCGATATCGGCAAATTCAATTCGTAGTGTTGTATTGCTTGGGGCCATATTCACCATCGCAAGCACGAATTCACCGTCAGACAGATGTCTGATAAAAGTAAAACCGGAATCTTTGATAAAAGTCCAGGGAAGCTCTCCTTCTTTGCGATCCGGATTACTGAAATACACGTCGCCTCTTCGAATCAAAAATGGAGGACGGCATTCTTCATCCTGATCGATCCGGAGAAGATCTTTATTTTGCATTAATTCTTTATACTTTGAGGAAAGACTCCTGAGATCCGCGCCGATCATTAACGGAACTCCGGCAAGGCACCACAGAGAAAACTGCATACGGTACTCTTCATAGGTACAAACCTTGCCAAGTCCGACATTCCCTTTACCGCATAATCCTACGGTCAGCATATCCATATCGTTGAAACAACCTTTACCGCTCATACAGAAATTGTCAAGCTGACTTTTGAAAATATCAGTAAAAGAGGTATAGTTATCCATAATATCTCCGGTCGAACGGTACATATGAGCGCCAACGCTCTGCATCCATTTCCAGGGATCCTGCTGTCCCCAGTTGCATGCAGAAAAAAGAATATCCCGACCGGAAGCCTTCAGCGCCATAGCCATGGTAGCGTATCTGGTTTTGCAGTTACCGGATTCCGGGAAATTGCAAAAGTCATATTTTAGAAAATCAACGCCCCAGGAAGCAAATTCTTCCTTGGCGGATTCGTAGTTCTTCAGGATGCGTTCTTGGCTTGCCATAGTGTCTATCCTTTCTTTCTCAG
>CALCUD010000102.1 GCA_937906775.1 uncultured Clostridia bacterium
AAGCCGGGAGAGAAACTCTTCCGGCTTCCACCATTGATTTAAGACGATTGCTCGCCCGAACCAACCGGATTACCGATTAGTTGCCGGCCAGCCAGGCTTCCTTGGCAGCATTGTAGTCAGCAGCGGTCACAGGTTCAGCCTGCAGCTTCATGTACTTGAAGTAGGGCACAGCGTTGTAGGCAGCCTGTCCGTACAGACCGTAGGCAGCGCTGAAGGGCTTCACCCGGCTGACAATCAGATTCGCGCCGGAAGTGCTGTAGGAACGGAGAATACCGTTAGCCAGCAGCATAGCTTCGCACTTCGCGAACTTCTCGATACGCTCGTCGCCGACAGAGGCGTTGGCGTCTTCGATCATCTTCTGGAGATCGTACAGACCGATTGCTTCCTTCGCGGCTTTGCCGGATTCGCTTTCGATCTCGCTGGTCAGATTCAGACCGGAGTAGTTCAGCATATCGCCTTCGTTGACATCATAGCAATGGATGTAGGTCAGCGGATCGCCGTAGTCAGGACCCCAACCGGCGCCAAACGCGAAGTCGATGGAGTTTTCTTCACCGGTGGAGATGGAATAGAAGGAAGAATAGTAAACGGAAGAGTTGCCTTCGAAGAAGATAAGGTTCACATCGACGTATTCGCCGATCGCATCTTCAATGCTCTTTTCCATGGCCAAAGCAGCATTCTTGTTATTCTCGTTGGAAGCATAGACAGGATAGTCCAGCTTGACAGGCCATGCGGAAACTTTGTCACCCAGTTCTTCCTTGGCCTTGGCGGCGAACTTCTGGGCGCGTTCCGGATTGTACCAGGCGTCCTGTCCGTCGTTCAGGTCGATTCCGGCGAATTCGGGTTCAAGTGCTTCCAGTTCTTTGGTCAGGATCGCGCCGTAGCTGCGTCCGTCACTGGTCACAGCGAAGGTGTAGGGAACCAGCGTGTTGCGGGCAGCGTCCAGAGCACGTTCTTCACCCACGGAGATCGCCTGAGTCGCCTTGGTGGAGTACGCGGCATAAACAGCCAGACGGAAATACTTGTTCAGGATGGCAGCCTTGGTGTCAGCCTTCTCCGCGTCGGTCTTGTTCGTCGTGATGACGGACGGATCGTTGTACAGGGCATAAGCCTGACGGTCGAAGTTGAAGGCGCCCCAGTAGGAGGTCGCGGTAGTCATGGACTTGTACTGGTTGTCGGCATAAAGCTCGTCAGCCTTGGCCACAACATCCGGCAGGGAGGAGTTGATGCCGGTGGAGGTCACTTCGCCGTTCACGAACATATTGAAGTTCTGGGACGGATCCTGACCGTCGTAATAGGTCACCACAACATGCTGGACATGGACATTGTCCTTGTCGTAGTAGTTGGGGTTGGCATCAAACCGTACTTCCTGAGAGGGAACCAGGGAAGACAGGATGTAGCAGCCGTTGTACAGGATGCTGGAGGGTTCCACAGCGCCGAAATCGGCTCCCTTGGATTCGAGGAACTCGCCGTTGATCGGGTACAGGATGGAATAGGTGGTCATGCCGTCAAAGTAACCGCAGCCCTGGGTCAGGGAGTAGGTCAGCTTGTTGCCGTCGGCTTTGATTCCGACATCGTCCCAGGTGCCGGTGCCTTCGACATACTCATGCAGGCCAACGATCAGGCCTTCAACCAGGCCCAGCGTTTCGGACTTGGTCGCGACAGCGTGCTGCATGCCGGTGATCCAGTCTTCAGCCTTGACATTGTCATATTCTTCGCCTTCGCTGGTGGTCCAGACAGCGTCATCACGAATGGTGAAAGTCCACTCGGAAGCGTCTTCGTTGCAGGTCCATTCACTGGCCATGCCGCCAACCAGCTTGCCGTGAGGATCCTGGGTCAGCAGGCCTTCGATGAAGTTGCTGGTATAGTCGCCGTTGGAGGACTTGTTGTTGTAAACATAGTCCAGAGTGGTAATGTCGAAACCATCGAGCATGGAATAGGTATCGGGTCCGGTGTAGGCTTCCTCGGCCACAACGTTGATCACGGTCAGAGCCATCATCAGCGCAAGAGCCAATGCGAGGATCTTTTTCATGGATTGTCCCTCCTGTTATTATTTCACGCTGTCGGCGTGAGCTTTATGATTGCCGGGAGCGCGGACTCCGGACGTGAAACCGGCGTTCTCTTTAAGGCGAAAAAAGAGAAGCGGATATCACTTTCCGTTGTTTCGCATTCACCAACACTTTTTTGCATTATATCAAATGGCGTGTTTCATTGCAATATTTTTTTGGGTATTTTGTATTCCTGATGTATTTATTTTTTATTTCGGAGTGAATGAACGGATCCGGTTGAGTCAGCGGAGAACAGCGCTGGTCTGCGCGCCAAGCGTCAGAACCGTTCCTTCCAGGACAGCATCTCCTGCGCCGATGGAGGCCGCCAGCATGTCAAACCGGCGATCTGTGACCGCACTCAGATCCACCGTTTTCGCAGAACGGGTCGGATTGTGGATCACAGCCACGGTGCTGCCGTTGTATTCCGAAAGAAAGCCTCCGACTTTCGTGCCGTCAAAAGGTAGCGCGATATACGTGCCGCGGGCGATCTCCGGATTGGCCCGACGGATCATCAGCAAGCGTTTGTAATAAGTGAGGATCCCCCATGCTTCTCCCTGCAGATTGCTCACCGCGTAAGGGGTTTGATTGGAAGACTTGTATGTCACGCCTGCGGGATCTTCCACCGTATCGCCGTCTCCCCAAAGCATGGCAAGCCGCCGGTTCGCGTCGGTATTCGCGCCCCCGCGGGAACCGCGCAGACCGATCTCCTCCCCGTAATAGATGAACGGAGAACCCGGAGAAAGGATATACAGATTGGCCGCCATATTCATGAAACCGCTCGCCACGGTGAGATATCCCGCGCAACGGTCCGTATCATGATTGGAAAGGAACAGGCATTCGCGGGCATCCGGGGAGAGATCCGTCAGATGTTCCTGGCGCGCCTGGATATAGGATGTAAATCGGTTGGCGTCCCCGCCCTTGGCAGTTTCAGCAATGATTCCCTCCGCGCCCGCCGCGGAAAAATTGAAACAGTTCACAGCGGGGACATACCTGTCGACTGTACTTTCCCCGTCCCAGACTTCCGCCACTGTCCAGATCTCCGGATTGATCTTTTCCAGTTCTGCGAGATACCATTTCCAGAAATCTGCATTCTTTTCGTTTTCGCCGTAGTAAAGATACTTCGCTGCGTCAAAACGGAAACCGTCAATCCCCTTTCCCAGCCAGTATCCGGCAACATCCACCAGCTGATCCCGGACAAGCGGAGAGTCAAAATTCAATTCCGGCATATTGTCCGCGAAGTTTGCTTCATACAGCAGATCTGTTCCCGCTTTTCGCGCAAAACGGCGTCCGGCAGGCAGCGTATCCCCGGAAAGACGCCAGACATAGAAATCATACCAGATGCTCGCGGGATTCTGCGTCCGGTGCGCATTGACAAAATTTCTGAACCAGCGGTGATCCGTCCCCGTATGGTTGACAGGCAGGTCCAGGATGACCTTCACATCCCGTTCGTGACATATGCGGATCAGTTCCTCCAGATCCTCATTCGTTCCAAAGGACGGATCCACAGTATAGTAATCCGTCACGTCGTATTTGTGATAGGAGGGAGAGACAAAAACAGGCGTCAGCCAGAGTCCCTCGATTCCGAGACTTTTCCCGGATGCCGGATCTCCGTCATTCAGATAATCCATCCGTTCGATGATCCCCCGGATGTCTCCGGTCCCATCCCCGTCAGAATCAGAAAACGAACCGACAAAAATCTCATAAAACACCCGGTTGTCATCCCGGACATTCTCCCCGAAAAAAGTCACGTCCGTCACCTGATACTCTGTATCGCCGGCGGCAGCCTGTCCGAACAGCAGCAAAACCGCCAGCAGAAACCCCATCCATCTGCGCATCATAAACCTCCGGCGACCGTTCTGATTTCGTACATACTATCTCCCCGGAACGCGCTGCTTGTCAATCCCCCCGAATCATGATATATTGACCGAAAGGCATGCAGAAAGGTATCGTGCTTATGGTTTCTTTGTATTCATCGTCCGATATTTCATCCCTTTCACGCCGAAAAAAAGTCTGTCTGCGTCTGTCGCTGATCCTGTCCGTACTGACGGCCACTGTCTGTACCGCGATCTGTTTCTTTGTCCGTACGTCCAATGCCGGAAAGCTCCAGCTGGCTGTCACCGTCTTCTTCACACTGGGCGGATGGGCGGTGATCCTGCTTCTCCGTCTGGGATACTTTCCCGCGAAAGCAGCAGAAGCACACTGCGCCGGAATCCTTTCGGCCGAACCGGCAGAACTGTGCGGAATACTGCGTCTCACCGGTCAGCGGATCCGGGTCCCGAAAAGCATCCTCGTGCAGCACGCTGTTCTGCATACGGAGAATGAAGAGATCCTTCTGAGCGTCGAGGCCAGCCGGGCTGCCCTGCTTCCGGCCTGTGACGCGCCTGTCCGGATCACCGTGGTCCGGAAATTCATCACATCCTTTGAGGTGCCGTGTGAAGAAAATCCGTAAAATTCTCTCCCAATTGCCCGTTCTGCTGCTGTGGGCGTTCACAGCGATATTTCTGTGGACGTGGATTTTCACATTTTTGACCGATACGGATGCGGAACACAAGCTTACCCTGTATGCCGACGTTCCGGATATCCGTGAGACCGGACTGTCCCTGAGGCTGGAGGAAGAAGCCTTTCCGGGGATCCGCATGGTGAAAGTCCGTGAATTCTCCGATGTCCTGTTTGACGGCAATCCGCTTCGGAAAGCCGATCTGTTCATTCTGTCCGGGAAGCGGGCGGAAACTTATGCAGATTGGTTCGCTCCTCTTCCGGAAGAATTCGCCGGATTCCGGGATCTCTGGGAAACCGGCGGGATCGCCTTCGGTCTGCCGCTGTATCTTCCCGCCGGAGGAAATGCCGCCGCCGCGGAATGGATCGATTATGTTCCGGAAAACAGTCCCCCGGAAGCCTTTTATCTGTTTTTCGGCAATCAGTCTGTTCATCTCGCAGGCAATGCCGGCGCGTCGGATAATCTTTGTGCTGACGCCGCCGGTGTCATTCTGCAGCTGAAATGATATCAGGTCTATCATATATACAGAAGGAAGGTCTGCTTATGTTCCGCATTTTGTCCCTGATCCTCTGTCTGCTGCTTCTGCCCGTTCTTTCCTGCGCCGAAGTAAGCTCCTCCTCCCTGTTTGTAAAGAAAGTCGACAATCTGCCGGAGAATTTCATCTTCGGGATGGACGCCTCCTGTGTTCCCGCTTTGGAGGCGTCCGGCGTCCGGTATTTTGACTTTGACGGCAAGGAAAAGGATGTTTACGAAATTCTCGCTGAAAACGGATTCAACTATGTCCGCGTCCGCGTATGGAACGACCCGTACGACGGTCAGGGCAACGGCTACGGAGGCGGAAACTGCGATATTGCCAACGCGGTCGCGATCGGGCGCCGCGTTACCGAGGCCGGAATGAAGCTTCTGGTTGACTTTCACTATTCAGACTTCTGGGCGGATCCTGCCAAGCAGATGGTCCCGAAGGCATGGGCTGATATGACGATTGAAGAAAAAGCGGAGGCGTGCTACCGGTTTACGAAGGATTGTCTGGAACAGCTGAAGGCCGCCGGGGTCGATGTCGGCATGGTGCAGACAGGAAATGAAACAAACGGGAAACTGTGCGGAGAAAAGATCTGGTTCAACATTCAATATCTGATGCAGGCAGGTTCCAGAGCCACCCGTGAGGTTTACCCGGATGCGCTGGTCGCCCTGCATTTCGCCAATCCGGAAAAGGCCGGAAGCTATGAAACCTATGCAAAAAAAATGGATTACTACAACGTGGACTATGATGTATTTGCGTCCTCCTATTATCCCTACTGGCACGGCACGCTTGAGAATCTGGCCTCTGTGCTTTCCGGGATTGCCGATACCTACGGAAAAAAAGTCATGGTCATGGAAACCTCTTGGGCTTACACCGATCAGGATTCCGATTTTTCGGGGAACACGATCGGGGACAGCGGAACGATCGTTAAGGACTATCCCTTCTCCGTTCAGGGGCAGGCCAACCATCTTCGCACGCTGACGGATACGCTGGTCAATAAAACCAGCAATGCCATCGGCGTCGTATACTGGGAGGGTACATGGATCACCGTCGGAACAGAATCCTATGAGGATAACAAGCAGAAATGGCTGGAATTCGGTTCCGGGTGGGCTTCTCCCTATGCTGCCGGCTATGATCCGGAGGACGCCGGAAGATACTGGGGAGGCTGTGCCGTCGACAATCAGGCGTTGTTCAGTCCCGACGGAAAAGCGCTGGAATCCCTGAAAACTTTCGCGCTGCTGCGAAACGGCAACGAGATCCCGGTCGTTGCAGACTCCCTGGAGGATGTTATCCTGATGTGTGATCTGAACGCCCCGCTCCTGCTTCCGGATACCGTCAACGCCGTCATGACGGACAACAGCAGGCAGGCGGTCCCGGTCGTGTGGGATCTGACGCCCGAACAGGATGCCGCCATGCACAGCGGAGGCGCCGCGCAGTATGAGATCACCGGGAATGCGGGCGGTATGACCGCGCACGCCTATGTCAGCATGGTCGAATATAATTTTCTGAACGACTGGAGCTTCGAGGAGGGCGGCTCAGACTGGGTATTCACCGATCTGAAGCATTCCGATGAACTGTATATTGAAGACAAGAAGTCGGATTCGCTCACCGGAACGAAGCATGCCCACTTCTGGTCCTCCGGCAGGGACAAAACCGAATTCACCCTGACTCAAACCGTAAAGAATCTGCCCGCAGGTAAGTACAGTTTTACCGTTTCCGTCATGGGCGGAGATTGCGGGGATACAGAGATCTATGGTTTCGCGAAGGTCAACGGTGAAGACGCAGGGTCTGTCCCGATGGTCATCACCTCCTTCGGAAACTGGGATACGGAAACGGTACCCGGCTTCTCCGTTCCCGAAGCGGCTGAAGTGACCGTTGGCATCTATGTCAAAGCTCAGGGAAGCGGAAACGGCGCCTGGGGAAAGATCGATGACGCGCTTCTGAACAGTGTAAAATAAGGCTTCCCGGCGGCTGTTTTTTTGGAAACGATACCAATTCAGTAAATCAAAGGGTTTCAAAGGGATTCTATTGTTGACATCCAATCCTGTTTGTTGTAGTATAAATTGCTGAAACCGGACAAATCATACATCCTGTTTGATCGCTTTGAACCATGAAAACAGACAGGAAGTTACTCCGGCAACAGAAAACTGTGTTCCCGGACCGGACGGTCTGTGAATAAAAAAGAAAGGATGATGTAACCCATGAAAAAGCTTCTTTCCCTGGTTCTGGCTGTAGCCATGCTGCTCAGCGTGTGCGCCACTGCCGGTGCGACCGATATCGCCGGCACGTACGATGTGACCCTGTGGGTCGCTGAAAAAGTTGTTGACCTGACTGCGAAGCAGATTGCAGACTTCAATGCTTCCAATGAATTCGGCATTGTGATCAACCCAACCATCGAGGCTGTTTCCGAAGCCGATGCCGCCACCCAGATGATCACCGACGTCGAAGCCGGCGGCGATCTTTACTGCTTCGCGCAGGATCAGTTCGCCCGTCTGGTGCAGGCCGGCGCTCTGATGCAGCTGGGCGCGGGCGCTTCCGCTTTCGTCACCGAGAATAACGACGCCGGCACCGTTGCCGCCGCCACCTCCGGCGAAGCCATCTACGCCTATCCCCTGACCGCTGACAACGGCTACTTCATGTACTACGACAAGTCCGTCGTCCCGGAAGAAGACATCGACTCCCTCGAAGCGATCATCGCCGACTGCGAAGCTGCGAACAAGTTCTTCTCCTTCGAGATGCAGTCCTCTGCCTGGTACCTGGCTTCCTTCTTCTTCGCCACCGGCTGTTCCTCCGAGTGGAATACCGATGACGAAGGCAACTTCATCAGCGTCGCCGATACCTTCAATTCCGACAATGGCCTGATTGCCGTCAAGGGAATGAAGAAGCTGGTTGACTCTCCCATCCACAACAGCTCCTCCGCGGGTTCCGACTTCGCCAGCGGTTCCGCTGTCGTCGTGACCGGCACCTGGGATTACACCACTGTTCAGGAGATTCTGGGCGACAACATGGGCGTTGCCGACCTGCCCTCCTTTGAAGTGGACGGCGTCCAGTATCACCTCGGTTCCTACAACGGCTGCAAGCTGATGGGCGTCAAGCCCCAGGTCGATCCCATCCGCGGCGCCGTGCTGAATCAGCTGGCCCAGTATCTGACCGGTGAAAAGGCCCAGATGGAACGCTTCGAAGAAGCTGCCTGGGGTCCCTCCAACCTGACCGCTCAGGCTTCCGAAGCCGTTCAGGCCAACCCCGGTCTGGCCGCGCTGATCGCGCAGGCTCCCTACTCTGTGCCTCAGGGCCAGATCCACGGCTCCTGGTGGGATATCGCCAAGGTTATCGGCGAAGACGTCAAAGCTGCCGCTGATGAAGCCGGCCTGCAGGTTGCTCTTGACAACTACATGGAGAAGATTTCCGCTCTGTTTGAGCTGGATACTTCCGCCCTGCTGTTCGTCGGTGCCTGGAACGGTTGGAATAACGCCGATGATACCGATACCTACTACCTCAAGGACGGTGCTCTGACGCTGGATGTTCCGGAAAGCGATTATATGGGCGGACGTATTGTCAATCCCGGCAGCTGGGATACCGATAAGGGCTTTGCCCAGGTCACCGTTGGCGCGGATCTCATCAAGGATCTGGGCGCTGACAATCCCGACAACAACATCGTTTTCGCCGAAGCCGGCAACTACACCGTGACCCTGAACGGTGCCGAGATCTCCATCGTCAAAAACTGATCCGGCAGCCTTCACAACTCCAGCCAAGGTTGATTAACTGGCGGCCGGAGCCAACACCCGTTGGTTCCGGCCGTTTTTATAAGGAGTGGATTACGGACCATGAACAAGCTGTCAGACCTGGAATATCTGAAGCTTTCAAAAGGTCAGAAATTCCTGTACCGTCTGAAATCCTTCTTCTGCAGCATTCCGTCCGGTCTGAAGAACTTCTTTGTGAAGATCTTTCTGTTGTTGAAAAGCAGCATTCTGACCGTCGGACGCGAACTGAAGGATATCGGGCAGACCTTCGCGAAAGGCGACTGGAAAACAAAAACATCCTTCTTCATTATGGGCTTCGGAAATATCGCCCGCGGACAGATTCTGCGCGGACTGCTGTTCCTGCTGTTTGAGATTGTGTTTATCGGTTATATGTTCCTGGCTGGCGGCTACTGGCTGAGTATGCTGCCCTCTCTGGGAATCACCGGACCGAGCAAAAAGCTGGATCCCATTCTGGATGTATACGTTACTTCCTATAACGACAACTCCTTCAAAATCCTGCTTTACGGTGTGCTGACGATTTTTTTCATCATTGCCTTTATCTACACCTGGCGGGTCAATGTCCGTCAGAACAAACTGGCGGAACAGATCCTTGCCACCGGCAAGAAGCTGAAGAGCGGCAAAGACGATCTCCGTTCCCTGGTGGACGATCAGTTTCACAAAACGCTGCTCGCCCTGCCGATGACAGGTATTATCGTCTTCACCGTACTGCCCATCGTGTTCATGATCCTCGTCGCCTTCACCAACTATGACGGGGCGCACGACGGGTACTACAACAACCTGTTCAGCTGGGTCGGCCTGACGAATTTCAACACCATGCTGAACTGGAACTCCAACAGCGGCGGCAGTGTCCAATCATACGCCGCCACCTTCGGTGAAGTTCTGACCTGGACGCTGATCTGGGCTTTCTTCGCCACCTTCACGAACTATTTCCTCGGCATGTTCGTAGCGATGGCCATCAACAAAAAAGGCATCCGCTTCAAGAAGACCTGGCGGACGATTCTGGTGCTGACCATAGCGATCCCGCAGTTCATCTCCCTGCTGTATGTCTCAAAAATGTTTGCGAAAAACGGATTGATCAACCTGTTCCTGCTGGATATGGGGTGGATCCAGAAAGCGCTTCCCTTCTGGGAGGATGCCACATGGGCCCGGATCACCGTGATCCTGATCAACATCTGGATCGGTATCCCTTATCTGATGCTCTCCACGACCGGCATTCTGATGAACATCCCCGCTGATCTGTATGAATCCGCACGGATCGACGGCGCCAGCGGCTGGCAGCAGTACCGGAAGATCACCCTGCCTTATATGCTGTTCGTAATGGGGCCGAATCTGCTGACAAGCTTCACGGGCAACATGAACAACTTCAACGTCATTTATCTGTTGACAGGCGGTGCGCCGACCAATCCGGCAGCCTCGTCAGCAGCCGGCACCGTCGGCTATACCGATCTGCTGATCACCTGGCTGTTCAAGATCACGACCGGCGCGGAATCCCAGTACTATCTGGCTTCCGTCATCGGTATTCTGGTCTTCATCGCCGTCGCGCTCATCTCTCTGATCGTTTACAGCCTGCTGCCGAGTATTAAGAATGAGGAGGACTTTCAGTAATGGATGATTCAATGAGAGTTTCCTCTGCAAAGCGGCACATGGGGCTCAAAGCCTCCCGGACCGCCGCAAACACCGCGATTTATGTACTTCTGACCATCATCAGCATCATCTGGATCATTCCCTTTATCTTTATCCTGCTCCAGAGTTTCCGCTGCGAATCCACCTGGCAGGTCGGCTATGTCGTACCTCACCAGTGGGGGTTCGATAACTATGTGAAGCTGTTCCAGACGGATTTCCCGAAGTGGTATACCAACACCTTCATCATCGCGCTCATCACCGCCGTGCTGCAGACGGTCATCGTCCTGTGTATGAGCTATACGCTGTCCCGTTTCCGTTTCAAAATGCGGAAAGCGCTGATGAAATTCATGCTGATCCTCGGAATGTTTCCAGGTATGCTGAGCATGATCATTCTGTACAGAGTCCTGAAGGATCTGGGCATGACGCAGGCCAATTCGGTTCCCGGTCTGATCCTCGTGTACATTGCATCCTCCGGTATGGGCTACTATATTTCCAAAGGCTTCTTTGATACGATCCCGAAATCTTTGGACGAAGCAGCCCGCGTGGACGGAGCCACCCGGTTTCAGGTCCTGTACAAGATCATTCTTCCCCTTTCAAAGCCCATCGTGATCTATACGGTACTGACCGCTTTCATGGGTCCCTGGGGCGATTACGTCTTTGCGAAGTACATTGCCTTCGGAACCTCGGCCGGCATGAACGTCGCTGTCGGATTGTACAACTGGCTGAACAAGGACCAGATTGCCAACTCGTACACGCTGTTCTGCGCGGGCGGCGTTTTGATCGCGATTCCGGTCACTGTTCTGTTCCTGTGCCTGCAGCGCTACTATGTCGAGGGCGTAACAGGCGGCGCCGTGAAGGGTTGACCGGCGGATATATATGAAAGGAGAATGAATTGATATGGCCAGTGTAAAGCTTACCGATGTAAAAAAGATCTATGATAACAGAGTCACTGCTGTTCATGATTTCAATCTTGACATTGCGGACAAGGAATTCGTCGTATTCGTCGGCCCTTCCGGCTGCGGTAAGTCCACAACCCTGCGTATGATCGCAGGCCTTGAGGATATTTCCGAAGGCACCGTTGAGATCGACGGAACCGTTGTCAACGATCTGCAGCCCAAGGACCGGGATATCGCCATGGTATTCCAGAATTACGCGCTGTATCCGCACATGACGGTATACGATAATATTGCCTTCTCCCTGCGGCTGAAACACGTGCCGGAGGACGAAGTATATGAAAAGGTCACCAACGCCGCGGAAATCCTCGGCATCACAGAATACCTGACCCGTAAGCCCCGCGCCCTTTCCGGCGGTCAGAAGCAGCGCGTCGCGATCGGCCGCGCCATGGTCCGGAACGCGAAGGTCTTCCTGATGGATGAGCCGCTTTCCAATCTCGACGCGAAGCTGCGGAATCAGATGCGCGCGGAAATTATCCTCCTGCGTCAGAAACTGAATACCACTTTCATCTATGTGACCCATGACCAGACCGAGGCGATGACATTAGGCGACCGGATTGTCATCATGAAGGACGGATTCATAGAGCAGGTCGGTACCCCGACGGAAGTCTTTGAACGGCCTGCTAATGTCTTCGTTGCCGAATTCATCGGCGCTCCGAAAATGAACATGATTGAAACGGAACTGAAGAAAGACGGCTCCGCCTACCGGGTCACGCCGTTCGGAGCAACGCTGGACGCAGGTCAGGCCAAGAGCAGCAAACTGGCAGCAAAGAACGTGGATCCCGGAACAATCCTGCTCGGCGTCCGCCCTGAGCATATCACGCTCCGGGAAGGACCCGCGGCCGACGCGATTCCCTGCACGCTTGAGGTCAATGAGATGATGGGCAGCGAGCTTCATCTGCATGTCTATACCGAAGACGGCACCCGTCTGATCGTTCGTGTTCCCACCGTCGGGTTGAGCGAAGAGCTCCGCAGTTCCCTGACATACGGGGCAAAGCTGTACATTTCCTTTACGGGTAAAGTCATGCATTTCTTTGACAAGGATTCCGGGCTCAATCTGATCTACGGCTGATCCGTTTCCAAAAAACATCAGGCTTCGGAGCATTCCGGAGCCTGATGTTCGTTTATGGTGAAACTGTTTCTGCGTTCCGGATACCGGTCTGCAGAAAAGACGCGCGTATCCGGTATGACGGGCTTAAAGATGTCCCCGCATGACCGCCAGGATCAGATTCCCGCTGTTGAAAAACGGCGCGAGAGAGCTGGCGGAAACCGCTTCCTGAACCATATCCAGCGGCAGTACCGTCTGCAGCAGAGGCAGAAGGGTAAAAGCGATGAAGCAAAGCAGAATGCCCCGAAGCAGGCCGAATACGCCGCCCACGAGCGAATTCAGCTGTTTCAGGACCGGGAACTTGAAAATTGCTTTCAGAAAGCCCAGCAGGAAATGAGACAGGATAAAAATGACGATAAAGCACAGGATGAAGGCGATCACGCTCAAAACAGCCCCGACAATGGTCTGGGAAACATAATCCCCGACATTGGCCGCCGCGCCGTAGATCTGATTCGTCAGATTGTTTTTCAGCAGCGAGCTGAGCGGCTCAGGCAGGTTGACCTTGGTCAGGACCTCTGCGATCTTTTCCTGTGTAAGTCCTCCGACATTGGTCAGGGACAGATTCAGATCCCCGAGCCTCGAGGAAGCGTCCGTATAGGACATCAGCGTTCTGAGAAAATCCGGGTTTCCTTTGATGAGGTCCACCAGTTTCGGACTGAGCCAGAAACTGAGACCGATGGACAGCGCGCAGCTTCCGAGAGAAGCCACCGAGGCCACAAATCCCCGGTACAGGCCTACCAGTACGCTCAACGCCAGAATGGCGATGATAATAATGTCAACAATGTTCATGATCCGTTCCGGGTCCCCCTCTCCCTACTTTGATTTTTTCAACGGTCTCGGGCAGGAGGTTCTGGCCTCGGTCAGCACCGGATCATGATCTCCGCCTTCAGTATAAACCGCGTTGATCTCGTCGATCTCCGCCTTTCGGAGCGGCGGCGTACAATAATCGCACCGGGTCAGCGTGCTGTAGGGTTCCGTATCCAGCTCCTGATAGGTAAAGGGCTCCATCGTCACATTCTTTTTCTTGATGCTGTAGCAGTGGTCCGCGGTGTGATAATTCTCTCCGCCGTTCGGATTATAGTACAGGATGGTATCATCCGCCGGATAATTGATCTGACGCCCCTGCCAGTCCTCCCAGATCAGAAGTCTGACCTTGCTGTTCGGTTTCAGATTATTCCAGATCCATTCCATATTGACGCCCTCCGGCGTCCTTTTCCGCTGTACACGGATGCACCCATGGCTGGCTTTTGTTCCGAGTTTTGCCTCCGTCCTCCTGTAATCCTTTCCGCCGTCGCTCATCACGGTATACGGGACCTCGTGCAGAAGGTCGCCTTTATTGAACCGCAATGCATATCCGCACTTCAGATTGTCGGAGGCAAAGGTGCCGACTTTGCTGGTCAGGATGAACTCACCGCTCCGGGTTTCATTGTACGGCTGTCTTTCATTGGACAGTCCGGTCGAAACCAGCAGCGTCGTGAACAGCTTTCCCTCTTTAAAAATATAAAGGCGCTGTGTCAGTTTATCGATCACGAAGCCCATTGTCTGGTTCGGCGTAACGGTTTTCAGATACTTGGTCGGCACATAACCCTGAACCAGCGTATTCCAGTTCAGAAACGCAGAATCGTGAAAGGAGGAGGAGTAACACTCGATCAGCGTCCACTCATCCCCCTCTTCAAGCACATGGACTCCCTGTGTTTCACAGGTCACAACTCCCAGCCCCGTGCTTTCGGAATCCGGCTGTTCACGCACCGCAACCTGCGTTTTCTCGGAGTTCTTGGCTCCCTTATCCAGCACAGTCATCGGCGAGGTCAGCACTTTCCAGATAGCTTCTTCATCTTTGATATCCATCGGTAGCGTCCAGTAATTCAATTCCGGATCCTGTCCCTCCCAGGCACTTCCCCTGGCCGGCGTAAAGGATTCATTGTCATTGAGAACGATATTCTCCACGATCTCCTCGACCGTTATCTCATCCGCCGTTTCCATCGCGGCTGTGCAGATCGCACAGATCAGAATGAACACCGTGATCAGAAAGCCTGTCTTTTTCAAACCGTTCTCACTCCTGTTCTTCAGTATCTTTCTTTCAGCATTGCGATTTCGCGGGCATAGCCGTCCGGTTCATTCGGGGTTTCGAGATAAAACGGCAGATCCCGCAGCGCCTCATGTCGCATGACCCGCAAGATCCCTTCTGTTCCGATTGTTCCCTCGCCGATCTTTTCATGGCGGTCCTTCCGGGAGCCTGGCAGATTCTTGCTGTCGTTGATATGGAGGGCTTTCAGCCGGTCAAGCCCGATCACCCGGTCAAATTCCGTCAGAACGCCGTCCGGATCCGATACAATGTCGTACCCTGCGTCATGGACATGGCAGGTATCCAGACAAACGCCAAGATGATCCTTCAGCGCCACCCGGTCAATGATTTCCCGGAGCTCCTCGAAGCGGGAGCCGACTTCGCTTCCCTTTCCGGCCATCGTTTCCAGCAATACGGTCGTATGCTGTTCTTTCTTCAGGACCCGGTTCAGCATCCCGGCGATCATTTCGATTCCGGCTTCGATTCCCTGCCCCACATGGGAACCCGGATGAAAATTATAGTAATTTCCGGGCGTAGCTTCCATACGCAAAAGATCATCTGCCATAGTCCGCTCGGCAAAATCCCGGATCCCAGGATCAGCCGAACAGGCGTTCAGCGTGTAGGGGGCATGGGCCAGAATTACAGATATGTCGTTTTCCGCCGCAAAGGTCCGGAAAGCTTCCGTATCTGCCGTATCCAGCGGTTTCGCGGTTCCGCCGCGGGGATTCCGCGTGAAAAACTGAAAGGTATTTCCCCCCAGTTCCAGAATCTGACGGCCCATCTGCATATATCCGCCGGCTGCGCTCAGGTGGCATCCGATTTTCAGCATATCATTCTGTTCCTTCCTTAATAAGTCCCTGCCATCGCCTGGGAGAGCTGTGCCATAGCCGAAGCGACATCCGCCTGCGCGGGCGATTCCGAACTGATCAGCGTCATCAAATAACTCCCGGCGTCATAGATATTCCTGTATGCGTCAGAAGCCGGATCCAGATCGGAGAGCATCATCTCCGCATTATCCAGCAGGACGCGCGCGTCGCCGATCAGCGCTGCTGTTGTCGGAGATA
Source organism: uncultured Clostridia bacterium (assembly GCA_937906775.1). GTDB lineage: Bacteria > Bacillota > Clostridia > Christensenellales > Aristaeellaceae > Aristaeella. The sequence goes on from CALCUD010000102.1 coordinate 15,637, forward strand.
CGGTACTTCCGCGGTTTTCGGCGTTATGCCAGGTGCAGGTCATATTTCCTGTCGCGGCTACCGTTCCGAGATACTGGTCCAGAACATCCTGATACTTGCTGCCCTGGAATCTGTACAGATAGTTGGATACGGGCAGGACAACAACGCCTTTGACCTCTGTCGACGGGCAATAGGGAGAAGCCAGCATTCCGGTCTCCGCGCAGATATTCTGGCTCACATGCATATCGCAGTATTCTGTCGGTTGTGTTCCTGCCGCCCAGTAATCCGTCACGGTGCCGTAACCGTTGCTGTCATTCCGGCAGGCGTCTGTCGCCAGTTTACCGCTGACAGAACAGGTTTCAACCCTGACGAGTCCGTAATCGGAAGGGTCACCGCTCAGGATTTTTTTATCTTCCAGACCCTGATGGATCTTGCTCATATACGCCTGCCAAAGCGGCGCAGCCGCGCCGGAACCGGTAGATTTGGAAGACAGAGCTTTATAATTGTCGTGTCCGATCCAGAGAGCGGAAGAATAGTAACCTGTCAACCCGGTAAAAAAGACACCCTTCTGATCAGAATTCGTTCCGGTCTTGCCGGCGACCGTCTGGCCCTTGATTTTCGCGCTGGTACCTGTACCGGAAGCGACAGCCGTTTTCATCATATCCACGATCATATACGCCGTGGAATCGGAGAACACGCGGTAACGGTTCTGATGCTGATGGCCGTCCCACACAACGTCTCCGTTGGAATCGGAGATTCCAAGGACGGAGATGGGTTCCTGATAAATTCCGCTGTTCGCCAGCACGCCGTAGGCTACGGTCATCTGCAGCGGTGTGATACCGGAAGAACCGAGCGACAGGCCGAAAGGTGTCGCGTCAATATGAGCGTCATCCACACCCATCTGATGCAGGAAATAAACGCTTCTGTCAACGCCGACCATGTTCAGCAGCGTATACGCCGCTGCGGTATTATGCGATTTGGCCATTCCCGTTCTCATCGTTTCCGGCCCGGTATATCCGGCTCCGCCGTAGTTCTTTGGCCAGCTGTCGTTTCCTTTGGCGTCCTTCCATCCGGAGATCGGAAGAGGCATGTTGTAAACGACCGTTGCCGGACTCGCGCCCAGCTCCAGCGCCGGGGCGTAAACTGCGATCGGTTTGACGGATGAACCGACGGGCATCTTCATATCGGTCGCGCGGTTCAGCGTCTTCCGTGCGGTGACCGCGCTCCGGGAACCGACGATTGCCTTCAGCTCGCCCGTGCGGTAATCCAGCACGGCACATGCGGCCTGCGGCTCCTCGATCTCGGTATAAGTTCCGTCGGAATTTTTCGATTTGAATACTTTATCCTCCGGATCCCGCAAAGCCGGATACTTCGTCCAGTTCTGCAGCGTGGTCTGAACGGTTTCCTGAACATTGGGATCAATCGCCAGCATCACATGATAGCCGCCGGTCCGGAACCTGTTTTCCATTTTTGCCCGGTTTTCCGAAGTGTCCTCAAGGCCGTTCAGCTCAAGCAGGATGTCCACGACCTCGCTCACAGCGTACTCGACATAGTGAGCATAGGGATACATGGCATCCCCGCCCTTGTTTTCCTCCAGAACGCCCGCCGTTGCTGGATCAAGCGCCCGCTGATACTGCTCATAGGTGATGAACTGATTCTCATACATGCACCGGAGCACATAGTCTGTCCGGTTGTTCGTGATCGCAACGTAATTCACGCCCTCTTTGAAGCGCGTGTAGAAATTCCGGCGGGGATTGTAATAGTACGGACTGTTCGTCACGCCGGCCAGCATGGCGCATTCCCGCAGCGTCAGCTCCCCGAGTTCCTTTCCGAAGTATCCCTGGGCCGCAGTATAGACTCCGTAATAATTTTCACCCAGATAGATGGTATTCAGGTAGCTCTCAAGAATCTCATCCTTCGAGTATTTTTGCTCCAGCTGAAGGCTCAGATACGCCTCCTGTATCTTTCTTTTGTAGCTCTGCTCGGAAGAAAGCAGCGTGTTTTTGATCAGCTGCTGCGTGATCGTCGATCCGCCTTGCGTGGAACTGGAAGTCAGATTGCTGACGAAAGCGCCCACGATACGCTTCAGATCGACACCGGTATGCGTATAAAAGCGGGCGTCTTCGACCGCGATGAATGCGTTGCGAAGATAGGTCGGCATCGCTGACAGGGATACAATGACCCGGTTTTCCGAACCCTTGTATTCCGTGATCAGATTGCCGTTACAGTCATAGATGAAAGAGGTTTGTGCCTGTGCGTCGATCGCGACCAGGTCGAGTTCCGGGGCGGTATCCACATATCCCTTGGCGATCCCGATCACGGCGCCGAGGGCCGCCAGTCCTCCCAGAACAACAAGAAGCAACAGGACCCGAACCGAATGCACCAGTACGGTTACGATAAAGTTCGGTTTTTTCATCTCTGTTTTGAAGATGCTGTGCTTTTCGGGTTTCTCCTCCTCCGGCAGTTCCTCCTCCCCGTTATAATCCGGATAGTCTTCATCCGCCCGTTTAAAATCCCCGGAGGCATTTTCGAAAGGAGTATAGGCAGCGGCTGTTGTTCTGTCATCCTCGGGGAATTCCGCTTCGGAATATTCCTGCTCTTCGAATTCCTCCGGATAATATTCGCCGAAATCATCCTTTACTTTCCGGGAACGTCTCATCCGCTCAGCTCCTTTCCTTCATAATGATCAAACGGTTTTCCGGACGGTTTTCTTCCCGCCGGAAAAGTCCGCATACATACAGGATATTATATCATGTTTGCCGGTTTGTGAAAACAATCGGCAGGCAAAATTGATAACGGAACCTGAACCGGTACAAAAAAAGCCTTCCCGCAGAGGGAAGGCTTCTCAAAAGCAGGGATCACAGAACGGCTTCCGGTCTCTTTGTTCCGTCCGTCGGGCAGAAATTCGCGGAATCGTCATTGGTATTTCCGCATTCGGGACAGACCCATCCCGCGGGTGCCTCGGTTGCTTCCGCAGCCGGTCTTTCCGGAACGGTCAGATCATATGTTACCGTAAACAGATGATATTTTCTGTCAATGTTATCCTGGGCCAGGATCAGGGTTCCGTTCTTCGCGAAAGTGAAATCATAGACATCGTCATAGGTTCCGTCCAGCGGAATGATCACGTTGCCGACGAGGTCGATCACGCCGGCCTGTCCGTCTTTTTCCGCGGCAAACGCCGGAACTTCCATGGAAATTTCGCTGCGTACCTCATCGTACCGGTCAGGCAGCATTCCTGCCGCCGCGCTCAGAACGGCGATCTTCCCGTCGTTTTCGGTCAGCATGGCGAACGGGGTCCGCTCCTTTATCGCGTTTTCCGCGTATTCAAAACCTGTTTCCGCGCCTGTTTCGAGGTTCACGAAGCCAAGCATTCCGTCTTTAACCGCCGCGACATATCCGCATCTGATGCTGTAGTTCTCCAGTTTGTCATATACGCAGGCAACGACCTCCGCGCCGGTCCTGTCCAGCAAACCGTTCATCCTGTTCTCGCTGAGGACTCTTGCATAGTCGCCGGAATAGTCATAGACCGTATTGTAAGTCACAAGCGCGATCTCTTTTCCGTCCAGTCCCACGATCGCGTATCCGTCTTTTTGCATTCTGGGCATAACAGCGGTTTCGACCTGATCTTCTGTGAGCGTGCAGCCTTCGGTAAAGGCTTCGGTCCCTGTTCCGCAATGGATGAACTTTTCGGAACCGGATGCATACTGACTGTCATATTCTCCGACAGTCGATCCTTCGTAACCGGATTCGTTCAGCTGATTGTCATAGTAATGCATATTCTTGTCCCTGTCCCGGACATACAGATAATCACCGTAAGCTGTCGCGCTGCTGTATGCGGATCTGTCCAGCGAACCGATCTTGGTTCCCCGGTAATAAAGATCCACCCGTTCGATCAGGAAAAAGCATTTTTCGCCCAGGAATGACTGGTAGTCATAATTGTCAGATGTCGCTTCCGTCAGCACGATACCGGCCTGCCATCTGTCGGAAAAGTATTCGGTATCTCCGTATTGCATCGGAACGATCAGTTTTCCCTGTCCGTCCAGCATACCGGTATTGTTGATCTCTTCCCCCGCACGGACAGTGTAGTATCCGTTCTGAGCGGACATGCTTTCATATCCGTCGGAAAGCACATTCCCGTCCGTGTCCACCACTGTATAGGCGCCGCGCCGTTCCGTCTGTACAGCCAGCGTGCCGGCTTCTTCATTCAGCGTGACGCTGTAATAATCCAGCACCTTCTCGTCCACCGTTGTTTCAGCGCCGGCAACCGTCAGCGGAAGCAGCGCGATCAGCAGTACCGCGATCAGCCATTTCTTCATGAATAACCTTCTCCTCTCATCGTTTCTCTTCTTCGGAAAAACGGTTACATTTTATCATCAGAACTGTTACATGTCAAACAGGATCAGACCGGAATCACTTGAAAATCAAAGCATTCCGAACTGATCCTGTTCTTCTTCTGTATTCGTGTTCCGTTTTGGTTCGTCAGGGCAGAATCACAAAATCTCCACGGTCATCCAGACCCACGGTCAGGGTGGAGCCGGGTTCCGCGTCTCCGGCAATCAGCCGGCGGGCAAGCAGTGTCTCCACTTTGCTCTGCAGATACCGTTTCAGCGGCCGGGCACCGAAAACGGGATCGAAACCCCGGTCAATGACCGCCTCCAGTGCCTGTTCTGTCAGTTCCGCACGGATCTGACGCTCCTCCAGTCTCCGGTTCAGGGAGGCAACCATCAGCTTCACGATCGCGGTGATTTCTGTCCGTGTCAGCGGCTTATAGCATACGATTTCATCGATCCGGTTCAAAAATTCCGGACGGAAGCGCGTTTTCAACAGCGAATCGACCTGATCCCGGGCTTCCTGCGTAATCTCACCGTCGCGGATCCCATCCAGCAGATACTCGCTGCCCAGATTGCTTGTCATGATCAGGATGGTGTTTTTGAAGTCTACGGTACGTCCCTGACTGTCAGTGATCCGGCCGTCATCCAGCACTTGCAGGAGAACATTGAACACATCGGGATGGGCTTTCTCGACTTCGTCGAACAGTACGACGCAGTACGGATGCCGGCGGACCGCTTCCGTCAGCTGACCGCCCTCGTCATATCCGACATATCCGGGAGGCGCTCCGATCAGCCGGGATACGCTGAACTTTTCCATGTATTCTGACATATCGATCCGGACCATATTTTTCTCATCATCAAACAGTGCCTGAGCCAGCGCCTTGGCCAACTCGGTCTTTCCGACGCCGGTCGGGCCCAGAAACAGGAAGGATCCGAGCGGACGGTTCGGGTCCTGGATCCCGGCCCGGGAACGGAGGATCGCCTCGGAAACTTTCCGTACGGCTTCGTCCTGGCCGATGACCCGCTCATGCAGCACATCCTCCAGCCGCAGCAGCTTTTCCCGTTCGCCCTCCATCAGTTTGCTAACAGGAATTCCCGTCCAGCGGCCGACGATCCGGGCGATCTCCTCTTCAGTCACCTTATCCCGGAGCAGACTTTCACCGGGCTTGTTCTTTTCGGCTGCCGCTTCCTCCTCGGCGAGCTGTTTCGACAGTTTCGGAAGCTCGCCGTATTTCAGTTCGGCAGCCCGGTTCAGATCATAGTATCGTTCCGCGCGTTCGATCTCGGCATTGACCTTCTCAATTTCCTCCCGGAGACCGGTGACTTTGACGATCGCCTGCTTCTCGGATTCCCAGCAGGCTTTCATCGTATTGAAAGCGTCCCGCTGCTCCGCCAGTTCTTTCCGGACTTCATCCAGATGAGCCTGACTCAGCCGGTCTTCTTCCTTTTTCAGCGCGGCTTCCTCGATCTCCAGCTGCATGATCTTCCGGCGAATATCGTCCAGTTCGGTCGGCAGCGAATCGATCTCGGTCCGGATCATCGCGCACGCTTCATCGACAAGATCGATCGCCTTGTCCGGCAGAAAGCGGTCGGTGATATACCGGTCGGACAGCGTGACAGCAGCGATCAGCGCAGCGTCCTGGATCTTGACGCCGTGGAATACTTCATAGCGTTCCTTCAGACCGCGCAGAATCGCCACTGTATCCTCGACCGTCGGCTCTTCCACCATGACAGGCTGAAAACGGCGTTCCAGCGCGGCATCCTTTTCAATATACTGCCTGTATTCATTCAGAGTAGTCGCACCGATGCAATGCAGTTCCCCCCGGGCCAGCATCGGTTTCAGCAGATTCCCGGCGTCCATGGCGCCGTCCGCCTTTCCCGCGCCGACGATGGTATGCAGTTCATCGATAAACAGAATGATCCTGCCGTCGCTCTTTCTGATCTCCGCCAGCACAGCCTTCAGGCGTTCTTCAAACTCGCCTCGGAACTTAGCGCCCGCGATCAGGCTGCCCATATCAAGTGAGAAAACAGTACGGTCCTTCAGGCTGTCAGGCACATCGCCCCGGACGATCCGCTGCGCCAACCCTTCGGCGATCGCTGTTTTGCCAACGCCGGGTTCGCCGATCAGGACCGGATTGTTTTTCGTCTTCCGGGACAGGATCCGGATCACGTTCCGGATCTCGGCGTCACGCCCGATCACCGGATCCAGCTTCTGCTTCCGGGCCAGTTCAACCAGATCGGAACCGTATTTCTTCAGTGCGTCATAGGTATCCTCTGGGCTGTCGGATGTCACGCGGGTCGCTCCCCGGACCTCGCTCAGCGCCTTCAGAAAGTCCTCCGCCCGGTAGCCGATCCGCTTCAGCAGCGCGGCAACAGAAGCCGTGGGTTTATTACAGATGCCCATCCAGACATGCTCCACGGACAGATATTCATCCTTCATGTTCGCAGCCGTCTTTTCCGCTTCAAGCAAAGCCTTCTCCAGTTCAGGGGAAATGTATACTTTTCCGGGTTCACGGCCGGAGCCGGAAACCCGGGGTATTTTTGCCAGCGCTTCTTCCAGACCGGCACGCAGCGCATCGGTGCTGATCCCGCATTTTGCAAGAAGCTGAGGGATCAGCTCTCCTTCCTCCTTTGTCAAAGCATAAAGAACATGCTCCTCTTCCACCTGCATATGCTGATATTCCACGGTGAGCGCCTGCGCTTCCTGCAGGGCGGCCACAGTCTTCTGCGTAAACTGATTCATGTTCATGGCATATTCCTCCCTGAAGGTCAAATCATATTCTTTGACTTTCTTTGACCTTCGCGTATATTCTACCAAATCTGCGATGAATGTCAAGCATTTTTCCAAATTCGCACAAATAAACTTCCGGCTGTTTCCCGTTCAGAAATCAAAACCCCGCCGTGGAGACGGCGGGTGAAAAATCAGTGCGAACCGGATGCATTCTTTCGGCTGAGCAGCGCCAGCCCCGCAAGGATGAGTACAGGAAACGCGATTGCGGGCAGGAGGGCGCTTTTCAGGGACCCGCCGTTCGCTCCGGCGATAAACCCAACCAGAGACGGACCGGCGCTGCATCCCACATCACCGGCCAGCGCCAGCAGGCCGAACATCGCTGTTCCGCCCCCGGGCAGACAGGTTGCCGCGGTCGATACTGTCCCGGGCCAGAAGATCCCGACGCTGAATCCGCATACAGCGCAGCCGATCAGTCCCAGAACCGGAGACGACGCCAGCGATGCAAGGAGATAGCAGCCAATACACAATGCCGCGGATGCGATCATGAAGCTCCGGAGACGGATCCTTTCCGCAAACCGCCCGTAGAGAGCCCGTGCGGTACCCATCATCACGGCAAAAGCGCAGGGACCTGCCAGATCCCCGATCGTCTTGCTTACCTGCAATCCGCTCTCTGCAAAGGCTGAAGCCCACTGACTCATTGCCTGCTCCGACGCGCCGGATACGATCATCAGCATAAACAGGACCCAGAAAACGCCGGACTTCAGTAGCCCGCCGAAACTCATCTTCTCCGCGCCGGCTCCGACCGGATACAGCGGCACAACCGTAAAAGCCAGCATAGTCCCGAAAGGAATAACGGAAAGCAGCACTGCGAGAAGTCTCCAGTTTGCAATTCCGAAAACAGCGAAATAGCCGGTACAGACAAGTACCAGCGCCACATGCCCCCAGCAGTAGAAGGAATGCAGCAGAGACATGGCGGCTTCCTTATTTTCCGACGGACAGCTTTCAAGCGTCGGACTCACCAGAACTTCGATCAATCCTCCGCCGATCGCATAGAGGACCACAGAAACCATCAGTCCTGTATAAGGCACCCCGAAGAGACCCGGAAATGCCGCAAGCCCGACCAGTCCGAGTCCACACAGCGCCTGTGCCGCGATCAGGCAGGGACGGTAGCCGATCCGGTCCACATACCGCGCCGCCAGAAAATCAACCACGAGCTGTACGGCAAAGTTCACGGTCGTCAGCAGCGTGATCTGCTCCAGGCTCAGCCCGAAGGTCGAAGCAAAAGTCAGGAAGAGCAAAGGCGCGAAATTGTTCGTGATTGCCTGCGTGATCAGCCCGAAATAGCAGGAAATGACCGTTGCTCTGGGATTCTCCCGAAGAGAAATACGCATGGCGGAAACCTCCCTGTTCTTCATCTTGTCATGAACCGGATCATGCCTGTTTTTTCGCCTCAAGCACCCAGAATCCGCCGCTCCGGTCAATCTTTTCCACGGCAGCATAGATCGTTTCCAGATATCGGATACAGCTTTCCGCTCCCTGCTGCTTGCGGATTACCAGATACAGGCTTCCGCCCGGTTTCAGGCAGGCATGCGCGTCAGCGAACATCTGATAGATGGTCTGTTTCCCGGCGCGGATCGGCGGATTTGTGATCACCGTGTCAAAGACACGATCCGCAATCGCGGCCATGCCGTCACTCTCCACGCATTCAACCGTTACCCCGTTTCGAACCGCGTTGCCGCGGCTGAGTTCCAGCGCCCGCTGATTCACATCGGCCATGATTACCCTGGACTCCGGAAAAGCTTTCGCCAGTGAAATGCCGATGGCACCCCAGCCGCAGCCAAGATCCAAAAGATCTCCGGACAGATTTTCGGGAAGCGCCTCAAGCAGAAGTCTCGTCCCGGTATCCAGTTCTCCCTTTGAAAAAACTCCGGCGTCTGTCAGAAAGGAAAGATCCTTTCCCCGAAATGAAAAGCCGCATTCCACAGGCCGGGACGCGCTGTTTGGAACCGCGGTATAGTAATGATCGTTCATCGTTCCTCCATTCCCGCTGCCTGCCGCAAAGCGTTTACTTCCTGTTCGTTCAGTTCCCGCCACTGCCCTTCCGCGAGGGCGGGGTCAAGCTCCAGCGGTCCGAACCGGCGTCTGTGCAGCCGGGTTACCGGATGACCGATCGCATCAAACATCCGTTTGACCTGATGGAATTTCCCTTCCCGGACGGTCACATCCGCCTCGGAGCATTCCGTCCCGGCGGAAAGAATCTCCAGCCCGGCGGGAAGCGAGGTAAAGTCTCCCAGATCCAGCCCGGAGGCAAATGCCTTCACGTCACCGTCTGTCAACCGACCTTCCACCGTCGCCCGGTATACCTTATCCACATGACGGCCGGGCGCAAGGAGCCTGTGATTCAGTTCTCCGTCGCAGGTGAGGATCAGGATCCCGGTCGTATCTTTATCCAGCCGCCCTACGGGCATACATCCGATTCCCCGATGCACAGGATCCGTCAGGTCCATGACGGTCGGCTGTTTCGCGTCGCGCGCCGCGGTAAGGATTCCCGCAGGCTTGTTCATCATCAGATGCCGGACCACGCGCCCGTCCCTTTCCCGGCCGGAAAGCAAAAGCCGGTCCGTTTCCGTCTCAAAGGAAAGGGCGGGATCTGTCACGACCCGCCCGTTTACGGACACCTTTCCGCCGCGGATCAGTGTCCTGACCTCGTTTCGGCTGCCGACAGCCAACGTGGCCAGCCATCGGTCCAGTCTCATTTTCACGGTTATTTCAATCCTTTCACATATGCCGCGATGATCATGGAACGCAACGGCATGAGCGGAACCGTCAGCACGCCGCCGACGCAGAGAATGATCAGTGTTGTTTTTGTATCCGGAAGATTGACCGTCCCGTACAGCAATCCGTTCAGATCCTTCAGCACGGGCAGATAGCGGGCCACAGCCATGCCGGCGGCAATCAGCAGCGGCAGAACGGTGATCAGCGCGCACAGCCACGTCAGGATCAGCTTTCCGTGATGTCCTTTGATGCGTTGTTCGTCTCCCAATACAAAGGCATGCCGAGCGCCGCTGTGGAAAGCACATCCCAGTGCGATCAGCAGCAGAGCCACGATAACGATGATGCCCAGATACAGTACACCGGTCATCAGATCGCCGCCGCCAAAGCTTTTGATGTTACGCATGACGGTAAAGCCGTCGGTTTCGCCGGTAAAATTCGTATAGGCGATCCAGCCGCACGCGATCATCGGTGCGCTCCAGGCAAGAAGAAATAAAAACCGTTTCAGACCGCAGCCAAGCTTTTCCCTGTAAGCCGTCGGATCAGCGATCCGGCGGTTCAGAAGACTTTCCCCCGCGAGCGCCGCCTGCATGGCGCCTGCAGCATTGACCCGGATCACCGGCATCAGAAGAAGCAGCAGCACGCCGGAAAGCAACGCGCCGTATTGAAGGGACGGATCAGTCAGTAACAGCAGCGGCGCCAGACAGATCAGCGTAAGGCACAGTTCCGCTACCGCAAAGCCCAGCATCGCGCCAAAATGCCCGAAGCAGGTTTTGATCGCGTCCTTGAATGCTTTGGATATTTTCATCACTGAGAGCTCCTTCCTGTCATGAGCGATCGTATTCCCACATATTATACCGGCTTCCCCGGGGGATTGCAATCTGTTTATGATTGTGGTACGCTTGAGCCTGTAAGGAGACATGACTATGGAAATTTACAAGAATCTGATCCTGGACGAAGAACGTGCCCTGTATGGTTTGAATAATGCCAGTATATCCCATTGTCTGTTTGACGGCATTGCCGACGGTGAATCCGCACTGAAGGAATGTACTGATATCGCGGTAACGGATTGTGATTTCCGGCTGCGTTATCCGCTTTGGCATGTGACTGACGGAAAAATCATTTCCTGTCGCATGGCGGAAACATGCCGCGCCGCTATGTGGTACGATAAAAACATTCTCCTGCGCGATTGCCGGATGGACGGGATCAAGGCACTCCGCGAATGTTCCGGTGTAACGATCGAAGGCGGCAGTGCCGATTCCGCCGAGTTCGGATGGAAGAACACCGGCGTGGTCATCCGTTCCTTCACGCTGGAGAACTCCGAATATCCCTTCTTCTGCTGTTCCGATATGGATATTGCCGGACTGAAGATGAAAGGGAAATATTCCTTCCAGTATGTCAAAAACGCCGTGATCCGCAACAGCGTGCTCGACACGAAAGACGCCTTCTGGCATACGGAAAATGTCACGGTGTACGACAGCGAGATCAAAGGCGAATATCTCGCCTGGTACTCGAAAAATCTCCGTCTCATACGGTGTCACATTTCCGGAACGCAGCCTCTGTGTTACTGTGAAGATCTGATCCTGGAAGACTGTACGATGGACGGCTGCGATCTTTCCTTTGAAAACAGTTCTGTCAAAGCCACTGTCAGCGGAAAGATCGACAGCGTTAAAAACCCTGTGTCGGGTTTCATCCGTGCCGATCATATCGGTGAGATTATCCTGGATGAACATCTTCGTTCCGGAGCCTGCTGCGAAATCACCGAGAACGCCTGATTGCAACCTGCGAAATACAAAAGGGACTGTGAATGATCACAGTCCCTTCTCTGTTGTCCGGGATAAGCGTACTTATTCCGCCTGGGCGCGGGTAAAGTTGATCAGGCCGCCTTCCAGGATCATCCCTTTCTGGCGTTCGGTCAACGGCATGAGGACATCATACTCCTCATTCTTTGACTCATTCCGCAGGATGAACCGGTCCGCTCCGGCAGCAACTTTTTCGCGGACGCCAGGCAGAGACAGCATATCGTTCTGATCGATCCGGTCATAATCCGCCTCGTTGGCAAAGGTCAGGGGCAGAATGCCGTTATTGATCAGGTTTGCCTGATGGATCCGGGCAAAACTTTTGGCGATGACCGCACGGATCCCAAGATACAGCGGAACCAGCGCCGCGTGTTCACGGCTGGATCCCTGACCGTAGTTCTGACCGGCGACAAGAATTCCGCCCTTTTCCGCCTTGGCACGCTCCGGGAACGTCTCATCCACAGGAGTCAGGCAGAAATTGCTCAGATGCGGCACATTGCTGCGGTACGGCAGCAGATGGGAATTGCTGGGCATGATGTGATCCGTTGTAATGTTATCCTCCATCTTCAGAAGCACTTTGCCTCCGACGGTGTCCTCCAGCTTCTTTCCCAGCGGGAAAGGCTTGATGTTGGGGCCGCGTACAACCTCGACAACGTCTTCCGCGCCGGCTTCAGCCGGGGGAATGATCAGATTATCATTGGCCTCAAATTCCTTCGGCTGAGGAACTGTCAGATCAATATCCAGCGTACGCGGATCAGTCAGTACGCCCGTCAGCGCTGTGATTGCCGCGGTCTCACAGCTGGTGAGGTAAATCCCGGCGGAGGCGGTCCCGCTGCGGGCATAGAAGTTACGGTTGTTGGTCCGCACGCTGACCGCGTTGGTCTTGGGACTCTGACCCATGCCGATGCAGGGTCCGCAGGCGCTTTCCAGAATTCTCGCGCCGGCGCCGAGCATATCTGCCAGCGCACCGTTCCGGGCCAGCATGGTCAGCACCTGCTTGCTTCCGGGACCGATGACAAGGCTGACGTCAGGATGGACCGTTTTTCCCTTCAGGATCCGGGCAACGCGCATCATGTCCTGATAGGAAGAGTTGGTGCAGCTGCCGATGAACACCTGATCCACCTTGATCGGTCCGATATTCTTCACCGTGTCAACATTGTCAGGCATGTGCGGCTGCGCCACCAGCGGCTCCAGCGTGTTCAGGTCAATCTCCACGATCTCGTCATATTGCGCGTCCGTATCCGCAGTCAGCGGAATGAAATCCTGCGGACGGCCCTGTGCCTTCAGGAAGGCTTCCGTCACCTCATCGCTGGGAAAAACGGAAGTCGTAGCTCCGAGCTCCGCGCCCATATTGGCGATGGTGGCCCGCTCCGGTACCGTCAGTGTTTTCACACCGTCGCCGATGTATTCCATGACCTTGCCCACGCCGCCCTTGACAGTCAGCCGGCGAAGGACCTCCAGGATGATGTCTTTCGCAGCCACACCGTAAGGTAACTCGCCCGTCAGACGAATTCCGACGACCTTCGGGCAGGCCAGATAATACGCTCCGCCGCCCATAGCGACCGCGACATCCAGTCCGCCCGCGCCGATCGCCAGCATGCCGATACCGCCGCCTGTCGGAGTATGGCTGTCACTTCCCAGCAGTGTCTGCCCGGGAACGCCGAAGCGTTCGATATTCACCTGATGGCAGATCCCGTTGCCGGGCTTGGAGCAATAGATGCCGTGTTTTTTCGCGACGCTCTGGATATACTGATGGTCGTCGGCATTTTCAAAGCCCGTCTGCAGGGTATTATGATCAATATAAGCTACGCTCCTCTTCGTTTTGACCCGTCCGATCCCCATCGCCTCGAACTGGAGATAAGCCATGGTTCCGGTGGAATCCTGCGTCAGCGTCTGATCGATCCGGATGGAGATCTCCTCCCCGGGGATCATCTTGCCGCTCAGCAGATGAGCGCTGATGATTTTTTGAGTCAGATTCATAAAGGTTCCTCCGATTGATCAGGCTTTCTTTAAGCCCGGTATTCTGTATACAATGATTATTATCCTGACTGCGGAATATAAAGTCAATGTTTTCCAACCGAAAGAACAGGAAAAAACCCGGGAGCGAACTCCCGGGTTTTTGAATCGGAACAGGCAGCCCGTCAGCCGATATGATCCTTCCCGCCCATATACATCCGCAGGGCTTCGGGAATGGCCACGGTGCCGTCCGCCCGGAGATTGTTCTCCAGGAAAGCGATCAGCATCCGGGGCGGCGCCACACAGGTGTTGTTCAGGGTGTGCGCGAAGTATTTCTTTCCGTCATCGTCCTTGACGCGGATCTGGAGGCGGCGCGCCTGCGCGTCACCCAGATTGGAGCAGGAACCGACTTCGAAATACTTCTGCTGACGGGGAGACCAGGCCTCGACATCCAGGCTCTTGACTTTCAGATCAGCCAGGTCGCCGGAGCAGCACTCCAGCGTGCGGACCGGGATATCCAGCGAGCGGAAGAAATCAACCGTGTTCTGCCACAGTTTGTCAAACCACATAGGAGAATCCTCGGGCTTGCAGACCACGATCATCTCCTGCTTTTCAAACTGGTGGATGCGATACACGCCGCGTTCCTCAATGCCGTGAGCGCCGACTTCCTTGCGGAAGCAGGGGCTGTAGCTCGTCAGGGTGCGGGGCAGACTGTCCTCGTCCAGAATGGTATCAATGAACTTGCCGATCATGCTATGCTCGGACGTCCCGATCAGGTAAAGATCCTCGCCCTCGATCTTGTACATCATGTTTTCCATTTCGGAGAAGCTCATGACGCCGGTCACCACGTCGCCGTGGATCATGAAAGGCGGAACGCAGTAGGTAAAGCCGCGGTCGATCATGAAATCGCGCCCGTAGCTCAGAATGGCGCTGTGCAGACGGGCAATATCACCCATCAGATAGTAGAAACCGTTTCCGCTGGTCTTCCGGGCGGAATCCAGATCGATGCCGTTCAGCCGTTCCATGATGTCGACATGATAGGGCACCTCAAAATCCGGCACAACGGGTTCGCCGAAACGTTCGATCTCAACGTTCTCACTGTCGTCCCTGCCGATCGGAACACTGTCGTCGATGATGTTCGGGATCACCAGCATCCGCTTCCGGATCTCGGCTTTCAGTTCCTCTTCTTTGGTCTCAAGCGCAGCCAGCTCATCCGCCAACGCAGCCACTTCAGCCTTGGTTTTTTCCGCCTCGTCCTTCAGACCTTTGGCCAGCAGACCGCCGATCTGCTTGCTGAGGGTCTTCCGGCGGTTGCGAAGCGCGTCCGCCTGCTGCTGGGCGTCCCGGTATTCCTTATCATACTGAATGACTTCGTCCACCATCGGCAGCTTCTGATCCTGAAACTTTTTCCGGATGTTCTCGCGAACCTTCTCCGGGTCATTCCGGAGCAGATTGATATCCAGCATGGAAAATCGCCTCCTGATATTTTTGGAGCAGAAAGATTACTTGCTCAGCGTGATGACCACATGGCGGTTCGGCTCGTCGCCTTCGGAATGGGTATCCACGCGGTCGTTCTGCTGCAGGGCATAATGAATGATCCGGCGCTCGTAGGGATTCATGGGTTCGAGAGAAACCTTCCGTCCGGTCTTCACCGCGCGGTTCGCCATCCGGTTCGCCAGACGGATCAGCGTATCCTCACGCTTCGCGCGATAATTTTCGGTATCCAGGGTGACGCGGGTATAGGTTTCCTTGCCGCGGTTCACCTTCAGGCTGGTCAGATACTGGAGCGCGTCCAGCGTTTCTCCCCGGCGGCCGATCAGGATCCCCAGCGTGTCGCCGTTCATGAAGCCGAACACGTTGCCTTCAGCGTCATGACCCATGTCAATCGTTACATCCACGCCCATCAGTTTCGTGATCTCCTTCAGGAAGGAGTACGCGACGCCGGCAGGACTTTCCGGATCCAACTGATCCGCGGGGATCATCGTCACCTCGGGTTTTTCCATCGGCCGGATCTCCGGCTTCGGTTCCCCGGTGATCTTTTCCTGCTTTTCTTCGGCAGGCTTCGGTTCAGCCTTGGGCGCCTGTTTCTTTTCAGGTTTCGGTTCTTTTTTCGCTTCAGGTTTCTTCTCGGCGTGGCGGGGCTCAGACGTTTTTTTCGTCTCGGATCTCTTCTGCGCGGGTTTCTTCTCCTCCGCTTTCTCAGCGGTGATCAGATCTCCCAGCGGATCCGCTTCGTCTTCCTTCACCGTCAGGCATACTTTAGCCAGGCGGGATCCGAACAGGCCGAACAGGCCTTTGCTGCCTTCCTCGATCACGCGGACATCGACATCGCCGATAGAGACGCCCAGTTCCTGAAGGCCCTGCTCAATCGCTTCCTCTACCGTTTTGGCAGAAGCTTCGTACGTTTTCATCTTACGCTTCCCTCCCCGGCGACCGCGGCCGCCTGTGCTTCTTTCTTATCCAATACCTTATTGATCACAACCGTCTGGATCATGCTGACCACATTGCCCGCGACCCAGTACAGAGCGAAAGCGGCGCTGTAGCCAAAGCAGATGACCATGGAGAAAATCGGGAAAAACCACTGCATGAACTTACCTGTTCCCGCTCCCTGGCCTTCCGTCTGAGCCTGATTGGCGCCGGTAACCTTTGTCATCACGATCTGGCTCACAGCGGAAAGAATAGGCAGGATCATCAGGCCGTTCCATACCACGGGCAGTTTCAAGGTGGTGATCAGCAGGTTGAAGGTTCCGCCGGGCATGATGGAAATCGCGGTGGCATACTCGGCATTGCCGTTGACCATGGCCGCCTGGATCGCGGTCACGGTGTTCGCCAGATTCGCGTTTGAGAAACTGTCAGCCGTCAGGTTCAGGTCCTGCAGCAGCGCGGGCAGATTCTCGCCGAGTCCGTTGAACCAGCGCAGCCACTGGTCGGCGGGGATCACACGCAGGGTGTTGAAATCAGGCATTGCGGCGCTGAAGAGGCTGTCGGGCATCCAGAGGTTTTTGATCCACAGCCAGGGTTCCATGGTAATGGTCTCATTGTTCAGGATCTGCGTGACCTGACCCAGCAGTTCGAGATTGGAAGCCATCCTCATCGCGTTGAAAACGATGATCAGGATCGGCCAGGTCAGCAGCAGGGGCAGGCAGCTGGACAGCGGGTTGACGCCCTCTTTTTTGTACAGCTCCGCCGTTTTGGCATTCAGCTTTTCCTTGTCGTTGGCGTACTTTTTCTGAAGTACCGCCAGTTTGGGCTGAAGCTTGGTAGTCTTCCGCATGCTGACGCGGCTCTTCAGATCCAGCGGAGTCAGGACCAGACGGATGAGGACTGTAAAGATCACCATCGCCCAGCCCCAGCTTCCAACCCAGGAGTTGATCCAGTTCAGAAAGTTGAAAAGGGCTTCGTTCATTCGGGATTATTCCCTCCTTAAAATAATACTCGGATCCTCCGGCACGGGATCGTAGCCCCCCTTGCTGAAAGGGTTGCAGCGAAGCACCCGCCACAGGGCCATTCTTCCGCCTTTCCACGCGCCGTAACGCTCCACGGCGGTCACGGCATACTGGGAACAGCAGGGGATATAGCGGCAGGTGGGGTGCTTTTTGCGTGGGCTCAGTTCCCGACGGTAAAAGCGGATCAGGATAAGAAAGAGACGTTTCATTCGGCGCGATTCCCTTCCCGGAAAGCGTCCTGTTTCTTCAGCAGATACAGAACATCCCTCTGCAGGCTCCGGAAGGTGGCCTTTTCGGCTGACGGTCTGGCAACAATGACGTACAGGTCGTTTTTCACATCCCCCAGATAGGGCCGGAAGCATTCGCGCAGGCGGCGCTTGATCCTGTTGCGGGTCACAGCGTTGCCCACTTTCTTGCTGACGGAAAAACCGACCTTCAGCTCCTTGCTTTTTGCCCGGAGCATGACCAGATCGTGACAGGCGACAGAATGTCCACGGCGGTAGACATATTGGAACGCCCTGTTTTTTTGCAGCCGGTATTGTCTTTCCATGTCTTCATCCTTCCGCTTTTCCGAAGCGGTCCGTTTATGGGAAAAGCCCGCCCATGCAATGGGCGGGCCTCATCCACAGGTTTGTCAGTCGGCTCGGAGTACGGTGAATTACACCGTCAGCTCCTTGCGGCCGCGACGGCGGCGGGCAGCCAATACACGGCGGCCGTTCTTGGTGGACATGCGGGCACGGAATCCGTGGACCTTGCTGCGCTGACGCTTTTTGGGCTGGTACGTACGGAACATGATCAACACTCCTTACAGACACAATAGTGTGACGGTGATAACTGCTCCAAGCGGGGACAGTTATCCCCTGATCGCTACAAAACAGCCTTTATAGTATAAAAGCGGTTTATCAGTTTGTCAATAACTATTTCCAGGTTTTTGGACCGCTGTTTTCAGCTTTTCCGTACGGTCCCGCCGCTCCCACGGCAGAGAAAGATCGCTCCGTCCGAAATGGCCGTAAGCCGCGGTCTGCCGGTAGATCGGCCTTCTCAGATTCAGATCCCGTATGATCGCGCCGGGGCGGAAGTCGAAAACCTCCCGGACGGCCTCGCTGAGTCTGTCATCCGGGATTTTTCCCGTTCCGAAAGTATCAATCAGCACACTGACGGGTTCCGCGACTCCGATCGCGTAAGCCAGCTGGATCTGACACCGGTCAGCCAGCCCTGCGGCAACGACGTTGACAGCGGCATAGCGGGCTGCATAGGCCGCGCTGCGATCCACTTTGGTAGGATCCTTCCCCGAGAATGCGCCGCCGCCGTGCGGCGCGTATCCTCCGTAAGTATCCACAATGATCTTGCGACCGGTCAGACCCGTATCGCCGGCAGGGCCGCCGATCACAAACCGGCCGGTCGGGTTGATCAGAAAACGGGTCTTTTCCGTGACCAGCTGCTGCGGCAGAACAGGCATGATCACCTTTTCCAGAATCTCATCATGAATCGTCTGCCATTCCGTTTCGGGCGCGTGTTGCGTGGAAAGGACCACCGTATCGATCGCCGCGGGGCAGTTTCCGTCATATTCCACAGTCACCTGCGTCTTCCCGTCAGGCCGGAGCCATGGCAAAGTTCCGTCTTTCCGGACCTCCGTCAGTTTTCTTGCCAGCCGGTGGCTCAGCGCGATAGGCATGGGCAGCAGTTCCGGCGTTTCGTTGCAGGCATAACCGAACATCATTCCCTGATCCCCCGCGCCGGTTTCCGTCCCGGATCCCGCGTCACGGGTTTCCAGCGCGTTGTCCACCCCCTGCGCGATATCGGGACTCTGCGCATGAACCGCCGTCATCACGGCGCATGTATTCCCGTCGAAGTATTTTTCCGAGGAATCGTAGCCGATCTCCAGCGCCACATTGCGCGCGATCCCGGGAATATCGACCCGCGCCGTCGTTGTGATTTCACCCATCACGGTGATGGATCCTGTTGTGGCGAAAGTTTCGCAGGCCACGCGGGCCATCGGATCCTGCGCCAGGATCGCGTCCAGCACCGCGTCGCTGATCTGGTCGCAAAGCTTATCCGGGTGTCCTTCGGTTACGGATTCGGAAGTAAAGAGTTTTCGCATTTTTCCTCCTGTCAGAAAAGAAATCCGCTCTGTTCACACACAGAACAGAGCGGAATCAATCCTTTGGATCGTCCTTATCTGTCAGCGCTCCCGCCAGGGGTGTGTCGCGCTGTGGGATTTGGCACCTTGCTCCCCTGAGCCGGTTGCCGTGACGTCATCGGGCCCGTCCCTCGGTCACTCGTGATAAGGTATTCAGTTCGGGGATACGATACCCGGATTACGGGTGTTTGTCAAGGGATTATTTGATCAGATCGCCCATGGTTCCGGGAGCGGCGCAGGCGGCGTTGCTCTCGTCGGTGTCGATGTGCATCGCCAGAGCGAAGTTATCGTTCACGCGGACCACGACATCGTCAAAGGTCAGGGCACGGCCGTCGGTCGCGACCTTGACGGAAACAATATCCTTGTCTTTCACGCCGTATTCAGCCGCGTCGGCAGGCGTCATATGAATATGACGTTTGGCAGCGATGACGCCCTGTTCCACGGTCACTTCACCGCAGGGACCGACCAGCTTGCAGGCGCCGGATCCTTCGATATCGCCGGATTCGCGGATCGGAGCAGTCACGCCGATGGAGCGCGCGTCGGTCAGGCTCAGTTCGATCTGGGTCGCCTTGCGGACAGGACCCAGGATGCTCACATTGTTCAGCGTCTTCTTGGCGCCGACAACATCCACCCGTTCTTCGCTGGCGAACTGACCGGGCTGGGACAGCCATTTCTTCACATGGAGCTCATAGCCGGCGCCGAACAGGGTCTCCAGATCCTGCTGGGTCACATGGACGTGGCGGGCGGACGTTTCAACAATAAACTGTTTCATTGCGTGATCCTTCTTTCAGAAAAATTGTCAGGTGATCCTCAGTCTTTCAGCTCGCTGGTGCAGTGCGGGCAGCGGGTGGCGTTCTCGTGAATCTCGCTGAAGCAGAACGGGCAGAGACGCGGCGCCTTGGCAGGCTCGGCGGGTGCGGGCTCTTCTTTCTTCTCGGTCAGCTTCTTCGCGGCTTTGATCGTCTTGACGACCGCAAACAGCACGGCGGCAACGATGACGAAG
>CALCUD010000103.1 GCA_937906775.1 uncultured Clostridia bacterium
ATCTTCACTAAAGCATCTGCTTGTCTAAATAAAAAGTGTGACAAATTCCAGTTTGTCTGTGTCTTGTGAGTCAATATCCTGATTAAGATGCGCTGACAGGAACGGGAACAAGCCAGACGGACAAAGCCTTCCGGAGACAGATCCGGAAGGCTTCGTCTTTATCGGTCTGCAGGCCGGCTGAACAGCAAAGATCCGCTTAACGGGACCGGACAGCGCGAAAACGGATGCTGAAAAGAGAGGACGCTCCTTCTGACCGAAGTTCAATTTGTCGCATGCCGGACGACCCGGAGGCCGCCTGCGCGTGATAGGATGATCCCGTCGTCTGAGAGCGGCGAAAAGGAGAACGGCGTATGATGAGTGAGTATGAGATCAGAAATCAGGAAGCGATCCGGAACAGTCTGGACTTCTATCGCGCAAACCCGTATTGGAACGGAATATACGAAGGCGCGCCGTCCTCATTATGTGCGCGGTATATCGCGCTGGATTACCATTATTCGGATACGGAGGACGAGGATCTTCTGCCCGTATTCCGTCAGCTTGAAAACGAAATGACAGTCGGGGATCTCCGGTATATGCTCCGAAATGCACACGGGCCTGTGAAAGCAAGATATATGAAGCTGCTTCAGGAAAAGGAGAACTCCTGACGCCCATCGCCGGAGTTGCCGTCATCCGGAGATCTCCGGACTCAGTTGCCAGCACCGTCCTCCCAGCAATCCCCAAGGAACCCTTCTGTCACGCTGCAGGCTGCCCACGGCATCAGCGCAAACCAGGTTGAGGCGGGCGAGCCGTCCGGATACCGCTCCGTCAGCAGCCCTTCGCAGAAGCAGAACCGTTCACTCATCCAGCCGGTTTTTCCGTATCCGTACTCCCCGTCTCTTGTATTGAAGGTCTGAAGCCCCCAGGCCAGCGTATCCTCCAATCGGGAACGGATATATGGATCGTCGGATTTTTTCACGTAATAGAGCATTTCATCCGTCACCGTGGAGGACATCGGGTGAATGTGCGGATTGGCTACGGAGGTGATACTTCCTCCGCAGCTGCTCCAGCCGATTTCACTCAGCGGCGGCACCTGCACAGGCGTATTATATGCCAGTTTGAAACTGCACTCATATCCGAGAGCATCCCACAGATGCTCCAGATAAACCTCTTCTCCCGTGATTTCATGCAGAAGGCGCGCGCAGCGGATATATGCCAGAATTCCCTCGTTGTCGATCGCTTTATCCGTATCCAGCGGACCCCCGTAACATTCCAGTCTGGCGACAAAGCGATCGTAATAATGCTGTTCGCAGAGCCGGTAGGTTCCGACCGTTTCGGTTTCACCGGTCAGCAGACAGAGGAGCAGACCGGATGCGAGGCACCAGCAGCTGCCGAGAGAATCATATTCCAGTCCTGTGCCGCTCTTTTCGGAAAAGACGAAAGGATATTCATGTTCACCGTTTATTTCACGGTCCATCCGCTGCCGGACAGCGCGGGCAAACGCAATCCACTCCGGGTGTTCCCTGCCGGCGAGATATTTTTCAGCAATGTATGCCTTCAGTAAATAATACAAAGCCTGCCCGATAAGATAACCGGAATGACCGGGCATGTGCATCCCGTCATACCACCATCCCCGGATGTTCCAGTTTCCGTTTTGCACCGCGTCATAGGGCAGCCCGGACGCAGGATTCATACAGTTCTCCGTAATGGTCCGGATACAGTCGAGCGCCCGTTCCGTCATGCCCGGATCCCGAAGCCGGAGACCGGCCAGTAATTGGGGAACAGCTACTGTCAACCCGTTTGTCCAGGAAAGGGAGCCGAGTTTGTTCTCCTCATTCCCTCCGGGCCGGTCAAAAACAAAACCGGTATACATGTGTTCCTTTTCAAGCCAGGCTTCGCGGTCGACAGCCCCCGCGAGCGAAGCGACCGCCTTGGCTGCCGTCATTCCCGGAATGTGTCTTGGAATTTCATGGACGCGGTCATAAACGTTCTCAAAGATTCGGAGGATATCCGTCCTTTTTTCTGTCCTCCACTGATAAACACAGATCACAAACGAAACGGAACTGCCCGCGTCCAGCGCAAAGCAGTTCTGTTCCGTCAAAGGCGCGCGTTCACGGACAGTTGCCGTCTGGACAAACAGCCATGGCGCGTTCTCGTAACCCAGCGTATATCCTACGGACGGGGTTGATTCCCCTGCCGTACTGTCAGCAGTCCGGAAAGTGAATCCCGTGAACCGGAAAAAGTTTTCCGGATCCTCACCCGGAAGGGCCGGAACGATCGCTCCATCCTTCCGTGCAAACCAGGCGGGAGCAGATATCCCCGTGACCTGTCCGTCTTCTTCCATCAGCGCGACAGGCAGCGCAAGCCGGTCGCTCCGGATCATCCAGAAGTTTGAAAAAGGCTTCTCGTTTTTCCCTTTTCTGATCCTTGGAAACGCCTTTCTTCCGGAATCGGGCAGTTCGCCGGTATTATGTCCGTAGAAGAAACCAGGCAGGAAAAAGGACGGATCTTCCGCCCCGGCAGATATCTCCATCCGGATCACACAGGATACTTTTTCCGCGGACGGATTGTGAATTTTCACCCGCAGGCGGAACGGATTCAGCGGTGATCCGTCTCCGTCATCCATATGGCATCCGGCAGCCAGTCCGGTTTTTTCCAAAGGCAGATATTCCTTACATCCCGGTATTCCGGCTGTGAATTTCAATGATGCCGGATCAAATGCATTCATACGGTTATCCTCCCGGGTTTTTTTTGCGGACGGCTGCTCTCATCTTTCCAGCCGGATATTTACAATGATGTTCCTGTTCTTTCCCCTGACAGGAATCATGTTACCGCTGCGAAGCCCTTTTTTCAAGCATGATCTGTTCCCTCTTCCGTGAATATCGGCCGCATGACAAAAAACCGCCCCGTTCTCCGGAAAGACATGACTTCCGCGGAATCGGGACGGTTGTTGACATCGGCCTGTTTATCAGCTGTTATCAGAAGGTAACGCCGTTCATATCTACCTGATAAGTATAATCGCACAGCACGCCGACAATTGCAGCCAGCAGCGTCAGGGGAAGGTTGATCAATCCGAGCACAACACACACAAGCAGCGGCAGATTCAGTTCACGGGAATTCCCCTTCCGGATTTTCAGGCGGATCCGGCTCATTTTTTTCAGAAACGCGATGATCTTCGTACCGGCCTGTTTTGCAAAGGTACGCGCTTCCTCGCGCGCGGTTTCATGATTTCCATTCTGATATTCACTGTTCATACTCAGGGCGGTCTCCTTTCTTCTGTCCGGGTTTCTCTCACCCGACGCGGATATCGTAGCACGCCCTGTATACGGATTCTTGAAAGAATGAGTAGAAGAAGATAAAAATCAGATTAGAATTGAATGAATACGGAATACCGGTACGATCTCCGATTCCGTTGCTTCCTTATGAATCGCGCGCGAGAAACCGCCGGAAGTTGTCATCCGTGATTTTACGGCGCTGTCCATCGCTCAGGCACAGCGGCTGCATTTGTTTTTCCTCCGGTCCGCGATAATAGGCGTCCGGCATCAGCCGATACGGCCGGTCGCTGAAAAGGAATCCCTGCACCAGGCGGATCCGTGACTCTGTTTCCTCCGGATTCAGCGGAGCGTCTTCTTCCCGTATCACCTGGCGTGAGCCGATATCCGTTCCGTAGCAGATCCGGTCCTGAAACCGTTCAAAGAACAGTCTGGCGTCGCCGATCCGGTCTGAAAGCTGCAGAAACAGTTCCACTCCGGGCGTTACATCGATCATCATGCACGGATAACGTTCCAGCAGTTCCGCAAGCCGATTAAGCTGACGGGCCATAAAGAAAAAATGCGGAAACAGGATTCTCAGACCAGGGTGCTTTTCAAGCACCCTGCATATTTGCGCATACTGGTCCTCATTATTCGGATACGTATCGTCATACAGCCAGCCGCTGTGTTTCCGGAAAGCGATCTCCTCCGGGGACGCAGCAGGATCCCCGGTCCAGAATTCTTCCGGATCGTTAACATGCATGACCACCGGAACGTGTTTTTGTTCCGCTTCCTGCCAGAAATTCTCCCAGACAGCTCCGTCAAAATCCGGAACGCGGAACATCTTCCGGATATTCGGCTTGCCCTCCAGAAGTTTGATTCCGTCGCATCCTTGCGCAAGACGCCGGTTCAGGCAGGAGATCAGTCCTTCGCTGATCTTTTCCGGATCGCTCCGGGTATATACGGCCGGATCCATTCCTCCAAAGACGCGGATCTCACAGGAGGGTTTCCTTCTTCCGCACAGATCCCGAAACGCCAGCGCGTCCTCCACGGTCATCCGGCGATTTCCCTTGCAGATGCACTGAAGCGCTGCACCGTCATAACCGTACAGGTCCAATACCTGCAGAAAGCGTTCCGGATCCAGATCCTCAGAATAGTGCATATGGCAATCAAACAATCGCGATCGACCTTCTTTCTGTTCCGGACCTCATTATACCCCGGATCCCGGGCATTCGCTACAAAAGCTTTCTGTCGCCCCGGTCCGTTTTCCTTTGTCTTTCCGCGGTTTTTATGTTAGAATAATTAATTATTGGGTTCATAAGCTGTGAAAGGAGGAAACGGGGTTTGAAAAAATGGTTTGCCATTCTCGCGATTCTTCTGACCCTGCTTGCGATTCCGTTTTTCGCCTCAGCGGATCAGGGCCGTGAGATTACCTCCTCCTGCCAGCTGACGCCGGGTGGAAACAAAAAAGATTTCAAACGCGTCAAAGACCGGAATTACAGATCCTTCTGGTCGTCCGGCAGCGGTACCCATGCCTGGATCGAGGTTTCTTCCCCCAAAGGCGAATCATGCGGCGCTGTAATGCTCAAATGGTACGATCATCCTCATGCCTGCAGCATTCGTGTTCCCGACGGAAACGGCGTCTGGACGGAAATTGCCCGGACAGAAGGCACATATCTGACCGACGCGATCGTTTTGCCGGCAGGGGTCACCCGGTTCCGGATCACCAATATTGACGGGAAAAAGACCTCTTTCCGCCTGTCGGAGCTTTATCTGTTCGGTGCCGGGGATTCCCCGGACTGCTGTCAGCTGTGGGAATCGCCGGCTGAAAAAGCCGATCTGCTGCTGATCGTCGCTCATCCTGATGACGAAGTGCTCTGGTTTGGCGGAACGCTCCCCTATTATGCCGGACAGCTCCGGAAAACATGTCAGGTCGCAATGATGACGACCAATATGCCCTACCGGCGTCTGGAGCTGCTGGACGCGCTCTGGACCTGCGGCGTACGCAACTACCCGGTCTGGGGCGGATTCTCCGACAGTTTCGGAGGCACACTGACAAAAATGTATCAGCACTGGTCCCGGGACCGTGTTTACAGAACCATTACAGGCTGGATCCGCCGGTTCAAGCCGGAGGTTCTGCTGACGCATGATATACGGGGTGAATACGGACACGGCGCCCACCGTGCCTGTGCCGACGGGGTTCAATACGCTTTAAAAGTATCGGCCGATCCGAAAAAATACCCGGAGTCTGCCCGGGAATATGATGTATGGGATGTTCCCAAATGTTACATTCACCTGTACAGGGAGAATGTGGTCGACATGAACTGGCAGATGTCCCTGTCCGCGTTCGACGACAAAACTGCCTTTGAAGTTGCGGAGGAAGCCTTCCGGTGCCATGTCTCCCAGCAGAATACCGACTATCGCGTTGAAGATTACGGACCCTATGACAACAGCCTGTTCGGACTTGTCCGCTCGCTGGTCGGCGAAGATATCGAGAAAAACGATTTCTTTGAACATATTGACGGTCTGGAGATCGAGGAAACGGTGGACACGGATGAATAATACGAGGACCCGCCCGTAGGCGGGTCCTTCCTTATATTTTTATTCTTTCCATCCGCCGCATTCCCCGGTCAGTTGAACCGGATCCAAAAATGCGAAATTGAGCTTTCTCAGTTTTTCACGGGGATAGGTAACCTCCAGCAGGATGTTATCCCCTTTTTTCGCGGTAATGCCTACTTCGCTCACCGGAAGACAGGCGAACAGATCCCGGGCCATCCGGAGGCTGAGAGAACTGAGGTAGAATTTCATATCTCCGCACGTTTCCGGATCGGATACTTCAAAAACAGCTTCAACGCGGTCAGCGTCCGGAACCCGCAAACGGATTCCCGCGGTATACTCTGCGAGATCTCCCAACGGGTTTGCCGTCGTCAGGACCTCTGCATATGCATCAACGTTCCCCCGTAAAACCTTTTCCGCCATCCGGTGATAAAAAGACCATATCCGCTGAGGCGTCAGTCCGTCGGAAGGCGTCGCGTGTCCGAGCGCGTCTGTCCAGTCCACGGTTTCGTCCGCGGTTTTCCAGATAGTGTCGAGCGCGGACGGTTTCTTTTTTGCCTTCGGAGCATTGTCGGAAACGCTCTTTGCGGGCTGTTTTCTTTCTTTCACCGCGGTCGGTGTTCCCATAGCGGGCAGCATGCCACCCCACAGGTCCGCGCCGATATGCTGGAGTGCCTTCGCGAATTCATTCTCTTCCGTTTCCGGCGTTTTGTTATCCTCGGCCATTATTTCCCGTCTCCTTCCTCCGTACGGCAATGGAGTACCGGCGGATTCGCCGCGGAATCGACTCCCTCAATGACGATATTCGCGTTCCCGGTAATTCCGTTATCAAACAGCCAGCGGCTCAGGGGATTAATCAGCAGACTTTCAACCTGGTTCCCGATCCCGCGCCCGCCGTTTGACAGATCGAAGGTAGCAGCCGCCCGCAAACTTTCATAAGCAAAGTCTTCGAACCGGATCCGGATATCCTTCTGCTCCCGCAGATTATTGATGATCTTGTTTACCTGACTTTCCAGAATTTTATCCGCGGCATCCTTTCGGATATAATCGAAAACCACGATGTTCTCGCCGATCCGGTTCAGGATCTCCGGCCGGCCGAGTTCCAGCTTGAAATAGTCATCGATCGCCGAGCGGACGCGGTCCCGGACCTCGGGATATTCCATATCCATCGTTACATTCGGTTCACGGTTGCCAAAGGCATCCTTGACATAGATTCCGAGATTGCTTGTGAAGATAATCACAGTCTCCGAGAAATACACAGTATTCCCCTGACCGTCTGTCATCCGGCCGTCCTCCAGGATCTGCAGGAACTTATCCAGGATGGAGGAATGCGCCTTTTCAATCTCGTCAAACAACAGGATGCAGAAGGGGTTTTCCCGCACGGCGTTGGTCAGCTGGCCGCCCGCTTCATATCCGACATATCCGGGCGGTGCGCCCATCAGTTTCTGATCGGAATGGCTCTGACTGTATTCACTCATATCAAAACGAATACAGGTACTTTCATCCCCGAACAGTTTTTCAGCCAGAGCCTTCGCCGTTTCAGTTTTACCGGTACCCGTCGGACCGGCATAAAACAGGACACCCTTGGGTTTTCCGGTGGATGAGGAACTGAGTCCGTTCATCCCGGTAACAGCGCGCTTGACAACATCCAGCGTCCGTTCCAGCGCAGCGTCCTGGCCTTTGATCCGTTTTTCAAAGTCCTGCTTCGCAGTTTTCAGGCTTTCTACACTCAGCGTACCCCAGGGATTTTCCTTGATCCCGTATTTGTACAGATCCACTACGGTACAGAGATCCCGGATCCGGATCTCCTCCTGCTTGCACAGGCGGCGCATTTCATCCAGTTCCGTAAAGGTCAGCCCTTCCGTCAGACCCACAAACTTTTCCCGGATTCGCTCCAACTCCTCCGGGTGTTCCTCATAATAGGGCATGTCCTTCCGATAAACTTCGCCCGAGAAAAAGGTTGCAAAATTCTGTCCCAGCGTCAGGCGTTTCCGCTCTTCCCTGTCCGGCGCGTCAAGTTTCAGAATTTTGCAGACCGGATTATTCAGGTAGAACCAGGCCGGAAGATCGTTCAGTTTGTTGACCAGCAGGATCAGCAGATTCTGCTTCCTGCCCTGCGGCGTCCGGACCCAGGAGGAACTCAGTGTACTCTGGAGCAGAATATTAAAGCTGTTCACATCCTGTTGATCCATCCGCTCAGGGGTGGTGATGTAGTGACTGGCCATTTCGAGAACCGTCACGGTGGCGGCTTTCTGCTGGCTCATCGCCCGGCGGATAATGTTCGGCGCGGTATTCGCATCGTTTCCTTTGAACTCCGCCTGAATCGCGCCGTTGCTGACCGTTGTACCCGTCATCGCGGCATATTCCGTCAGCATCTCCGGAGCAAACGGATTCACGAAGCCGATCAGATTACTGTAAAAAACGACCTGATCATACCCATTGTCCGTAAAAAATGCGTGCAGATAGCGGCTCAGGGATACAATCTCGTCACGGGAAACGGAACCCTCCACGGGATAACGGTATTGATCCAGAACATTTCCTTCAAAAACCAGCAGCGGTTTGACGCCGCTGAAAAGTTCCATCTCCCTGTGCCACTTGGGAATCAGATTTTCCATGGTCCCTTTTCTCCTTCCGGCCGGCTTTCCGGGTTACGCTTCCAGTTCTTCAAAGCGCCGGCACCAGGTATACTTGCTGATCGCGCTCTGCAGCGCGTTCGGGCAATAGGTACTCAGCAGATCCCGGATATACGGGGGCAGCACCCGATTGTATTTGACCTCCAGGATGATCTCATTGTTATCGAACGGAGGAACCGTCGGCAGATTCGGATTGAAAAGATCCTTGCTGCGCAGGCCGCTCCTCAGCTGCTTGTCAAAGGTGATCCGTACTTCCTCCGCCGGGTGCAGATAAGCCTCGCGGACATAGTCCACAATGACCGCCGGGCGCAGCAGATTGACGGTCATCTCCCGGTATACATCATTCAGAAGGCCGCTCCTTGTGGTCTCCAGGCCAGTCGGATCTCCCGCGATCAGTTGTTCGCACAGCAGTTTGGGGATCGTCTGGCTCCGTTTCGAGATCAGCGTGCCTATTTTCGTTTTGCACTCCATCTTGATGATCCTGTCACTGAAGTTATAGATCCGGATCCGGTATTTATCGCGGTTCTGATCACCGTCGATCTTATCGTAAAGCGCTGTATTCCAGATGGTGTCAAAATACAGGGAACGGATATGATACTCATTATACTCATCCCCGTTCGGATCACGTTCCAGCATCTGGTCCAGAATGCCTGACAGTACAAAGTACTGCATTTCATTGATGAAATACTTCAGCTCGTGCCGCAACGGCAGCGTACTCATGGACATTTCCGTTCTCCTTTCCGGATCCGGTCCCGGAACCTGTGTTCTTCATCCGAAGGATTACGCGCCGGCTTCTGTCTGGCAGGCCACCAGCGTTGCGTCATGGACGCCTTCAATGTTCAGAACGGCGGCTACCAGATCCTGCTTGCTGTCAAGGCGGACTTCGACCGTCATTTCCGCTCCGGCGCGGGTCACCGTCTTGGAACGCAGACGGCGCTGCTTGACCGTTCTGCGAAGAAGCTGCGTAATATCCTGCTCAGCATAATCGTCATAATGAACGACCAGCAGGTAGGCGTTCGGATTCTTCAGTTTGACAAATGTCAGCAGGAACAGGATCACACTGATGCAGAGAACGACGACCAGTGCGTGGATGAACAGCTCCGCCCCCAGCAGAATGCCCATCGTCAGCGCCCAGAACATATATGCGGTATCCATCGGATCCTTGACCGCCGTCCGGAACCGGACAATGCTCAGTGCGCCGACCATACCCATGCTCAGGGCGATATCGCTCTTGATGCACATGACGACAGGCGTCGTGATCAGGGTCAGCATGATCAGCGTCAACGCGAAGGACGGGCTGTAAAGGACGCCGCGATAGCAGCGCTTATAGACAAACGCGATGATCAGGCCGACAATGCAGCCCATCGCCAGTCCGATCACGATCTTCCAGGGGGTCAGATTCGCGAACTGGGCGGAAAAATAGTCGCTGATACTGGTTCCGTTGCTGATCAGGGAATTCACAGAGGCAAACGTTGGGATCATGGTCATTTCCTCCTTTGATTTACAGTACGGCGTCAGCCGGCATGATCGGCTTCTCGCCGAAATACTTCACCATATCATTGTTGCTCAGTTTAAAAGCGTCCTGAATAAACTCCCACAGATAGGTCGGACGTTTGCGTACGACATTCCGCAGCCGTTCCACACGTTTCTCCCAGTAGCGGTACGCGCCGTCGACTGTCACGGGGACCTCCGAAATGACATACTGGTCATTCTCCTCGCCCCAGCGCGCCCAGTGAAGCTCCATCTCAGGCGTGATCTGTTCCACCAGAGGTTCCAGTACGCTTAGCATGTATTCTGTCGTCAGGGTCTGGAAAACATCACCGAACTTGGTCAGGAACCTGTCGCGGTATTCAGGAACAGACAGCAGTTTTACGAAAATCGTATTGTCGATGTTTTTTTCACCCATACCCTTTTCCTTGGTAAAGCTTTTCGGACTGTTGAACTGGGAATTATACAGTCCGTAATCCACATCGTACAGGATCCATTTCCATTTGCCTCCGTCCTTCGCGATGCGATAGAACCGTGTATTACCGATATCGCTGTTTCCGAAGAACATTTCAAAAGCCATGTATTCAAACAGGTTGTCCGCGTCCACATTGTCGAGGATGTACTGCAGATCCTCCTCATTCTTCGCCGGGTTCCCGGCTTTGATCTTCTTGATCATGGCTTTGTAGTCTTTGTTGCTTCCGAAATTGGCGGTGCCGCTTGCCTCCAGGATCGTCATCTGATCCGCTTCCTCCAGAGACAAGCCCTCATGCTGCGCGACGAAATACCGGTCGACCCGTTCCCGAAGGTTCATATGTCCCCAGTAAGTTCCGTTCAGATAAACCGCCACTGGCTGCCACGCCTGATGCAGTACTGTCGCCCCGTAAGCGTCCATCAGGCGGCTCTGGAAACCATCCTGCAGTCGGGTCCACATGCAGTCGTTCCCGCTGTTGCGCAATACAAGGCTTTTGAATTCGGTAAAGTCGCGATCCGCGAACAGTTTCGCGGCAAACGTCTTCTTCCCGTATTTGCTCTTCGCCTTGAACTTGAAACTTTTCTGCGGCATGTCCAGGGAGAACTGGCCCATCAGGGAGAACTGGCAGCCCTGACTGATCAGGCGCGATCCGGAAGTATCATAAATCTCAATGTAGCATTCCCGGCCAACTTTTCCGAATGCTCTGTACACCGTATTCTTAAACGGCAGTTTTCCGGGTTCCTTAACCACATTGTCACCCGTTACCAGCATGCCTGTTTCCCGGTTCCAGAGATTATCCGGGTCGGTCACAACGGAAACGACAGGCAGCGTATGATACGCGCTGATCAGATAGGTTCCCGTGATCGTATCGCTCGGCTCCAGGCCCTCTGCTGAAAAAGCGCGCGCGCGCAGAACCGTTGTGAAGTTCAGCTCCAGACGTTCGCCGCCGTAAAGGGTGGACTGCTGCGTGGGCAGAGACCCGTCCGTCGTGTAATACACCTGCGTTTTCTCGGGGATTTCCATCCCCGCATATACAGTCGTGTAGTACATACCGGGTTCAAGGGTAAAGGACGGCGTTTCAGCATATCCGGTAAATCCGCCCTCGTTGGCCTTGAAGGGAGTCGGCGTCTTATAATAAAAAAAGCCCGACATCCCATAAGTCCGGCCGTAGGAAACATCCGTCCTCATTTCCGGCAGGATCACCTTGTCCAGGACTCTGCCTTCCGGATCAGCCAGACACAGGGTTTCGCCGGCTGTCCGGTTAATCTTGAAGCTCGTATGAAGCTGGGAGACTGTATTCGCGGATGTAATTCTGTCACAAAGGACAACCTTATACTCTCCGGCTCCGATGATCGTCCCCTGAGGGAACTGCCATTTGCGGGCACGGTCAAGCCTGTCGCTCAGACCGTATCCGGACAGATCAACAGATCCGGAAGAAGAATTATAAAGTTCGATCCAGTCAACAAATCCGGCGTCTGCATAGGTTGCCACAGCTTCATTGCTCGCCAGGACTTCGCTGATATAAACCCCGGTGGGATTCATCGCCCGGAGATATGTATCCATCTGCTGGGCGCCGATCTTTGTGTTCGGCAGCCCGGGCGTCGCGATCTGGAAGATCTGCAGTTCATCATTTTCATTCCGGCCGTAACTGCAGTCCAGAGGAAGATTGTCGATCATGACGCGGTCAACCACATGCCCCTGACCGTCCGCAAGGATCAAAGTTTCCGATTCGGCGCTGATGCGGAAATTTGTATGCGGCACGCCGGTCGAGGTATCGATCCGGTCCTTTCCGGAACAGTAAACCAGATAATATCCGTTGGCCGGGATCACCGAGCCTTCCGGGAAACGCCATTTAAGCGGTTTACCCTCATTGTCGCTGAGCGCGTAGTTCTCAAGCGGAATATCCTTATCGGTGGAATTGTACAGCTCGATCCAGTCGCAAAGCTCGCCGTCTTCATCCCGGGGACCCGTCATCGGATCGGCCATGATCTCGTTGATCACCACCGCACCGCTGGCGATCATCACGCTTTCCCGGTATTTCTGATGACCTTCCGGGGTGTTTTCATACTCAGGGCTGTACCAGGTCACTTCCTTGAATCCGTCATCCGTTAACGCCCAGCTTGTGTCCGCGCTCATGATCGGATATTTGACATGATCGATCTGATAGGCATGCGGATCGTAAAGGTAGACCGTTTCACCCACGCTGGTCAGCTTGATCTTGGCATGGAAAGGGCTTTCGGGATCGTTGTGGTTGGTTCCGTCGCAGAAGACAATAATCCGCCCGTCGGGAACAATGGACACTGAAGGAAACAGGAATTTGATCCGGTCGCTCTTATCGCTCAGGCCGACTCCGGTCAGGTCGATATTGTGATCGGTACTGTTCCAGATTTCGATCCAGTCCTTGTAATTCCCGTTTTCGTCTGTCACAGAGCAGGAATTGGCGGACATGATCTCGCTGATGACAAGCCCGTCATAGGTTCCGACGACCTTTCCGCCGACGTCCTCCGTCAGTCCGGATTCCGTCGCATTCGTATACGTCGCGTGGCCGAGGGGTTCCTTGGGACAGATGAGAACGATCAGCGCGATGACTGCGATGGCGATCGCAGCCAGCAAAAAGTTCATCCGGCGCTTTCTGCGGCGAAGCTTCGTGGCGCGGGAAGCCGCCCGACGTTTTCCGGACTGTTCCTTTTGTTCCATAAAGTTCCCCCCCCTTCGCGACGGTTTCAAGTCCCAAAATCCTGAATATTTTATCACACAACGCGTGATCTTGCAAGTTGTTCGGCCATTCTCGCCGGCTTACCGGAACAGATCGCGAATATCCTGTTCGCTCAGCGCGCCGGGATCTGTCTCGCCCGGAGTGATCAGCCGGTCAAACAGGGCTTTTTTCCGGAGTCCAAGTTCAACGACCTGCTCCTCAATACTTTCCCCTGTCACCAGCCGTATGACCTGAACTTTCCGGCGCTGTCCGATCCTGTGCGCCCGATCTGTCGCCTGATCCTCCGCTGCCGGATTCCACCACGGATCATAATGTATCACCAGATCCGCGCCGACAAGATTCAGTCCGGACCCGCCGGCGCGGAGACTGATCAGGAAGATCTGCGTATCGCCCCGGTTGAACTCCTCGGTCATCTCCAGGCGCTGCCCGGCGGGGGTTTCCCCGTCAAGATACATCAGGCTGTATCCTTCCTCCTCCATTCTTGAGCGCAGAAGTTTCAGCATGGAAGTAAACTGGCTGAAGATCAGAACACGCCTGCCTTCAGCGATCAGCCCGGACAGGATTTGCATCAGCAATTCTTCTTTGCCGCTTCCGCCCCGGTAGTCCTCCAGGATCAGACCGGGATGGCAGCAGATCTGCCGGAGTTCTGTAATCGCGCTCAGGATCTCGATCCTGGCTCTCGGGGTTCCCTTTTGCTCCAGCAGCGTAGTGACCCGCGGGCGCAAACGTTCCATTGCCGCGCGGTATATTTCCCTCTGGCCGGGCGTCATTCCCGCGATCAGGGTACTTTCCATTTTTTCCGGCAGTTCCTCCAGTACGTCCTGTTTCAACCGGCGCATCAGGAACGGTTGGATCCGGCGTCGGAGATCCTCCGCGTTTTCCCCGTCCTGATACCGGCGAAGGAATGTGCTGTATCCGGGCAGATAACCCGGAAGGACAAAATCGAAAATGCTCCAGAGTTCCCCGATGCCGTTTTCCATCGGAGTCCCGGTAAGTGCGAACCGCGTATCGGCACGGATCTGCTTGACCGCGACGGCTGCCACGCTTCCGGCGTTTTTGATGCTCTGCGCTTCGTCCAGAACGGCAAACCGGAAAGCGATTTCCTTCAGCAATCCGATATCGCGCCGGATCAGCGGATAGCTTGTGATCAGAACATCAACGTCCCCATGTTCCGAAACATGGCTGATCAAACGTTCCCGCTGGATTGCCGTACCGGAAAGGACTGCCGCGCTGAGTTCCGGTGCGAAACGGTTCAGCTCGTACAGCCAGTTGTAGAGCAGCGAGGTTGGAGCGACGATCAGTGAGGTCTGCCCGGGAGCACGGGTCGCGCGTAAGAGCGCGATCATCTGAACCGTTTTCCCCAGACCCATATCATCAGCCAGAACCCCGCCCATGTGCAGTCTGTCCAGCCCGTAAAGCCAGCGATAGCCGCGTTCCTGATAATCCCGAAGCATCATACCGGCCGGGATATCCGGCACGGTGTCCGTATCCTCCGAGCTTCCCGGAAGATCATCCGCGGACATACGTACACCGGCATTCTCCAGCATTCCTTTCAGGTAGAACATCCTGTAATTCCGGAGAACCAGCGCATCGCGATTCAGCTCATTTCCGTCCCGGAGAGCGGCTTCATAAACGTTTTCCGCTGCTTCGGTCCATTCATCCAGCCC
The DNA here is from genome assembly GCA_937906775.1 of uncultured Clostridia bacterium. GTDB lineage: Bacteria > Bacillota > Clostridia > Christensenellales > Aristaeellaceae > Aristaeella. Next base: position 14,760 of record CALCUD010000103.1, read on the forward strand.
GGAAAGATCCAGAAAAGCGCCGTTTTTCAGTCTGAAATAATCTTTCTTCCGGGTCAGCGCCTCCATCAGTTCCAGGACTTCCCCGATCGGCTCCCCGTCTGCTTCCAGCGTCAGTTTCAGCTGATCGCCGTCCATCCGGATACTGCCGCTCAGATTCGGACGGCGGGGAGACATTTTCCGGAACTCGATACTTGGATAAATATCACAGATCTCCTGAAGCCGCGCCACATCGTCACGGAAGAATCGGAACAGATTATCCTGTCCGCTGAGCCGGATATTCTCCCTTGTGACCCGGAACCCGGCACCCGCAAGGATGTCCAGAACCTCGTATTCCGCTTCCGCGTCCCGCAGAAGCAACTTTTCCCCTTTTTCCAGCGTGATTTTCTCGTTTACCGGTTCAAAAGGATTCAGGGTGATATCCCCATAACGGAACAATACCCGCGCGACGATGCTGTCCCCGTCTCTGTCCAGATAGACCTCTGTCTTCAGATTCCGCCGTACAAGCCGTTCCCGCAGACTCCTGCTCAGTTCCACCGATCCGCGCAGTTTCAGATACGGCAAAAGTTCGCCGATCACCCGTTCCGTTTCTTTCAGCGGATATTCCATCAGGCATTTCCCGTCATACTGCCGCGCATAGAGCAGGCGCGCAAGCCCGGCCTGATGTTTCGGAACGGCTATGACATTTTTCCCCAGAAATACATAGGTGCAGTTCTCCGTTATCGGGATCAGTTCCGCATTGATCTTGGCGTTGACTATCAGACCGCGAGGCATCAGATTCATTTCAAACCGCAAAGGAAGCTCTGTTTCACGGATCCCGTGGCAGATCACGATCTCTCCGGCACTGTTCATGATGCGAAATCGCGTATCCTTCATCATTGACATAAGCTCTTCAACATAAATTTCCGGCAACCGGATCAGACGCGCGTTCGCACCGCTGTCATGTGTTTCACCGTTGTTCCGCGCGGCGAAAAAGCGTCGGAACGGATCCAGCAAACGTTCATCTTCCTGTGTGAACCGCATCCGGTCCGGTTGTAAAACGAATCCCTTTCCGAATGCCAGTTCCTCTCCGCCGTCAAGTTTTTCAAGGAATTGACAGATATCTCTGACTACATAGAATTTTTGTTCTCCCACACGCAGTCCGAGGCGAATTCCCTGACCCGGACAGGTTGGAAGAACGAGTGTCAATTCCAGTCGCAGATTCGGCTCCGCGGGCATGGATTGAAAAACGAGTTCGTCAAGATAAGCCGCTACAGTCGGTGCATTCCGTTTCAGCATCAATTCCGGAACGCCGTTTCTTTCCGCAGTCAGAAACACGGCAACAGCATGCCGGCAGCAGCCTCTGTCTGCAAAAGCTGCGCAATCGCAGTGAACCGTGAGATTTCTGTTCAGTGCCACAAAATGAGCCTGTGTATCCGTCACACGGTATTTCTGTGTCACGCCGTCTTCTTCAATAAGGCGGACCCGGTCTCCCTCGTCAAGTTCCCGTCCGGCAAGGTATTCCGTTTCACCTGCCGCTTTTTCCATGATAAATGGGTTTATTCTCATTCCTGCTCCTTTGGTCCCGGAGTTTCAAATCTGTTAACTATGTAAAATTCTGCTTTTCGCTTGTGGAATCCTCTTCATTCTGATAAAGAAAATAAACGTTTTTCAACAAAAAAAGTCCTGTTCCTTTTTCAGGAACAGGACTTCGAAAGCTTATCAGAACTTAAGCGGATTCAGGCGAACGGAGGGACCCATCGTACTGGAGAGATACACGCTCTTCATGTAAGTTCCCTTCGCGGCGGCAGGCTTCGCTTTGTTGATGGCTTCCATCAGAACATTCAGGTTCTCCTGCAGTTTTTCCTTGCCGAAGCTCACCTTGCCGATGGGGCAATGGATGATGGCGTTCTTATCCAGACGGTACTCCACTTTACCGGCTTTGATATCGTTCACAGCCTTGGTGATGTCCATCGTGACGGTTCCGCTCTTCGGGTTTGGCATGAGGCCTTTCGGGCCCAGGACACGACCGATACGTCCAACCAGACCCATCATATCAGGGGTGGCTACGCAGACATCGAATTCGAACCAGTTCTCCTGCTGGATCTTCTGGATCATTTCTTCCGCACCGACATAATCGGCACCGGCAGCTTCCGCTTCCTTGGCCTTATCGCCCTTGGCGATGACCAGAACGCGGATCACGCGGCCTGTTCCGTGAGGCAGAACCACAGCGCCGCGGACCTGCTGGTCAGCATGGCGGGGATCAACGCCCAGACGGACGGAAATTTCCACGGTCTCATCAAACTTGGCCTTGCCGGTCTGCACAACCAGATCAACGGCTTCTTCCGGATCATACTGCTTGAGATGGTCGATCAGCTTGATACTGTCGGCATACTTCTTACCATGTTTCATTGCTTTCATTCCTCCCATGTGGTATTAACGGCACTATGTCCTCCCACATTGTCAAGGGGCTGCGCCCCGATGTTGTTACTCTTCCACGGTGATACCCATGCTGCGGGCGGTACCGGCGACCATGCTCATGGCGGCTTCGATACTGGCAGCATTCAGATCGGGCATCTTGATGGTAGCAATCTTGCGGCACTGCTCCTTGGTCAGCTGACCAACCTTATCCTTGTTAGGACGGCCGCTGGCAGTCTGCAGATTCAGTTCCTTCTTGATCAGGACGGGCGCCGGAGGCGTCTTGGTGATGAAGGTGAAAGTACGGTCGGAGTATACGGTGATCACAACAGGAATGATCAGTCCGGCATCCTTCGCAGTACGGTCGTTGAATTCTTTACAGAATCCGGGGATGTTCACGCCATGCTGACCCAGAGCAGGTCCGATAGGCGGGGCAGGCGTTGCCTTGGCGGCAGGAACCTGCAGCTTGATGTAAGCTGATACTTTCTTTGCCATTTGAGTGGCACCTCCTAAAAAATGTGGTCACGCGGAAGCGTTCGAAACTTCCTCCCACGCTACACCCGGCACGAAGGCACGGGCGATGCAGGGGACGGAGGGAATTCCGTCCCCGATGCAACAACTTTCCGGTGAACTCAGTCTTCCTTTTCGACCTGATCCAGATCTACTTCCACAGGCATTTCCCGGCCAAGGAACATCTGCACCTTGACGGTCAGCTTGCCGCGGACGGTATCGACATCGGTCACCTCGCCGCTGAAATTTTCCAGAGGACCGGAAAGGATCCGGACATGTTCGCCGATGGCGAAACCGAAGTCGACGCTGCTCTGCTCAGTGTTGAGCATCATGTCGACTTCCTCCTGAGTCAGCGGTACGGGTTTGGAGTCAGGGCCGACAAAGCCTGTTACACCGCGTGTATTCCGGACGATATACCAGCTTTCACTGGTTTCGATCATGTGCACCAGCACATATCCCGGATAAACCTTGCGGGTACTCTTGACGCGCTTTCCGTTCCGTATCTCAACAACCTCTTCTACAGGAACTTTGACCTCAAAGATCAGATCCTGCATACCGTTGTTTTCAACAGACTTTTCAAGCGTATCCTTGACTTTGTTCTCATAACCCGAATAGGTATGGATCACATACCAGCAGGGTTCTTTGATATTCTCAGCCATGATTACTCTCCCTCAGTAGCGGTCTCCTGAACATTCTCTTCCACAGTTTCCGCGACCTGATCAACAGCTTCTTCGGCAGCTTCGGCAACTTCGCCGGCGGTTTCTTCAACCGCGTCAGCCGCTTCACCGGCAGCCTCTTCGGCTGCATCGGCGACTTCTTCAGCCGCGTCGGTAGCTTCACCGGCAACTTCTTCCGTAAGTGCGTCGGCAGGAATCTCAATCACCTGTGTGGGCTGGCTAGGGATCAGCGCGCGTACAGCAGTGGAAGCGCCAAGGTCAAGCAGACCAATCACAACGCCCATGAAAAGCATGAACAGAAGGACAATGATGGAATAGGACACCAGCTTTTTCTTGCTGGGCCAGGTCACTTTCTTCAGCTCATACCACATGTTTTTGAAGGGCTTCGCGATCCTCTGGGGAAGCTTGGCAAACCAGTTCAGAACCTTGGACAGCTTGCCGGACTCGGCCTTCTTCGCGGATTTGTTTTCCTGCGTAACGGCCTTCTTTTCCTCAGACATAATTTTCACATCCTCATAGCGTAGTGGGTAGGGGGGTGGATTACTTGGTCTCGCGATGAGTCGTGTGCTTCTTGCAGAAGGGGCAGTACTTCATGAGCTCAATGCGATCCGGGGTGTTCTTTTTATTTTTCATATTGTTATAGTTGCGCTGTTTGCATTCGGAGCAAGCCAGGCAAACCTTGGTACGTGCGGCGTTTGCCACTTTGGACACCTCCTGACGTGATTACTCAATGACCTTAGCCACAACGCCGGAACCGACGGTACGGCCGCCTTCACG
>CALCUD010000104.1 GCA_937906775.1 uncultured Clostridia bacterium
GCAGTGCCTGATCGCGCTCGATCAGCGTCAGATCACCATAGTTGTCCAGCGTCGCCGCGTCTTCGTCGTCGTAATCCATCGCCTCGTTCAGAAATGCCCGCGCTTCCTCCAGTTCGCCGGTCTTGCGCGCACGGTCCACCAGCAGCGTGCTCAGCGTCGAATAATAGGAGCCGTTCTTCGCGTGCTTGCCTGCGTACCGGACCGTCATGATCGCATCGTCCAGCAAACCAAGCTTCCACAGGCAAATGCCGTAATTCACGCGCAGATCGAAGTGCGCGTCTTCGTTCATCGACTTGTCCTGCGCCGCGACCTTCATGATCTCGCGCGCCTTTTCGATGGAGCGGTTGAGCAGATCCTCCAGATAGACGACATGGCCCTCCCGGGTGGACAGGGCGCGGCCCTCGTAGCTGATCATGCCGAAGGAGACGTGGACGCAGTCCTTCGCCCAGGGAAGCTCCAGCTTTTCCAGAACGCGGAAGACCTGGCGGAAATGCAGATCCTGCTGATAGGCGACGACATAGAGGCATTTGTCGAAATGATAGGTGTCCTGACGGTACATCGCGGCGGCCAGGTCGCGCGTGGCGTACAGGGTCGCTCCGTCGGACCGCAGGATGATGCAGGGGGGCATATTGTCCTCGCTCAGGTCGACCACGGTGGCGCCCTCGGAAACCGTCAGCAGGCCCTTGTCGCGGAGCGCGTCGACCACGCGGCCCATCTTGTCGTTATAGAAGCTTTCGCCGGCATAGCTGTCGAAGGACACGCCCAGCAGGCTGTAGACCTTTTCGGTATCCTTGAGGGTGATCTCCTTGAACCAGGAGAAGATCGACAGGGCTTCCTCGTCGCCGTCCTCGATCTTTTTGAACCAGGCGCGGCCCTGATCGTCGAGCGAAGGATCCTTTTCCGCCTCCTCGTGGAAACGGACGTACAGGCGGACCAGCTCGTCGACCCCGCCCTTTTCGACCTCCTCCTTCGAGCCCCAGAGCTTGTAGGCGCAGACCATCTTGCCGAACTGGGTCCCCCAGTCGCCCAGATGGTTGATGCCGACCGTCGTATACCCGAGGAAGTCGTAGATCCGCTTCAGGCTGTGGCCGATCATCGTGGTGGACAGATGGCCCAGATGGAAACGCTTGGCGATATTGATGGAGGAATAGTCGAGGCAGACGGTTTTGCCCCTGCCGGCGTCGGAGGAACCGAACCGTTCGCCCTTTTCCTTCAGGACGGACATGATCTCCGCGGCGAAATTCGCGCGGTTCAGGAAGAAATTCATATATCCGTTCACCGGCCGGACGGAGGCCACGTCCTCGCGCGTCCAGGCGGCGCAGAGCGCCTCGGCGATTTTGGGCGGAGCCGTCCGGAGCGGCTTGGCCAGCCGGAAGCAGGGGAAGGCATAATCGCCCAGCGCCGGATCCGGAGGAACGGCCAGAAGGCCGCGCAGGTCGTCCGCCGTCGGGAGGCCTTCGGCGTCGGGCCAGAGATTCGTCATACATTCTGCCGCCAGCGCGGCCAGCTGAGTCATGGTATCCATTGTCGGCATTCATCCTTCCGAAAATCAATTCTCCGGAACAGGCCGGGAAATCCTGACTATGATATCACACGGAGCCGAAAAAACGCAACAGGATTGATTGACATCTTCTATATAAATGCATATAATCGAAATGTTTGAGGTAAACCGTGTTTTTCGCATGCCTTCCGGAGCCTTCCGGCGGGCCGGGGGAACGCGGCCTTCCGTGCGGGCGGGCAAAACCGCCTTGCTATAAAATGTCAAGGAGGTACATCCATGGCCATCAAAATGACCGTCGACGGCAATACCGCCGTCAGCCATGTCGCGTATGCGTTCAGCGATGTGGCAGCCATCTACCCCATCACTCCTTCCTCCCCCATGGCGGAAGTCGCTGATGAATGGGCCGCTCACGATCGGAAGAATCTGTTCGGCCAGACTGTGAAGATCGCCGAGATGCAGTCCGAAGCCGGCGCCGCCGGCGCTGTGCACGGATCTCTGTCCGCCGGCGCTCTGACCACCACCTTTACCGCCTCCCAGGGCCTGCTGCTGATGATCCCCAACATGTACAAGATCAGCGGCGAACTGACGCCCGCTGTCTTCCATGTCAGCGCCCGCGCCCTGGCTTATCATGCCCTGAACATTTTCGGAGATCACAGCGACGTTATGGCCTGCCGTCAGACCGGCTTCGCCATGCTGGCCTCCAACTCCGTCCAGGAAGCTCACGACATGGCTCTGGTCGCCCATCTGGCAACGCTGAAGAGCTCCGTCCCCTTCCTGCACTTCTTCGACGGATTCCGCACCAGCCACGAAATCCAGAAGATCGACGCGATCGACACCAAAAACTGCTACGAAGAGATCAAGGATCTCGTTCCGTGGGACAAGGTGGCCGAATTCCGCGCCCGCGCCCTGAATCCCGAACATCCGCATCAGGCCGGCACCGCGCAGAACAGCGACATCTACTTCCAGGGCCGTGAAGCCGGCAACAAGTTCTATGCCGCCGTTCCCGCCATCGTGGAAGAATGCATGGACCAGGTCGCCAAGCTGACCGGCCGCGTCTACAAGCCCTTCCAGTACGAAGGCGCTCCCGACGCCGACAAGGTCATCATCTCCATGGGCTCCAGCTGCGACGTCGCGCACGAGACCATCAACAAGATGCTTGAATCCGGCGAAAAGGTCGGTATCGTCAAGTGCCATCTGTACCGTCCCTTCTCCGTGGAATACCTGATGAAGGTCCTCCCGGCGACGGTCAAAAAGATCGCCGTGCTCGACCGCACCAAGGAATCCGGTTCCCTGGGCGAGCCCCTGTACCTCGACGTGGTTTCCGCGCTGGCTGAAGCCGGACGCGGCGACATCAAGGTCGTCGGCGGCCGCTACGGTCTGGGCAGCAAGGAATTCACCCCCACCATGGTCAAGGCCGTGTTCGCCAACCTGGACGGCGAAATGAAGAACCACTTCACCGTCGGCATCGAAGACGACGTGACGGGCACCAGCCTGAAGCTGGGCGAGACCTTCGCCGCTGCTCCCGCCGGCACCTCCGCCTGCATGTTCTACGGCCTGGGTTCCGACGGCACCGTCGGCGCCAACAAGAACTCCATCAAGATCATCGGCGATCATACCGAAAAGTACGCTCAGGCTTACTTCTTCTATGATTCCAAGAAGTCCGGCGGTCTGACGATCAGCCATCTGCG
>CALCUD010000105.1 GCA_937906775.1 uncultured Clostridia bacterium
TGATCGGTTCCGTCTCCCCCGCGATGCGCAAATACATCTGGGTGCCCGCATTCTGGGTGCTGAAGCATAAAGCAAAATCATTGTTCACCGCGCAGCCGTACAGTATGTACGAAAACAAACTCTGCCGCGACCTGCGGGACGGAAAGGTCACAAAAGAAGACCTCGACAAATGCAGCACCTGCGAATTCAAGGAACGGCCGCTGTAACCAAAAACTTTTCTGCGGCCTTGGTACAAAACGAACCGGAGAACTCATCTTGCGGATGAAGTCTCCGGTTCTTTCATTTTGCTTTTCTATCGGTCAGATCAGTTCCACTTTCCACCCGGCTTCATAGCGGGTGATGAGCGTGGAGTCTTTTAACGTGACCAGTCCGTCTCCGTCACAGTCGGCGTTGGCTGCGTCGAGTTCGACGTTCCAGCCGCCTGCAAGCCAGCGGGCGGGATATTTTCTTGACATTCTGCGCGGACAGGTATAAAATAATACTATGGGCATTTGCCCATACTATGAACAAAAAGGAGGGAACGTCATGGATGCTGGAAGTAGCAGCGGCACACCGGTAGGCCGAAGTCCCAAGGGACACCGCGGCATCCGTGCCGTCGGCTCCCGGAACTGAATAGACCTGTCGTGTCGGCTTCCGAATCTCTGACCATACGTTTATGAATCAGGAGGTACGAACCGATGGCAGAACACAATGTAACTGTTGAAACGACCTTGGAGCTGCTTCTCGCCGAAAAGAAGTACGCGACCATCCGCGATATTCTCATCACGATGAACCCGGCAGACATTGCCGGTGTGTTCAGCGGATTGGAAGAATCCACACTGCCGCTTTTGTTTCGGCTGCTGCCGAAGGAGCTTGCGGCGGAAACCTTTGTCGAAATGGAACCCGAAGCGCAGGAGCTGCTGATCCGGGGCTTCTCGGACTCGGAGCTGCGTGAGGTACTCAATGAGCTGTACGTTGATGACGCCGTAGACATCGTTGAGGAAATGCCCGCCAATGTCGTCCGACGTATCCTGCGGCAGGCGGATCCGCAGATGCGCAAGGAGATCAACGAGATCCTTCAGTATCCGGAAAATTCAGCGGGGTCGGTGATGACGACCGAATATGTCAGCCTTTCTCCGAACATGACGGTTGGCGACGCCATCCTGCGGATCCGCCGGACCGGCGTGGACAAGGAAACGATCTACACCTGCTATGTTCTGGACAACCGGCTTCTGGTCGGGACGGTTTCGGTCAAGAGCCTGCTGCTTGCTCCAAGCGATATGCAGACGATCGACACCGTGATGGAAACGGGCAACAACCTGATCACGGTCAATACGCATAACGATCAGGAAGAAGTTGCTCACATGATGAGCAAGTACAACCTCCTCGCGATCCCGGTCGTCGACAGCGACAACCGGATGGTCGGAATCGTTACCTTCGACGACGCAATGGACGTCATGGAGGACGAAACGACCGAGGACATGGAAATCATGGCCGGTATGACGCCGAGCGACAAGACCTACCTCAAATCTTCGCCGTTCGATCTGTTCCGCCACAGGATCCCCTGGCTGGCGCTTCTGATGGTTTCCGCGACATTCACAGGATTGATCATTACCAGTTTTGAGGAGGCGCTCGCGGCGCAGGTTGTTTTGACCGCGTTTATCCCCATGCTGATGGATACGGGCGGTAATTCCGGCTCCCAGTCCTCTGTTACCGTGATCCGCGCCCTGTCTCTGGATGAACTGGAATTCAGCGAGCTGCCGAAGGTCATCTGGAAGGAGATCCGGACGGCTGTACTTTGCGGCGCGGCGCTTGCGGCTCTGTGCTTCGCCAAGATCATGATCGTGGACAGGCTGCTGCTCAACAACAGCGATGTGACGGTCCTGGTAGCCCTGGTGGTTTGCGTGACCATGCTGATCACCGTCCTGTTTGCCAAGGTCGTCGGCTGTACGCTGCCTATGCTGGCCAAGAAGCTCAGATTTGATCCGGCGGTCATGGCGAGTCCGTTCATTACAACCATTGTGGACGCGCTGAGCCTGCTGGTGTACTTCGCGGTAGCCAGCCTGCTGCTGCATCTGTAATATGTATCGATGATTCAGGAGGAAGCAATGAGTACGAGAAAAAACGCGATGTACAATGTGGCATACCGCGTTTTTTCCATCCTGCTTCCGCTGGTTACGGCCCCCTATCTGGCCCGCACTGTCGGGCAGGAGGGGGGCGGTCTGTATTCTGACGCGTGGAGCATCAGCTATATTTTCTGCCTGGTCGGCATGCTGGGCCTGAACGACTACGGCGTCCGGACGATCGCCAGAGTACGGGATGACCGGAAGACGCTTGACCGGACTTTTTCCGCCATCTGGCAGATGCAGCTGGCGGTGGCCGGAGCGACGCTGGTTCTCTGGTTCGGATATCTGCTGTTTATCGCGGGAGAAGAAAAACAGATCGCGTTCTCCCTGACACTGATGAGCGTCAGCTGCCTCTGCTCCTTCGACTGGTGCCTGATGGGGCTGGACTGTTTCCGGCCCATTGCGCTGCGGAATACTTTTGTCAAGGTGATCGCTGCAGTTTGCGTGTTCCTGTTTGTCAAGAGGAAGGAAGATCTGTGGATCTACGGTTTCGTCTGGAGCCTTGCGACGCTGCTCGGGAATCTGAGCTGCATTTCCTCCATGCGGGGAAAAGTCCGCTATGTCCGGATCCCTTTCAGCGAAAGCCTCAAACATCTGGCCCCCTGTGCGGTCCTGTCGGTTTCCGTTCTCGCGGTCAGCATTTACCGCACGATGGACAAGGTCATGGTAGCCTCCATGGCCGGCATGGCGCAGAACGGTCTGTATGAAAATGCAGAGAAGATCGTCTATTGCCTGAGCGGATTCATTTCGGCCATCGGAACGGTGATGCTTCCGAAAATCTCTCATCTGCAGGAACTGGGCGAGACGGAGAAAATCCGCGACCACATGGACCGGACGATGAACCTGATCCTTTGCATGGTGACCGCAATGGCCTTCGGCCTTGCCGCGGTCGCCGATGAATTCGCGCCGCTGTTTTACGGAGAGGATTTCGCTTATTCCGGGACGCTGATGATTCCGTTGGGATTCACGCTCATCATGATCGGTTTCGCCAACGTGATCCGGACGCAATGGGTTCTTCCGCAAAGCCGGGATACCATTTTTGTGAAAAGCGTGTGTACCGGAGCCGTTGTCAATCTGATCGCCAACGCTTGTCTGATTCCGTCCATGAAGAGTATGGGCGCGGTGATCGGAACATTGCTGGCTGAATTTTCCGTGCCGCTGGTTCAGTTTCTGATCCTCCGGAAGGAACTGCCGTACAGGAGATATCTGAAGTATCTGCTGATCTGGTGCGCTACGGGCGGCCTCATGTTCGGCGCGGTGCGCGGGATCCGGATCCTGATTCCGGCAGGCGGATGGCCGGGACTGTTTATCCGGACTGCGACAGGAATTGCCGTTTACGGGGGAACAAGCTTCGCCGTTCTCAAAGCTACAAAAAAACTTCCGGCTCTCAAATGAGCCGGAAGTTTTTTACAGGCGTCAGTCTGCCGGGTAATACATGCCGTAGATGAAGTCGTGCAGAGCTTCGGCATTATCCTTCAGATGACCGTTGTAATCGATCATGACCACGGAGGAACCGCCTTCGGTCTGACCGTATTTCCAGAGCTTTTTCGGTTCGGAAACGGGAAGACGGAACTGATCCATCAGGGGTTCTCCGGAGTTTACCCGATCCATGATCCCGCTGCGCAGGACGGAGGAGGCGAGCTGGAACATGGTGCTCGCGTTCATATTGGTGCGCGCGTAGGGCAGGCAGGCTTCGACCAGATCCAGCAGTTTGTCGAAGTCCATACCGCCGCTCAGCACGCTTTGCAGCAGCAGATTCAGCAGATTCCGCTGACGTTCGGTGCGCGCAAAATCGTTGTCGATCTCGCGCAGACGTGCATACATGACAGCCTGAAGCCCGTCCAGGTGCTGGATGCCGGCTTTCTTTTCAAGCTTGGTCCGTTCTTCGCCGGTATCATAGGTGCGGGAGATGGCGGATTTGTGTTTGGAAAGATATGCGTTGATGGCACCGGCCTCGACCTTTGTCAGATCGATATCGATTCCGCCGATCGCGTCGATGATGGAAGCCAGGCCGTAGAAATTGATGGCCACATAGTACTGGATATTCATCTGGAAATTGTGGTTGATCGTCCGCATGGCCAGCTGTCCGCCTCCGCGCTGGTAGGCGACATTGATCTTCTGCTTGGATTTGTATCCGGGGATCGTCACATAGCAGTCCCGCAGGATGGAGGAAAGCTTGAGTTCACCGGTACTGGTGTTGACGGAGAGAATGATCTGGACATCTCCGCGCTCGCCGGTTCCGCCGGTGGTGTTGCCTTCGGACATTTCCTTGTCGCGCGTATCTACACCGACCAGCAGGATATTGATCACGTGATCCGGCAGGTTGGGATTGATCTCCAGCGAGGACGGATCGACCGTATCGTCGATGGTTTCATCCAGGATTTCGAGCTCCTGCTGATCCGCGTCGGAAAGGATGATCGCTTCGCCGGTTTCGGCGTCCATCATGTATTCCGTTCCGTCATCGTCGATCAGGACTTCTTCAACGATCTCCTCCAGAGAGATGTCGTCGTCATCCTCGGCAAAGGAAAAAAATGGAACAGCGAGGCAAAGGGCAAGGACCAGGCAGAGTATCCGTTTCATAAAGCACCTCCGGCAGGATGATTTAATTCGTCCAGCGTTTTACGGAACGCGGGCAGGCATTCTTCCAGAAAATCCCGAACCTCGGGAAGATCGATCGCGTCAAGACTGCGCCGGACGTTTTCGGCTGCAAAATCAAATTCGCGGTTGCCGGCGCGCTGCTCCTCCAGACATTTGATATAGGCGGAGATCCGGTCTGCGGCTTTGACGACGCTCCGGTCGTAACCGGATTCCTGCTTCAGATAGGGCGTAAAGGCGGAACGCAGATCTTCGGGAAGCATTTCCAGCAGGCGGTCGGATGAAAGATCCTCCAGCCGGCGATACGCACCGCGGAGTTCGTCGCTGTGGTATTTGACCGGCGTCGGCAGATCCCCGGTCAGGACCTCGGTTGCGTCGTGATATACGGCCATGGAAAGCACATGCTCCGGATCGGTTTCGCGGCCGTACCGCTCGCGGCCGAGGATCGCGAGCGCATGCGCGATCATCGCGACCTGAAGGGAATGCTCGGCGTCGTTTTCGGGCTGTGTGTTCCGCATCAGACTCCAGCGACTGATCAGCTTCAGGCGGGCCATATAGGCAAAAAACGGGTAATCCATAAGTGCTCCTGTTCTCTTCCGGCATATCTGACCGAAAATTGTAACAATTTATTATACCCCATCCGGATATCAAAACGCAACTGCGGCATAAGTTTTTCTGTTCCTCCTTGCGCCGGAATAACGGAATAGGATATAATTTATATGACAGGAAAGGGAGGGCAAAAAGATGAGTCTGACCATTGCCATGGACGGTCCGGTCGGAGCCGGAAAATCCACGATCGCGGATGCGGTTGCCGAAAAACTCGGCATTCTTCATCTGGATACAGGCGCCATGTACCGCGCGCTGGGACTGACGGCGCTCCGCCGCGGTATTTCCACGGAAGATGAACCGGCGGTCGTTGCGCTGTGCCGGTCGCTTGAAATTTCTGTAACACATGAGGCGGACGGACAGCATACATATGCCGAAGGCGAGGATGTGACCGGTCTGATCCGGACCGAAGCGGTCAGTCAGGCCGCGTCAACGGTGAGCCGCTACGCGGAAGTACGGAAACAGATGGTTTGCCTTCAGCAGAAACTTGCCTCACAGACGGATATGCTGCTTGACGGGCGGGATATCTGCCTGACGGTTCTTCCGAACGCCACCGCGAAAATATACCTGACCGCTTCGGCGGAGGAGAGGGCACGCAGACGCTGGCTGCAGAATCAGGAAAAGGGAATGGATATTTCCTATGAACAGGTTCTGGCAGATCTCATCCGGCGTGACGAACAGGATATGAACCGCGAGGTCGAGCCTCTCCGCCAGGCTCCGGACGCCGTGCTGATCGATTCCACGGAGATGTCGTTTGACGGGGTCGTGAACAGGATCCTGCAGGTTGTGGAGGAAAAAAGACATGGCTGAGGAACTGATGCCGGAAAACAGACTGTATTTTTTTGTGCGCGGCGTTGCGAAAGCGGTGCTTTCTACTTTGATGCCTGTTAAATATCATAACGCGGAGATCCTCAGAAGCGACGCGCCGTTTGTGATGATCTCCAACCATCTGCATGCGCTTGATCCGGCAATTCTGACCGTGCCCCTGAAAAAAAAGGAGCAGGCAATCTTTCTCGGCAAGAAGGAACTTGTGAAAAACCGGCTCGCGGCATGGTTTCTGAGCCGGCTGCATATTATTCCCGTCGACCGGCACAACATGGATATGGAAGCCATGCGGAACTGCATGAAAGTCCTGAAGCAGAACCGGATCCTCGGTATTTTTCCGGAAGGGACCCGTCACCATGAAGGACAGATGGAGCAGATCGAGAACGGGACATCCCTGATCGTTCTCCGGAGCAGGGTTCCGCTGATCCCCGTCTATATCGACCGGAAACTGAGCTTTTTCAAGGTGACGAACGCCTGGGTCGGACAACCGATCCCGTACGACGATCTGCTGCAGGACGGCGTAAACGCCGCAACATGCGAAAAGCTTAATGAACGGATGCGGGATACTTTCCGGCAGATGATTGCCGACGTAAAAAAAGATTATAAAATTTCTTTACAATAAAGAAGGAATAACAGGATTTAGAGCGAATACATTTAAAACAGAGCGTTTTTTCGGGAGGTTTCCGTTATGTCCGTTCGCGTTACGGCTCACGCAGGCTTCTGTATGGGGGTCAGCCGGGCTGTGGAAGCGGCTGAGATCGCCGCGAAGGACGGGGTTCCTTCCTGTACGCTGGGAGAGTTGATCCATAATCCCTCTGTGGTCCGCCGGCTTGCGGAAATGGGGCTTGTTCCCATTCAGAAGCCGGAGGAGGCGGTAGGACGCCGGGTCCTGATCCGTAGCCACGGGGTTTCGCCGGAGGTGCTCCGGGTTTTGCGGGAGCAGGGAAGCGAAATCATGGATCTGACCTGTCCCTTTGTCGACAGACTTCACCGGATCGTTGCCGAAGGTACCGCTGACGGGACGCCTGTGATTATTGTCGGCGAAAAATCCCACCCCGAGGTTCAGGGGACAGCCGGATGGGCTGCGGGCGAGGTTTACTTCGCCGCAACGCCGGAGGAGGCCGGTTCTGTTCCGGGAATGGATCATGCCCTTGCCGTCGCGCAGACGACATTTCCACCCGAACGGTGGCAAAAGATCCTCGAGGTGCTTCAGCGCCGGGTCCGTATTCTGACAAGCCGCTGTACGATCTGCAACGCGACAGAGATCCGTCAGCGCGAAGCGGCTGAGCTGGCCGGACATGCCGATGCCATGATCGTTGTCGGCGGCCGGAACAGCGCCAATACCCGGAAGCTTTTTGATGTCTGCAAAAGCAGATGCCCGGATACCATTCTGGTAGAGCGCGCGGCGGAGATCCCGCCAGCCTTTGCAAATACAGATCCCGGTATGATTGGGATCACCGCCGGTGCTTCCACGCCGACGGATTCACTTAAGGAGGTTGTCACACGCATGAGCGAATTGGAGAACAAGGACCTGACCCCTGCCGCGGAGGAAAACCGCAATGATTTCATGGCTGAAATCGACGCTACTCTGGTGAGGATCCGGCCCGGACAGACGGTTACCGGTAAAGTTGTGCAGATCACCGAGGACGAAGTGTGCGTCAATATCGGCTACAAGGCCGACGGGCTGATCAAGCGCGAAGATCTGGTAGACCAGAATGTCAAACTGGATGACGAGATCGAAGTCGAAGTTGTCAAAGTCAACGACGGAGAAGGAAATGTGCTGCTGAGCCAGCGCAACATCGTCAACCGCAAGGCGTGGGACGCCCTGATGCAGAAATACGAAGCCGGCGAATATGTCGACGGTATCGGCAAGGAAGCCGTTAAGGGCGGCCTGCTGGCTGATGTCGGCGGCGTCCGTGCTTTTGTTCCCGCCAGCCAGCTGAGCCAGCGCTATGTTGAAAAGATCGGCGAGTTCGTCGGCAAAGAAATGAAGCTGAAGATCATCGAAGTCGATCAGCAGAAAAAGCGCATCGTTGCCAGCCGCAAGGCGGTCGTTGCGGAAGAGTCTGCCGCGAAGAAGAAAGAAGCCTGGGAGAAGCTCGAAGAGGGCGTTGTCATCCACGGTATCGTTCGCCGGCTGACTGACTTCGGCGCGTTTGTGGATGTCGGCGGAGTCGACGGCCTGATCCACATCACCGATCTGAGCTGGGGACGCATCAAGCATCCCAGCGAAGTTGTCAAGCCCAATCAGGAAGTGGATGTCAAGATCATGAGCCTTGACCCCGAACGCGAACGTATCCAGCTGGGTTACAAGCAGCTGATGCCCCGTCCCTGGGACAACGCGGTTGAAAAGTATCCCGAAGGCGAAGTCGTTGAGGGCAAGGTTGTCCGCATTACAACTTTCGGCGCTTTTGTTGAGCTGGAGCCCGGCCTTGACGGTCTGGTCCACATCAGCCAGTGTGCTACGGCCCGCGTTGCCAAGGTGGAAGACGCTGTTCAGGTCGGCCAGGATGTCCGCGTCAAGGTTCTGGGCGTGGATCCCGAAAAGAAGCGCATCAGCCTGAGCATCCGTCAGGTTCTGGAAGATGAGAAATTCGACTACGAAGGCGAAGCCGCTCCCGAAGCCGAAGCTGAGATCGTTGCCGGCGACGACGCCGTTGCCGAACCGGTTGAAGAAGCCGCCAAGGAAGAAGAATAATCCGATCAGCGAAGGCCCGTCCCCGTGGGACGGGTCTTTTGCTGTTGTTGACATCCTTTCAGGGGTGCGGTAATATATTTCATGAGATATGTCATCTGAACAGGAGGAAAAAACATGTTCACTCAGATCGGTCAAAAAGTAAAAACCATGGCAAAAGTCCTGTGCTGGGCCGGCATTCTCGGAAGCCTCGGCTTCGGTGTATACGCCTGGCTGACGAATCTGCTGCCGCTGCTGCCCTGGTGTGTTGTGATCGGCGTCGGAGGAAGTATTTTCTTCTGGCTGAACAGCTGGGTGATCTACTGCATCGGCGATACCAACGCGCGCCTTGCGGAGGCAACTGCGCAGGCTGCGCCCCGCCCCGGATACACGGAATATCTTCAGAGTCCTGAAACGATGGCGTCCTCTTCCGGAACCTGCGAATTCTGCGGGAAGGAATCCAATTATCTTACCGACGCGAAGGTGGTCGACAAACTCGGCACCCGGTACCGTAAGGTTTGTCCCGACTGCTTCAGTAAATACAACTGCGCTGTGACGGATAAATAATACCGTCCGGGCAAAAAAAGGCCGGCTTCTTTGGAAGCCGGCTCATTTTTATCGGGAATATCAGGCGTTGGTATAGTTGTCAAAATATCCCTGAACGAGAACAACGGGAGTTCCTTTATCGCCGGAACCGCTGGTCAGGTCGCAAAGGGAGCCGATCAGGTCGGTCAGCTGACGGGGAGTTGTTCCTTCGGAGGCCATCTGACCCTTCAGATTGCTGTCCTTGGCCCGGATGCTCTTTTCAATGGCTTCCTTCAGCGCTTCGCCCTTCAAATCGGCGAAATCATTGTCGGCCAGGTACTTCAGCTTCAGTTCGTTCGGGGTTCCGACGAGACCGGCAGTATGAGCGGGTGAAACAACCGGATCGGCCAGTTCCCAGATCTTGCCTTTGGGATCCTTGAAGGCGCCATCGCCGTAGACCATGACTTCGACATGCTTGCCGGTTTCCTTCAATATGCGGGCGGCGATGTCTTCGACCAGGGAGGTGCATTCGCGGGGGAAGAGCTTGATCTTGTCTTCCGTGCTCTTGTTGGAACCCAGCAGACCGTATTTTTCATTGTAGCCGGAACCGTCAACGGGTGCATTCAAAATATCATCCATACCGAGAACACGCTTGCAACCGGCCTCTTTCAGAACGGCCTTGGAACGTTCTCTGGTATGAATATCACAGCATACAACAACATCTGTGTACTTTAACAGAGAACAGGGATTGTTGGAAAGGATAATTTCCACATCACAGCCTTCGCTTTTGACAACTTCCTCATAATAGGCGATATAATCCATGCCGGTAAACGGATGCTTCGGATAACCAAAGTATTTCCGGAAATCTTCAACTGTCAGAATGTCGGTATACGGATTGATACCTTTCTGCGCAACCAGAGCGTCATCTACCAAATGGTTGCCGACTTCATCTGAAGGATAACTCAATTCGATAACCAGCTTTTTTGCACCCTTTGCAAAACTTCTCAAGAGAACGGAGAAACGATTTCGGGAGAGAATGGGAAAAAGGATACCAACGGTTTCACCGCCAGTCTTTTCACGGAAATCTTTTGCAATTTGATCTGTTGTTGCATAGTTTCCCTGCGCTCTTGCAACAACGGCTTCTGTTATTGCAACAACATCACGGTCACGGAATCTGAAATCATCATTGTAAGCCGCATTAATCAGCGAATCTACTGTGATTT
>CALCUD010000106.1 GCA_937906775.1 uncultured Clostridia bacterium
TAAATGGTTCACCAAGAAAACAAGGTGATACCGCTAAACTTATAAGTTTAGCTAACTTGTTATTTTTTCGTTCTATGTTAAATAACAAATAATAGTATGTTATTCCGCGACTTAGATATAAGAAACCAACAAATAAGCCGGAACTGACTATTCGTCAGTTCCGGCTTTTTCATGTTCTGTTCTGCAGGCGTCAGACGGATCTTTCACCTGTCAGTTTTCTTCCGTAAGATCCAGTTCCCGATATACGGACTTCCGGAGCTGAAGAAGACTCATCACGATTCCGGCGATTCCGACGATCAGGAACATCAGACCGATGCCGGAACCTTTCCCGCTACCGACGATGCCTGATAAGAAGCGCTGTACGGCCGAGGTTGAATTCATGAAGGGCTCGAAGACATGGTCAGCTAAAATTCCGCTGAGGAAAATCGCAACCGGAATGGAGCAGTTTTTCAACGTATCATCTGCTGCGAAAACCCGGCCCTGAAGTTCCAATGGAACTTTCTCACGCATGATACCCATGAGGTTTGCATTCATGATTACAGCCATAAAGTAGGAGTAGAAACCTGCTGCACACCATAGCCACGGCAGGGTCGTCATACTCTGGACGATGTTTCCTGAAAAGACGATTGCGGTCGTAATGAAGATGAGCTTCGTCCGTTTCTTTACAGGCTTCATGATGGTGACAATGAGACTTCCCACGAGAAGTCCGATGGCGACAGCACTTTCCACCATGCCGAGAATGGGCTGGTTATTGTTCGTGCGCCCCAGGATGAAGGGGGAGAGCATACCGTCACCGCCCAGTTTCGCGAGAAAATTGACGGCGGTTAAAAAGAGCGTCAGGCGGAGAATCGCGGTGTGTTCCTTCAAAAACTTCAGTCCTGCCAGAGAAGCCTTCATGAAGGGCTCGTTTTCTTCCTTCTTATGCTCCACTTCCGGAATTTTTATGAAGAAGAGAAGCACGAGGAAGGCGACGGCGAAGGAGGCAAGGTCACAGTAAAGGACGACCTTCAGCCCACCGTAGGCTAAAAGGAGACTGCCCAAAGCCGGGGCCAGAATGGAGACCGCAGCACCTCCGAAACTCTGCAGTCCATTGACACGGGTATAATGTTCCTTCGGTACAAGCATGCTTGTCGCGACAAAAGAGGCCGGCTGCTGGAAGGCGTTCATAAAACTCAGGAGGAAATTGATCAGATAAATCTGCCATATTGCGAGGGAATCGCAGGAATATAGAAGAAGGATCGTCAATGTTCCCAGGGCGGCTACGAAATCCGCCACCAGCATCACACGTTTCTTATTCCATCGGTCGACGAAGCCTCCGGCAATGAAGCGGAAGAAGATGGTCGGAAGGAAAATGCATAACGTTAAAAGGGTCACGCTTGATGCCGTTCCCTTTTCCCCGTAAACCCAGATGACGACGGCATAGTCCGTCATGGCCGTCCCTAACTGGGAGACGGTCTGTGAGACCCATAAAAGTAAAAATGTTCGTAATTCTTTGATAGATGAATGATCCATAACTCTGCTCCTTATGCTTAATTATTCATGCACGTGGTGCAAAGCCTTGAAAGACGGTGAAACCCACCGCTCCGTGCAGGTACCGTCCTTAAAAGACCTTGCGCGGAGCAGAAGCATCTGCGGCGAAAGAAATGCCCTGTCTGTCGTGTTTCATATGAGGCTCCTCCCTGTCTGGAAATGATAAAGCTGGTTTAGAATAATGAGCTTATAAAATTGTTATACACTTCCATAAGGCGGAACGCAAGTATGGAATCAATGAAATTACTGAGGAAACGATGCTTGATTGAATTTCACTCCTGCCAATGATATAATTTTTAATATTAATATGCAGGGGTAAATGAAATATGAAAAATTCGACGTAAACTACCGAATAATTACTTACTTTCACATGGCGTGTTGCCCAATTTGTGGAGTGCGTCTGACAGAAGATACGCTTAGTTAGGAAAAACCCAAGGAATTTCAAAAGAAAGTTATACCGAATACAGAAACCAAAATTTCACAAAACCTCTCAACAAACTCATTGCCTCGTATGGCCATTGCTATACTTATTTTGAATTATTGAATTTGTGAGCAGTCTTGAAATCGGGGCTCTCTCATGATACAATAAACACAAGTTTTAGAGGATTATGAGATATTTAGTGCCTATAAATCTCTAAAACAAGTCAAAATATCATTATTTAGAGAATTATGGTGATGAAAATGATTGGACGAGCTGCAGAACAGGATTTGCTGAAGCAATGTTGTGAATCCCCAAGGCCGGAATTCCTGGTGGTTTATGGTAGACGACGCGTTGGGAAAACTTATCTGATAAAGGAATACTTTAACAACAGCTTTTCGTTTTATGCCACCGGTCTGGCTGAACAGAAGACACGGCAACAGCTTCGTGCGTTTTCAGATAGTCTCCGGCTGTATGGCCATAAGCAAAAAAGCATCCCAACAGATTGGTATGAAGCATTTTCCTGCCTGCGGGAGATCCTGACTTCGGATCAGGTACAGCGTGACGCAGCCAGTGGCAAGCGAGTTGTGTTTCTGGACGAGGTGCCTTGGATGGATACGGCCCGTTCCGATTTCCGAAGTGCGCTGGATTACTTCTGGAACAGTTGGGCTTCATCGCAAAAGGATCTGCTGCTGATTGTCTGTGGTTCTGCCACTTCCTGGATCATTGATCACCTTGTCAGCGACAGAGGCAGTTTTTATAATCGAATAACCCGCCAAATCCACTTGCAGCCTTTTACATTGAGTGAATGCCGGGACCTTCTTGATGCGAATGGTATGGTGATGACCCAGCAACAAATGCTGGAAAGCTACATGGTATTCGGTGGAATTCCCTATTACTTGAATTGTCTGGATCGCAGATTGAGTTTGGCGCAAAACATTGATGCACTCTGTTTTCAGCAAAACGGACAACTGTATTGGGAATACGATCGCTTGTACCATTCATTGTTCAAAAATGCTGAAAAACATATCGCCATTATTGAGGCTATTTCTGCAAGTAAAGGAGGACTTACGCGAAAGGAACTGGCCACTGATCCACGCATCGGGGATGGTGAACCATTGACAAAAGCACTGAGGGAACTCGAACAGTGTGGCTTCATCCGCAAATATAAGAACTATATGAAAGAAAAGCAGGGGTTTTATTACCAGTTGATTGACCCGTTCACGCTTTTCTGCCTGCGTTTCCGGCGAAACAGCAAAGTATCGACATGGCTCGGCTTTATCAATACACCGGCATATTATGCCTGGTGTGGCAATGCCTTTGAAATGGTATGCCTTCTGCACATCCATGAAATCAAGAAAGCCTTGGGGATTTCCGGTGTAGAAACCACAGAATGTGGATGGAGAAGCACCACGGCCAAACCGGCGGCTCAAATCGATTTGTTGATTGACCGGGCGGATGGAATCATCAATGTTTGTGAAATGAAGTATACCCTGGACGCTTTTGATATTGACGCCGCTTACGAGGGTCAGCTTCGAAATAAGCTGAACGCCTTCATCGGAGAAACCGAACCGCGCAAAGCCGTTCACTTAACTATGGTTTGCGCGTCCGGATTAAAGCCGGGAAAACATACCGGAATCGTACAAAATGTGCTCAACGGTTTCCAATTATTCTGACTATTCCCAGGTAAACCTTTGTCAGATTAAGTCGAAAAATTGTCTTTTTTGATACAAAAAATTATTCAGGAAAGGACATTATAACAATTGAGGACATTGTTGAGCTCCATGCAGAATTTGAGTTCATCCATCCGTTTCAGGACGGGAATGGAAGAGTTGGCAGGCTGATCGCACTCAAGGAATGTCTCAGAAATAATATTATTCCCTTTATCATTGAAGACAACAAGAAAGGCTTCTACTAAAGAGGATTTTCCGAATGGAGAAATGAGCGGGACTGGTTGGTGGATACCTGCCTTGATGGACAAGATACATTTATCAGGCTGTTGGATATGCTGGATATTACGCATGATAACTGAAGAGGTGACTATATCCCGACAAGTAAAATTCATAGAATATATATTCGTTGAATGTGGCCACGGCCGGAACTGTGGCATTCTGGACACAGGAAAAATGGCGGAGGAAAAGAAATGAGCTCATTACTGGCTTCTACACTGAATACGCGTGCTTTGCCTGTGGGAAACCTGCGGTATATCCGCAGTGACTGCCCTACAGAACTGACAGATGAAGAAGTGCGCTGGTTGAAAGACAACGGAATCACCACCGCTGTGGATCTGCGGGAGGAAAAAGAGATCCTCCGGAAACCATGCCGACTGGAAACGGAAGAAGGATTTCATTATTTTCGTATGCCGGTGACCGGCGGCGGAGATACGCCTAAATCCAGAGAACACTTAGCACAGGTTTATGCTACCATGCTGGATGAACAGATGGACCGGATCATCCAAACACTGGAAACGGCGGAAAGCAATACAATCTATTTCTGCGCCGCGGGGAAGGACCGCACAGGTGTTGTATCAGCCGTCCTTCTGTACAGGATGGGATACGGTGATGAAGTGATCGTACGGGATTATATGGAATCCGGTGATAATCTGAAGGATATGCTGGAAGACTATCTGAAGATGCATACGGAAGTGAAGCGTGAAATCATTGTTCCATGTCCGGAGAATATCCTGAATATCCTGGAGATCCTGAAGCGGAGAATACCCCGGAAGTGACCGGAGGAGGAACGAACGGTGCGGAATAGAACGCATCAATATCAAGATAAATATGACATTGGAGAGTATACCCAATAATTTTCAAGGTGGTTGAACAATTGTGAATACAGATCCAAACCATGATTTTCATATTCCGGATAAGATCCGGAGAATCGTCGGTGATAGCAGATATACCGAAAACCATGTCGGTCAGTCTGATTCGCATGTTCTGATTTTTCCGGAGCATGTACTGAAGATACAGCAGAGGACAGTGGAAACAGACAATGAGCATGATATGTCGGTATGGCTGCGGGGAAAGCTTTGTGTACCGGAAATCCAGGTATACCTCACAGAGAACGGTACGACTTTCACGCTGATGTCAAGAGCACACGGGAAAATGCTTTGCGATGAAATGTTCCTTCGGAATCCGGAAACGCTGCTGGACTTGACATCCGAAGCTCTTCGTATGCTGTGGAATGTGGACATCACGGAATGTCCCTATCGGACAAGCCGCCTGGAAGAGCGCCTGAAGGCAGCTCGGTACAATGTTGAAAGCAGGCTTGTGGATATGGATAACGTTGAACCGGAGACCTTCGGAAATGATGGATTCAGAGACCCTGAGGAATTGTTGGAATGGCTGGAGCAAAACCAACCTGAAGAGGATCTCGTCCTGACACATGGGGACTTTTGCCTGCCGAATATCTTCGCAGAAAACGGCAAAATCAGTGCGTTCATTGACCTTGGAAAAATCGGTCCGGCAGACCGCTGGCAGGATCTGGCTATTGTCATGAGAAGTCTGAAGCATAACCTGCACGGAGTTTACAGTCATGGGAAAAAATACGCGGACTTTAATCCGCAGATGCTGCTCGACCGGTTGGGGATCCCGATGAACGATGAAAAAAACCGATATTATATGTTGTTGGATGAACTGTTCTGAATCCACAGGGACCGGATAACAATCTCTTGATGAAGAACACTTAAGTCTGACTAAAAGAACCAAGCGACAAACAGGAATTTGACGGAGGAAACTATGTTAAAAGATTATGAAAT
>CALCUD010000107.1 GCA_937906775.1 uncultured Clostridia bacterium
CGAGACTTCGTATTTGATCTTGTTCACGAGATCAATGATCTGCCTCTTCTGCTCGTTCATAGCGTTTTTCCCTTCGTTGTTCTGCGTTTCATTTGCGTTCAGCGTTTCGTTTGTCATTTTCGTGTTTCCTTTCGTTAGGCCGCGAGTCGCGAATGCTTCCATGCACGGTACGCCACGATGTCCGTGCGCACCAGTTTAAGGCAGAGGGGGATGACCGCCGCGTCGTCGACATACAGCTCGTCCATCACCTGGCGCAGTTCGCTGTCGCTCAAACCGCGAATCAGGGACTCCTGCTGATCGCTCTCCATCTCGACAAAGCTCTCCGCCGCCTGCTCCTTGGGCAGAAGACGGAAAAGCAGCGGCAACTGTTCCGGCTCAACACCGGAAAAGACCGCAGCCACGTCGGTAGGGTTCATCGTCACCAGGACATCCCGGATCGTCGTATACTTTTTTTCGTTCAACAAGGCCTGAAGGGTATTTTCTACCGTTACAGAATGCTCCGCCATGCGTCGCTCCCTCCCATTTTGTCAGAATGGTCAGAAACCGGAAGCTCGGCCCGGCAGGCGAAAGCATTGAATCTATACAGACTTATGACCGGAACGGGAATATCAGGACATTCCTGTTCCGCATGCTTCGCCCGACCGGTATGCCGTTGCTACTCCCAGCGTCCATGACATTCCCTCCTTATTTTCTCATAAATTCAGGTAAGGATACTCCTTACCTGAAAGAACCGAACTATTATAACTTTTTCCGTTTTAAAAAGTCAATCGGAGCATTTTACATAAGCGCTTCAAATTTGTTACAAAACAATCACGAATGCACCCGGACGCCGTTGACTTCCACATCCCCGTCCGCAAGCACCAGAATATACCTTTTCCCGTCAATGATCCGGGTTTCCACCAGATTGCTGAAATCCGGATTGACCTGGATGGATACGTTGGGCGTTGTCACATTGAACTTCTTCGGCGTCACGAGATTCACCGCCGGAATCTCCGTTTTTTCTCCGAAGCATTGGCCGTACCGTTCTTCAAAAGCGGAAGCCTTCTCCTCGGACACGCCGCATTCTGTGAGCACTTCGCGAACATCCCGCCTGCTCATTCTGGGCGTCTCCGCGGATTTATCCTCCTTCTGGATCTCCACTTTCTCCCGGACGGTTTCATGCACCGCCTGAATCACATCAAGGCTGCACTCCTCCCCCAGCGTCTCTTCCAGGATCCCGCGGAACACCTCCGTCTGCTGAGCCGCCGGCATGTCCGGCTCCGTTCCGAACACCTTCCGGATGAACTGATCCCGCGTATCGGAGCTGTTCCGGGTATAATACAGCGCGTGATACAGATCCGCGGCCCGTTCCTCAAAAGCCGGATACAGGAATCCCTCCTCCGGTGCTCCTGCCGCCCATACAGCTTCCCCAACATGAAAGCGCCCGTCGTAAGACGCGTAGTTCAGAGTAGGCTTGATCTGTTTTACAGGACATACACAGCACAGCAGATAGTTGAACAGTTCGTCCGAATAATCCGCGTCCGTTTCCCCGTTGCTGTTCCTGTAGGGGACCCCGTACGCGTCGTACATCAACAGGATCAGGTAGTTGTCAGCCTCCTGCTTTTCCCGGACGGACTGTTCATCCACCGCGCCCCGCAGCGCAGGAACCGTCGCCGCGATCCGATCCAGCAGTTCCGTGACCGGCGCCTCGTCCCTGAGGGCCGAATCCCGCACCCGGTTCAGCAGGCGATACTCACTTCCTTCCATAACGCAGGCCGCGGGGAATTCCACGTCCAGCAGGTTTTGCCCGAAGGTGCCGGAAAGGACCTTTTTGAACAGTTCCATGTATTTCGCGTTTTCTTCTTCCGTCAGGGAGATGATCTCCTCGCTGAAATCAGACAGTGTCTTCCCGCTCGCGGATACATAACGTCCGTAAAGAACCGTCGGATTCCGGTAAGCCGGGTTCAGTCTCCTGCGAAGTTCGGACAATCCCTTTGTGTTCATCAACAACGTCCTCTTTATTTTTATTTCTTCTTTTTTGCAGGCTTCGGGGTCGAAGTTGGGGCCGGAGTCGCAGTCGGTGCCGCTTCCTCCGCCATCCTGTCAATCAGCTCCTGATTCACCGAGCCGTTCGCGGAAACGCCGACCGCCCGCTGGAACGCGATGACCGCTTTTGCCGTTCCGTCAAGGAATCTTCCGGAGCATTTGCCGTTATAGAAGCCCAATTCCTTCAGGCGGTTCTGGACCCAATATACCGCTTCGCTCTCGCTTCCCTTTTTAAGCGATTTCTTCTCGATATCCGGCTTGACCATAGAACGGTAATCCGGCGAGGCTGTCGGGATCGGCGTTTCTTCCGGTGTGCAGGTTCGCTTGTTGATCGGCGCGAGCTTCAGAGAATCCCGAAGTTCCGGATCGGCAGGAAGGTTTTCCACAATGGAGACGACCGTTCCCGCTCCGACATTGTCATAGATCCATTTCGCGTCCGCGACCGTCAGCCGGATGCAGCCGTGGCTGGCCCGTTTCCCCAGTTTCTTGTAGCTGGAAATATCCATGCACTTATTGTTGACCGCGGTATAAATAACGGAATGGAACGCGATGGATCCGTTGATCTTTGTCCAGTAACGGGCATAGCTGTTGCCCCACTTCGGGAAGACGCACCAGTTGGCTTTCCGGCCCCCGAGGACCCAATCACCGACGTCGCTCGGAGTCGCCTTCAAGCCGGTCGAACACAGCATCTGCCGGATCACAACCGAGTAATTGCCGCTCTCATCGCGGCCGTATACCGTTGTTACCTGATTGGCCACGTCAACGGTAATGGCAAAAGGAACCGGAGTCGGTTCCGGAGTCGGCTTCGGCGTATTGTCCGGCAGGACCACTTTCGCGTCATTGAAGATCACATTCCAGGTTTCCTCATCCACAACGCCGGTGGATTCAAGGCCGTTCTGCGTCTGAATGGTTTTGATCGCCCGAACGGTGTTTTTCGCGAAATTACCGCTGACAGGACCCGTATAATACCCGAGTTCCGTGATCCGGGTCTGCAGTTGTTTGACCAGCTTCCCGCTGGAGCCGCTCTTCAGTTTTTTGGTAAACTCCACATAGGTATCCGGGGCGACACGGTCATTCTCCGCGGAAGTTTCGGTATCATCAACCAGATACAGACCCGCGTCCGTCACCGGTGACGGCGTCGCGTCCGGAACATCGCTCCTGCTGACGGCATCCGGAGCATACAACGCCTCCTGCGTATCGGGATCCGCGATACCGGTGACCGCGAGTCCGCTCTTTCCCTGGAAGGTCCGGATCCCGGCCCGGCTTCCTTCAAGATAGTTTCCGCTGATCTTTCCTTTATAATATCCCAGTTCTGTCAGCCGCGTCTGAAGTTCCTTGACATCATCCCCGGAGGAACCGTAGCGGAGCGGGCGGTACATGGTGGAAAAAAGCAGTGACTGCGTCTGCAGATCGGCGATTCCGGTCTGATCCAGACCGAAGTCTTCCTGGAAGGTCCGGATCGCTTCCCGGGTTCCTTCCCGGTACCGTCCGGAAAGGTTTCCTTTATAATAATTTAGCTCCTGGAGCTGTGTCTGAAGCTCCATTACGTCATCCCCGTCATCTCCGTATTGCAGGATCCGGACATCCACGGTTTCCTCCTCCAGATCATCCGGGATGTCAACAGGCAGAACAACAGAGTCGTCCCCTTCATCCGATGCGTTCTCTTCCACAGGGACCGCCTCACCGAAAAAATCCTGATCCTCGCCGATCGCTGTCAGAACCGACAGGATCAGCGTCAAAGCAATCAAAAAGCAAAGAAACCGTTTCATACGGATCACCTCGAAATATTTGTACATATTATTGTAATACTTTTGTAAGATTTGTGCAAGTGCTTCCGTCATGATTTTTCCCTTGCAATCCATTCCGGACCGCAGAAGAAAAAGATCCGCTGTTTCGTTCTATGGAGTGAACGGCGCCGATCTGTGCTATAATCAGGTCGGAACGCAAACCGGGCAGATCTGTCCGGATTCCGTATAAATACAATGGGAGGTACCACTGATGACCTATATCAGAAAAATGTGTCTCACAATTCTGGCATTGCTGATGATCGCAGTTTCCGTCGCGGAAGCGGCGGAAGTCGAAATTGTGTACAATAATGTCAATTTCCGAAAAGCGCCCGGCGGGCAGGTCATCTGCCGTTTTGCCGGCGGAGAGGTCCTGACGGCGCTGGAGGAGGTCTGGGAAAAGAATCAGCTGTGGTATCGCGCAGTCTCCGACGCTCACGGCGAAGGATATGTTTCAGCGGTTTACGCGCGGCCTGTTTATCAGGATCATCTCTGGTACAACAATGAGGGGATGGCGGATGCAGACGGCGTTCTCACGGAGAATATGCTGGCATTTCTGGAAGATTGGATCAGCATGCATTTTGAATTCGGTTACTGCTATTGGGACGGGACGTATGACATCCGGCGTTATCCGGCAATGAATGAAGCCGAAAGGAAGGAAAAGAATACTCCGGAATGCAGGATCCGGTTGGCGGAGCTGCTGTTCCGCCACGGTCTCATCTGGGAAACCGGGGATCACGCCCTCCTGACCGATCCGGAAAAATCCGAAGAAGAAAAAGCGGCGGTCGCGTCAAAGATTCTGAAAGCTCATTACGGAACAGACGATATCTATACGATCATCCTGTCCTGCTACGGGGTCGGGTTCCCGAAATCTGACTGGCATTTCGGCGACCCGCCCTATACGTCGGAATTGGCGAACCGGAAGAGTGAGGAGCGGATCGCGAAGGTGGAATCCCGGTACGGCCGGAAGGAACCGGTCTCTGACAGCGCGGAGACAGACGGCAATACGGTCCTGTATTTCAATCCGTCCGGCGGAACCAGATACCATTTGGATCCTGACTGTCCCTCAATGAATCCGAAATATCTGCCCATGACATCCTGCTTTCTTTTTTCGGAAGCAAATGATCCGCAGTACGCGGCATACCGTCCATGCAATGTCTGCGACGCGCCGCTCCGGTCCGACCCGTGACCGGTCTTCCCGGAATACAGTGTTCATTTTTATTATGACTTTTTAAGCGGATTTATATTGCAAATTTTAAAAATATATATTACAATATTGTTACTTACAGATGATGCGCAATCTTTGAATGTGCCTCTCTGTGAAAAGTATCATAATACAGGAGGTCATTTCCATGAAAAAAACTTTGGTAGCCACTTTGCTCGCGGTGATGCTGCTTTGCGTTGCCGCCGCTCCCGCCTTCGCGCAGGTGACAGACTGGTATTCCGCGTGCCCGAACGGGAAGCCCCTGAATGTGCGCGCATATCCCTCCAAGGAATCCGAATGCCTGGGCAAGATCCCCTACGGCGATAAAGTCGGCGTGGATCACATTACCGACGGCTGGGCCATGATCGTATGGGGAAGCCGCGACGCCTGGGTACAGTCCAGCCTGCTGAGCAAGTACTATCCCGGAAAACAGCCCGCCAATCCCACCAGCAGCGCAAGCTACAAATCCTTCAAGTTCACCGACTATACGGCGACTGTCAAGCCCCTCCGCACCACCGGTTCCGTGACGCTGTACTGGAATCCCAGCACGGAAGGAACTAAACTCGGTCTGCTGCACAACGGCGACGAAGTTTCTGTTCTGGCCGCGACCAAAACCTGGGCGCAGGTTTATGACGAGGCGTCGAACAAGTGCGGATTCGTCCTGCTGAAATATCTGGTCAGGGAAGACTGATTACGTAAGGAATGTTGACAAGGAGGACAATGATTATGAAGCGTTTATTCTGTACTCTGCTGGTTCTGGCAATGATGCTGACCGTAACTGCCGCTTTTGCCGAAAAGACCACCGTATTTACCGATCCCGCGACCGGCGCGAAGGTTACCTTTGACATGGAAGGCGAATACAATATCGAATACGATCAGAACTGCACCCCGGACTACATCCAGTTTGACGTATCCCGTGACGGCGTATGCCCCGTCACCGTCCTGATCTTCGCCCGTGACGCCGAAGACAAGAACATGAACGACATGACCGATGAAGAGCTCGAACAGATGCGTTCCACCTGGGAAATCGCGATGTCCGGCGAAGGCTTCACCGTCACCGTTGAAACCACTCCCAGCGGCAACAAATACCTGAACTTTGTCAATGCCTCTGAAAGCGGTTCCGTTCAGGAACGTTACACCATCTTTGAAGACTTCGACATGGACCGTATTCAGTTCAGCGAAGGTATGTTCACCGAAGCCGATACCGCGTTCCTCGCCGAGGTTCAGAGCGCCCTGTGGGTTGAAAAATAAGCCTTCCGGCAGATAAATATAAACAGGAGAGCATCCCCTTGCGGGACGCTCTCCTGTTTTTTCTCCGAAGCTCAAATCAACCTTTTATAGATCTCCAGATAGCTCAGGATCTGATACTTCAGTTGCCAGGCGGCACGGTTATCCGCAGAATCAAGTCCAGCTTGAGGATCGGCGCACTCACCCTGCAGGGTCTGCGGTTGCGGGGCGGGATCGATTATATTATAATTGAAAAGGTTGATACGCGGCCGCGGATCCATCCGGAAATATTGTGACTGTGAAAGGAGCAGTATGATGCTGCCGACCAGAAAAGAAGCATTTGACCTGATCCGTGACGGATTGATCTCCAATCCGGGACCCTGGGGAAAGCACTGTCTGACCGCGGCGCACTGCGCTGAAAGGATCGCAGCGGCCTGCGGCGATCTGGACCCGGAGAAAGCCTATATTCTGGGCCTTTTACATGATATCGGAAGGAAATTCGGAGTCCGGCATCTCGGTCATGTTTCGGACGGCTTTACCTATATGATGAGTCTCGGATACAATGAAGCGGCGCGGATCTGTCTGACCCACTCCTTTAACAACCGTACCGTGGATGAGTACATCGGAAAATTTGACGTATCGGAAACAGAACTTGCACTCATTCAGAATGAACTGCAAAAAATCGTATACGATGATTACGACCGGCTGATTCAACTGTGCGACAGTCTTGCCGGAGTCGAAGGCGTCATGGACATTGAAGAAAGAATGAGCGATGTCCGGAAAAGGTACGGATCCTATCCGCAGGCCAAATGGGACGCCATGCTGGAGCTGAAACGGTATTTTGAGCAAAAAGCCGGAAAAGATATCTATCAGATCTGTGAAAAGAACAGTTTTGTTCCCGAAAACGTCGGATGATTCAGGCATAACAGCCCGCTTGCTGACCGCCTGTGCCTCAGCAGACGGAAATAAAGACAGTCAGACCGTTGCAAGTACATCAGCCCGGCCGCTTCCGGCCGGGCTGATACTTTGTTTGTCAAACTTGTTATTCAGGTTTTCGCCAATCCATCTTCGGACCTTCGTTCAGCCTGTCCGGCAGCACACCGTCCGTCGGGCGGTTGGGCGAGACGGGGAGGTAGCGGCGGAGCGATTTGAGGCGCGCCTGCGCGATGTAAGGATTGGAAACGGTGAGCGCGCCGCCGACGCAGCCGCCGGAGCAGGCGTTCAGTTCCACGAAATCAAGGTTTTGTATGTCTTCGTTATCGATCTGTTCGAGGACGCGGATGCAGTTCTCGATGCCGTCCGCGGCGAGGTAGTTCTCGTTGAACATCGCGGCGGATTCGCCGCCGGTGGACGCCCAGCCGACGCCGACGATACCGGCCGCCGTGTAGTCCTCCGGATCGTCAAGATCCATCATGGCGCCGAGAAGCGGGAACGCGACGTCGCGCACCGAAAGGACGCGATCGACGCCGTGGTCCTCGTCGGCGAAGCCGTTCTTGAAGTAACTGACCTTCGCGGGACAGGGGGAGATAAAAAAGATGCCGATCTCATCGGGAGAAAACTCCGGATGATTTTTGATCGCTTCTTCCCTTGCGGCACGCGCCGCGATCTCCACGGGAGGGAGGATCGGCAGGACGTGGTCGCAGAGGTAAGGATAATTCATGCTGATGATGCGCGAGATGACGGGACAGGCAGAGCTGATGACGGGACGGACGATATCGCTGCGGCTGATGAACGCGCGGGTATAGGCGGAAACGAGTTCCGCGGCGCGCGCCACCTCGTAGACCTCGTCGAAGCCGAGCTTCTTGAGGCCGCTGATGACGTAGCCGATCCGTTCGAGGTTTTCAAACTGACCGTACAGAGACGGCGCGGGAAGTGCGACGGTATAGCGGAAATCGCGGAGCGATTCCAGCCCGTCGTGCACGGCCCGTTTGGCCTTGTGAGGGCAGACGCGGATGCACTCGCCGCAGTCGATACAGCGCATGGCGCTGATGACCGCGTGCCCGTCACGGATGCGGATCGCTTCCGTCGGGCACCGTTTGAGGCAGGTGGTGCAGCCGGTACATTTGCTCACGTCCAGGGATACAGAATGCTGATATTGGTTCATATCCGTACCTCGTCATCTGTCGGCCGGCGTGCGTCACGGTTTGACGCGTACCTTCATCAGAACCGTCGTACCGACGCCGATCTTCGTGTCGATTTGCATTTCGTCGGTGTACTTTTTCATATTCGGGAGACCCATGCCGGCACCGAAACCGAGCGCGCGGATCTCTTCTCTGGCGGTGGAATATCCCGCCTGCATGGCAAGTGCGACGTCTTTGATGCCGGGGCCGCGGTCGCTGAGGACGATCACGATCTCGGTGTCGCTTATGTAGACGTCCGCTTCCCCGCCGTGCGCGTGGATGACCATGTTGATCTCGCCTTCGTACATGGCGATCGAAACACGGCGCATCACTTCCGGTGAAAAACCAAGTTGTCTGAGGCGCTTCTTGACCGTGACGGATGCCTGGCCGGCGGAGGAGAAATCCTGACCGTCAACGGCGAAATGAAGATGGAGCGGCTCAGCCATGGCTGCCTCCGGCGTTTCCTCGGAGGCCGGCGAGATAGAGCTGGCCGGCGGCCTCGTAGGCACGCATTTTCGAGCGCATCAGAACGATGCCGCACTCGCGCGCGAGGCGGATCATTTCCTCGTCCGGCTGTTTGGCGCGGACAAAGACGACGCAGACCATATCCATCATGCTGGCCGTGCGGATCGTCTGTGCGTTGACGAGTCCGGTGAGCAGAACGCCCTGATCCTTCACGTAGGCAAGGACGTCACTCATCATATCGCTGCAGCAGGCGGAGAAAACCTCGCCGTCGAGGTTGTCCTCCCCGCAGAGCAGTTCGGCATCAAGAAGCATCTGGATCTCACGGATTTTCACGTCGGGTACCGCCTTTCAGAGATGTAAGCGAGGGGACGGTCAGTCCTTGTATTTTGCAAGGATGCCTTCGAGCATGGAGGGCTCGAGACGGCCGTAAACGTCCTCACCGATCGTCAGAACGGGGGCAAGGCCGCAGGCGCCGATGCAGCGGGTCGCGTCAAGGCTGAACTTTCTGTCAGCAGTCAGGCTACCGCTCTCGATGCCGAGAAGCTCCTGCATCTTATCCATGAGGCGGCCGGAACCCTTGACGTAGCACGCGGTGCCGAGGCAGATGCTGATCGGATACTCACCCTTCGGGTTGAGCAGGAACTGCGAATAAAACGTCACGACGCCGAACACTTCGGACACCGGAACGCCGAGGCCGGCAGCGATCTCTTTCTGGACTTCGGGCGGCAGATAGCCGTAGATGTCCTGCGCCTTCTGCAGAACGGGCATCAGAGCGCCTTTTTCGTCCTTATACTGGGCGATGAGCGCATCCAGAGCGGCCTTCTGTTCGGGCGTGCCGCTGAAAGGAACGGATGTCATTTTCTTTTTCATGGGTGTATTGCCTCCTACAAATATATCGGTATTAGGTTTCGGGAAACGTGATGTACGGACGGGCATTGACCGTCCTTTTGATTATAGCACAACGCGGTGCAAAATACTACCCTTTTCGCGGATTTTCGGCGCTTTTCAAGAGAAAATTTTTTCCACTTCATCCGCCGCGGCAGAAAGGTAATCGTTTTCCATAAGTTCGATGATGCCCTTGTCGCAGAGCGGCGAGAGGCGGGTGTCGAGCGGGATGCGGGCGAGCAGTTTCACGCCGTAATCCGCAGCGACTTCCTCGGCGCGGCTTTCGCCGAAGACGGGGATCTTTTTGCCGCAGTCCGGGCAGAGAACGTAGGACATGTTCTCGATCATGCCGATGACCGGGACGTTCATGAGATTCGCCATGTTGACCGCTTTTTTGACGATCATGGAGACGAGATCCTGCGGTGTCGTGACGATCAGAATGCCGTCAACGGGCAGCGACTGGAACACTGTCAGCGGCACGTCGCCCGTTCCGGGAGGCATATCGACGAACATATAGTCGACGTCGTCCCAGTACACGTCCGTCCAGAACTGCT
>CALCUD010000108.1 GCA_937906775.1 uncultured Clostridia bacterium
ACGGCCTTGCCTTTTGGACCGCTTTCTATCAATCGGCAGTTTGCAACTAGTGGATACTGCCTAAAGAAATATCCGTCTTTTTCGGTGGCTTCCTCAAAAAGTGGAGTGTTGTTAGCCATACCTACCATGATCTTTCCGTCAATCATTGCGCAATAGCCTTTCTTTGAAAGACCCCAAGCGATTGGCTCGCCAGCAAGCACGAATGCACCGTTGATCTTGCCGTTGTCAGCACGAATATCCGCTGCCTGTGTTGTGAAAATCACATTTTTGTTCTTGTTCGAGTTCGGTGTGCCAATGCTCAGGCGTGGCTCGGCGTTGTGTGGAATGTAAATATCAAGCGGTATGTCGTTGATAATCAAGTTGATAACCTCTACATAGGCCTTCTTCGAATCGCTGTAGTTGCCAAGGCGCTCAAGCGGCGCCACTGTGCTGTTCGGCTGACCAGCTGCGAGCTCGCTTTCGTACACGTCCTGTGCTGGCCTTGAATAGCGCGCGATGACGACCCATGTAACGGCCACCAACGCGGCGATCACTGCCAGCGCAACCACCCATCGGAGCAGCCGGACGACGAAGGATGTTTTCTTCTTGTTCATCTCTATCTCTCCTTAGAATAGGCGGAATGCGATCTGTCGGTACAGGGAAACGAAGAAGCCAACGGCGTCGCTCAGCAGGCTGAAGAAAGTGAGCAGCAGGAAAATAATGATGCAGGCGCCGACAACCGTTACGATCAGGAAAATAAAGGTTTTCCCGGGACCGTAATCGTGCACTTCCATCAAAC
Organism: uncultured Clostridia bacterium; assembly: GCA_937906775.1. Classification (GTDB taxonomy): domain Bacteria; phylum Bacillota; class Clostridia; order Christensenellales; family Aristaeellaceae; genus Aristaeella. Next base: position 779 of record CALCUD010000108.1, read on the forward strand.
CGACGAAAACCAGGAATACGCACCAGATCACGCTGATTCCAAGAACAACAGAATAGAAGCTGCCTTCTTCAAATGTGATCATATTGCTGACCAGGATCATCGGAAGCTGGATCAGAACATAGGGCAGCAATGCGTAACACATGGCGATATAGATATCCTTGAACCGTCCTTTTCCGTCGAAAAGGGTGGTCATCGCCCAGTTGGCGAGGCACAGGATCAGGAAGGGCAGCAACAGGGAGGCGGCTTCCTCAAAAATGTTGATATGCTGAATCGGCGCTGAAATGAACTGGAAATTGGTGCAGAGCAGTTTCAGGACGCGCGTCAGCAAAAACAGGATCAGAAAGGTGTTCGCAACCGACAGGTTGCCTTTCTTTTCATGAGCGAGATCCCAGAATCCGTCAAAGGGATGGGTGATTACATGAAACGCGTATTTCACTCCGGCAAGATAATTTTTTCGCCATGTCTTCAGGCTTTCAGCTTTTTCCGCTTTATCAGTTGTCTTTATGGACTTTTCCTTGCTCATGCATGATCACCTCCCATTTCGTTCTCTTGATTCTTCCGCAGATCACCGGTACCAGCAGCAGCACAGCCAGGATCAGGACGATCCACCAGACGTTTTCCTTGACCCATTCTTTCCGGTAGAGTTTAAAGGCGCGTCCGTAATTCTCACGGTCATGGGCCTTTTCAAAGTAGTCCATGGCCTCTGCGAACTTGTCCTGCCGCAGCAGCGCGCGTCCGATTCCGCGATAAGCCAGCGGATAATTGGCGTTGTGTTTCATCACATCGTTCCACAGTTCCGCGCTTCGGTCATACTCGCCTTTCAGGTAGGTTTCAATCGCGTCATAAATCTGCATTCCGTATTCGGTGGGCGTAAACACGGTCACGTTGTTCTCGAACTGATCCAGAACGAAGAGATCGTTTCCCATGTGTTCAAGACTGATCGCACCGGTGAACGCACCTTCAATATTCCCCTTGGTTCCAAACGCCCAGAGCATAACGCCCTGACTGTCATACCCGAACAGGCGGCCGCGGATCCGGTCCAGACAGATATAGATGTCATTGTCCAGTACCGTTACATCGGCAAAACGGCTGGGACCGTATTTCTGATCAGTACTTCCCTCTTCCCAGTACAGATCACCGATCGGGGGATACCGGTCATTTTTGATCAGGATATCATTCCCGATTCCGTTCAGACGGCGGATCGGTTTCGCGTTGTCAAATTTGAGATCGTATTCGCTGAATACCGTCGTTGTCGCGTAAATGAAACCTTCCGCGTCCATATACAGATTTTCGTATTCAGTGGGAACGAACGCTTCCGATTTTGAGCGCTGTTCCTGCGTCTGAAAATAACGCTTCCAGATATATTCGGCTGTGGAAACAGTCACCTGGTTCGCTCCGATGAATCCGGTAAACGTTCCGTCGGATTCATACTTGACCAGTCCCTTATTCACGTTCTGAACCAGCGCATACAATCTTCCCGCCACATCGACTGTGATCCTTTTCGGCAGGAAATCAAGGCTCTGATCAAAAGTCGCGTCGGTGGGCTTGGTAAATTCCTGAATGAAATTCAGATCCTTGTCTGCCTTGACGACGCGGAAATGACCGTAATCCGCGATATAGAGATTATCCTCCGCATCCACAAACACGTCATTGGGCGAACTGAGATCCGCCGGTTCGCATCCGTTGATGCTGTCGATCACGCGGGTCACCGAATATTCTTTCCCGTCGTAATGGACCTGAACGATCCGGTTGGCGCCGGTATCAACAATGTAGAGATCGTTATTTCGGACAAACAGACTCTGCGGTCTGGTCAGATACTTTCCGCCAAGATTGTCAAGACCGAGGTTCATGCTGTCCAGAACCGTGGACACGCGATAGGCGTCCGGAACAGCCATGACGTCTCCCCAGTAATCATAGCCATAGGTATAGGAAGTGCTGAAACCGTCCTTATTCATGTTGTAGCTGTCATCCGCGACGGCAGCTGCAGACAGTAGCACCATCAGACAGCACAGACCTGTCAGCACCCGTTTCATCATACTCACTTGGTTCACCCTCCTGATTTCATATTCAGTGTTCAGAAAAGAGTCAGTCCTGTCAGTCCTTGATACCGGAAGACGCCATGGTCTCCAGGATCTGGCTCTGACTGAGGATGAAGATGATGACGGGGACAGAAACGATGATGACATTCGCGGCCGCGACCTGACCGGTACGGGCGATACCGCCGGCCTGGATCTGTTGCAGTGCGTAAACCAGCGTCTTTTTGGCTTCGGAATAAATCACGGTGCTGGCGCTTGTGTTCCACAGGCTTTGTACGCTGAAAATGATCACCGTCAGCCAGGCGGGTTTGACGTTCGGCATGACGATATGCCAGAAGATTCTGAATTCCCCTGCTCCGTCGATATGCGCGGCTTCGATCAGCGCGGTAGGCAGGCTTTCCATGAACTGTTTCATCATGAACAGGCCGATAGGGGCCGCGAACGCCGGCAGAATCAGCGCCCAGTAGGTATCGATCATGCCCAGGCGGCTCATGATCAGGTAGTTCGGGATACCGGTCACATAACCGGAGAACATCAGACAGGTGGT
>CALCUD010000109.1 GCA_937906775.1 uncultured Clostridia bacterium
TCAGCTGTATGAGGTAAAATATTTCTGGCGTATCTGCGTTCGAACATCCATCCATTAAAGGGATGGCAGCGGCCAAACTCGTTCCAGGGCAGTACGCCAACTGATCAGGCCAAGGGAATCACTTCCTTTCTGATTGGTACAGGATTATTGTATTTTGCCCGCCAGAAATTGAACATTGAGAAGTCTGTGAAGATTTCGGGCAGATTTCTCGCACCGGTTCGACAAAAAGCTTTTCCGGTTCGTCTATATAAGTGTGAAGGAGGTGATCGCCCCATGGAAGCCGTCAAGGATCCTGGCTGCGGGCGCGAAGAAGCGATTATAAGAATGGTCAATGAGTGGCAGCTGCCACTCCTGCGCCTTTGCTATATTCAACTGCAGGACAAGGGATTAGCGGAGGACGCAGTGCAGGAAACGTTTATTAAAGCGTTTCGTGCGATGGACACATTTCGAGGAAATTGTAGCGAAAAAACCTGGCTAACCAGGATTGCGATCAACACCTGTAGAGATATGAGACGTGGTTCGTGGTTTCGACATATTGATCGAAAAGTTTCCCTCGAGATGTTGCCTGAAGCGGCAGTTCAACCTGCTGAAGAAAAACTTGATTTGATTATAGCAGTTATGAATCTGCCCACAAAATGCCGCGAAGCGATTATGCTCTATTACTATCAGGATATGGACACAGCAGAAATCGGTACCGTTTTAGGAATTGCCCATTCCTCTGTGTCCAATCGATTACGACGAGGAAGAGACTTACTTCGCAAGGCGCTGGAAGGGAGGGATCAGAATGTGTGAAGAACTGAATCGAAAAGAATTTCACGAAGCAATCGATACGACGCTTTCCGGATTGCAGGCTGATCCATGGCTGGCGCAGCGTGTTGTAAACCGAGAAAGGACAAGTGAACCAGTTGTGAAAAAGAAATTATCATTTATTCTTGTTTTAGTAATCGTATTGATACTGATTACTGTAACTGCACTAGCAATCAGTCTGTTGTCAGGAAAGCGATTCATCGAGGACACTTTAGCACCTCAATCTACGATTTCGGATGAAAAAGTTTGGACGCCAGAAGAAATTGAAGAAATAAGACGACAAATAAAGGAGCAGGGAATTGTCATTACGCCAGAGATCGAAACTAAACTGATGACTATTAACCCTGTCTACAAAGAAGAACTAATGCGGTCATTTATGAAGATGGATTTGGGGTATTATCCTGCCTCATGGCCGCTGGAGGAACAAGCTTGGTACGATGAACTACTTGTTGAACTAGGATTAAAGGATGAGAGAACGCATTTTCTTCCGGAAAACAATGAAATCAGTGAAAATCGCGCATTAGAAATCGCAAGAGGTTATATTTTACAAAAATGGAATATTGATGTCAAAGATAATGAACAATATGTATTAAGAATCCAATATATACTCACCACGAATGAAAATAACAATTATGTTAAAAGATGGGATATCACGTATGAAGGCACATTTAACAATGTGAGTTATGTTATTTCATTAACGCCAGAAGGTCATATAATAGATCAAGATTGCTATGCCGTAAATATTGAAGCATCAGAAGAAAAAAAAGACCAGCCTGTAGATAGCAATGCCAATGTTATGATTCTCATGTGGCAAGACGATTTTTATACAGTAGAATCACTTGCAACGCTTTCAGAGCAATTCGGAAATCAAATTATGTCTCTTAACAACAACTGGGAAGAAACAAAAGTACTAAAAGCCATGCTAAATAATTCTTATACACTCCCAGATGAAAATGATATTAGTCCAGAAGACGCAATAACTAAAGCGAAAGAAATAGCACAAAAAAACGGATGGACAGAAGAGCAACTTGCGCTTTGCCGACAAGCAATTTCATACCGGAAATATCCGGGAGAACTCCCTTATTATCGCATTTGCTTCAAACTGAAGGATGGACAGGAAAACCGAGCCCTGTTCTATCAAGGTGAGATGCCATTTGGTATTGTTATTTATCTTAACCCATTGTCTGGAGAAGTTATTCGGATTCAAATATTACAACAACTTGATGATTTTGAGCGTTATCCAGAATTCCCCGATCCGCACGATACAGTTCAAAACAAAGGCATTGGTTGAGCAGAAAAGCTGACCGCTTTAGGGCGGCCAGCTTATGTGATCTTGGTATTAATGGGTCCTGTTATAGAGACGATACTTAGTTTGTGTTCCTGCTATACCATCTACAGTTATTCCAACCATCTGCTGGAAAGTCCGTACAGCAGCTTCAGTTTCGGGTCCCCAGGTTCCATCTTCGGAAATATTAATCCCTGGAATCTCGTTCAGATCTACTTGGAAGGCCAGCATATGAGCATAAGACTCAAGATTCATTGTTTTGCTACCATATCTGTTCTTCCACGCCGGACTTGTCGTCAGGCAGGTACTCAAAACCCAACCATTAACCGGGGACGAAATCTGACTGTAGCCGTTCTTTGTGGTTCCTGTTGCCGTAACAGGCTCTCCGTTATGAAGATGATACAAATCACCCTGTTTCTTGGCTGCAGAACGAACATAAATAAACTCATCAGTAGGACAAAGACCATACTTTGTTGAGTTTGCTGCCATTGCAGGAATAGCAATAGCCATAATAGACATAGCGATGAGCGCAATAGCAATGATGCGCGTGAAAATATTTTTCTTCATTGTGAAAATCTCCTTTCATACTGCGGCGCGAGTGATCTTCCTACGCCATTTCAGTTTGTTTAAGCCTTCATTAGGCTCAGTTACAAATACCAGCCGTAGCGCAATGCGCTGTTGCATGAAAGGAGAACCTTGCAGAACATCCACCGATCAGGGTAGCAGCGGCCAAGCTCATCTACAGGACTCGATTCATGCCTATAAACTACACCAATGGAATCACCTCCTTCATTACTGTTCCCTTCAAGCGATTCCGCTTTTTCTTGGGACATCTGTATTGTAAATCTGCGGAGTTCTCCGGAAAATTGATAAGTTCACGCAAATTTCTGGTATATTCCAACCATATGGGTCAAAAGATTTATAAGTTTATTATCAAAGTATCCCACAATTCATCATTTGGTCTGCCACGTAATCTGTTCAGTTTGTTGACAGTGTTGCACGTTATCATCCTTGCTATTGATGCTAGTGGAAGCTCGCAACTGTTTTACAAGACTGAGTTTCTCTTCGTGTAGCAGTTCTGCGACCCGTTCATGGCTTCTATGCAGATTCTGTTGATCGATTTTTTCTCCGTTCGATGTACGAATACATGAAACGACATCATGCTCAAAATCGGGACGGATAGCAAGCCTGGTAGCCAGCAATTCTTCCTGATCCACATCTATGGTTTCACTGGAAAGTTTTTCGATTTGACGAAGAGTTGTATTCATTTCCGCATTGAACTTTGTGTTTTCTTCTGTGAGTTTTTGTATGTTTCTTTCTTTCGCGGAGATATTTTTCTCCAATTCCTGTATTGCTTTCGCATTGGGGCATTCCATTCGTGTAAGAAGCATATTTCTGGAAGAACGCAGTTCCTCGATATCCTCTGACAATTCACTGATACGTTTCGATAACCTGATACGATCAGCGACATGGAGAATGGAAGTGTCCGCTAATTCTGTTTCTAATGCTTTCATCTCGTGGAGTTTTGTTTTTATTTCAGTAGCGAATTGTCGATAATGATCAAGATCCGGTTTGATAGCATCGATTTCCTTTTTCAATACAACTATGCTTTTCTTATTACTGATGAACTTATAGATAAGGATGATCAGTAGCTTACGCAAATTCTCCAGTGCTTCAGCCAAAGCAGGTATAGTATGTTTTATTGAATCAGTCAGTCTTTGTATTTCCGCTTTCAATGTACGGAGCATCCGGTTGTCTTCCTTGATTTTCCGATTCAATTCACAACGATCGGATATGATTCCTTTCGCTTCCATCGCGCGAGCAATAACGCCTTCATGAATCGTTGGCTGCTCATCTATTCCTCTGTCAGCAAAACTCCGATGGTCAATCCGTTCATCAAGACCGCATTGCTCCAGATTTCTGTTGACACATTCCGCCCATGCTGCCCGCCACATAATAAGCTGATCCTCACTGTTCCATCGCGCGGTGATCGGATTCTGTCTGCCAAATTTTGTACTTTTCGGATGTTTGTCTGCCCGTTCATATCCGTGAGCTTCCGCCTCAGACGGAGCCATATAGGTTTTCTTTTTCCTGACCTTATAGGGATACTGCTTTTCCCAACCTTCCACCTGAGCCGCTTTAAATTCAGCGGCAGTGAATCCGTGCTCCTCTCCGTTTCGAACACAGAGATATTCTTTTTCCGTTTTGTACTGCCACTTTCCGTTTTCATCCAGGGGACGGACAGTCAGCATGATGTGAGCGTGTGGGTTTCCGGTTCCGGTATCATGGATCGCGACATCGGCACACATTCCGTCCGCAACAAATTGCTGCTCTATGAATTCGGAGAGAAGTTTTTTCCATCCATCTTTATCTAATTCAATCGGCAGTGCAGCGACAAATTCACGAGCAAGACGATTGTCCTTTGTTTTCTCTTCCTCTTCGACTGCATTCCATAATACGCTACGGTCCTGCCACCCAGCAGGAGCATTCTGCGGAAGAAATACCTGTTCCCAGACAAGTCCGCGTTTCCGCGTATAATCATGTTCGACTCCATCATAATCATTGAGTATTTTTGAGCAGCTCATATACGCTGCCGCCGCACATGCAGAACGACCTGAACCGCGGCTGATGATCTTCGCTTCTAAATGATAAATTGCCATGATGAATCACTCCTTCTTTCTTTTTCTGTTTCTCTTTTCGCAAAAAGAGAAATGAAGGGATGGAACACTCTTGTTTACAAGTGATTGTTCCATCCCCAAAGCGGGAACATGCCGTTGTGATCCGATTCATGAAGGCAGGTTTCCGCAGGCAGTCGGCGTGTTGTTTCCGAAAAGGAAACAACGGTTTTGAGTGAAAAACGCAAAACCAGAAGAGCCGACTGCACAGGAAAAACGGTCAAATCATCCACAGATGGAATGACCGTTTTTCCTACCGCTTTCCGCAGAAAGCGGAATATCCCCCTCGGAGAGCGCACGTGCCCGCAGGGCTACCACCGCCCGCTTGCGGGTGGTGAGTAAGTGCGCCCTTCGGGAATATTGATCAGTTAGCATTAGGTTTCTTCGGTTCTTCCGCAGCCAGAACCAGTGCGTCTTCCAGTTGCTTCAGATCCATTTGCGCTACGCCGGGAACAGCTTTCTCCAGGATCGCGCCTTCCTGGATCAGTCTCCGTGTTCTTTTCTTCCGTTCCTTCACACGATCCCGCGCCTGTTGTTCTTCCAAACGATGCATTGCTTGACGAAAAGCTTTCTCCGGATCATCGGGAACTACGATTTTTTGACTCATACGTTTATTCTCCTTTCTGATAGCAGAATGCCGTCAGCTGCTATCAAGATGAAAGCATCTGACGGCGGTCAGGGTTTCAATGTGCTATCATTTTGCAATCAACAATGCGAAATGACAGCACGATGACTTCATATTCAATTATCTGATACTGCTTGTCACGCGGCAGGTTCCGTTTTCTTATCTTCGGGATCTTTGTTATCCTGTAATGCTTCAGCATCATTTCGAATGACATTCAGCAGTTTTTCTTCATACGTTTCAGCATTCTCATTTTCTGAGAAATGTAAGTTCACGTTGAAACGGGTGTTGCCAATTCTCTGGACAAAGGTATACCGGTTCGCCATAGTTCTCCTTTCCCGAACACTGTTCGTAATTTTGGGCAAACAAAAAGCGGCTCCCGATTCGGAACATTCCGAATGGCACCGCCTTAAGGTCCGTTACGTTATTCGTTTTGTACTTCGTTTGCTGCTTTTGCGTTTTCTTTTTCTTCACGGGCTTTCGCGCGTCGTTCGCGTCCACGCTGACGCTCTTTTTCTTTTCGAGCTTCTTCTACCGGATCGACCGGAATGTGATCAAACGCTTCCGGTGGAATATCGAAACAACCGATAAAGCTGAAATGGATCTCGATGCTGCGGATAGGTTCTCCGTTCTCGTCCTGCTCAAGATGATGAACGATGATCTTATCAACAAATTCCCGAACCATATCATCCGTCAGTTCATCTACATTCCGATACTTGTGCAGCAGTTTCATGAATTGATCCGTCCGGTCAACGCCTGATTGCAGTTCGTTCATCCGCTGCGTTTCACTCTGAAGCGTTTCCTGCAGCTCAGCCTGTTCATATTCATATGAGGAAGACAGCTTTTCAAAACGTTCATCTGTGATCTTTTCCATAGCGTAATCCTCATAAAGTTTCTTCACCAGATGATTCAATTCCGCGATCCGTTTTTCCATCTGACGGATTCTTTTTCTGATCGCAGTGATCTCGCCTGGTTGCTGTTGACTGGCGACCTGTTCCAGTTTCCTGCGAAAACTATCTTCATCATGAAACGCATATTTGCTGATTGCCCGTATGGACTGATGAACAAGTTCCTGGAGAATATTCAGAGAGACGACATTGGATGTACAGGTTTTCTCTACGCGATATGAGGATTTGGAATATTCACTGCACTGGAAATAATCGCGATAGTATCGTTTCCCGTTTTCTTTGAGATGCAGGCAACGCTGCTCCGTCATCATGGTTCCGCATTCGCCGCAGAAAACCAGCTTATGAAACGGGCTGAATTCGCCGTAATCACCATGATGAAATTTCTTGCGATGCAAAACTTTCTGAGCTAGTTCCCATACTTCCGGAGATACAATCGGCTCATGCGCGTTTTCAAAAACACAGCGTTTCTCAACAGGAGTAGTAACGTATTTTTTCAGACCAGGTACTTTTTCTTTTTTGAAGTTGACGAGCCAGCCTTTGTACTCTTCCCGGCCGATGATATCAGTGATTCGGTTCGTACTCCAATCATACTTACGTGACTCAGCGATCGGATGACTGCTTTTTCCGATTCCTTTCCGTTCCTTGTAATACCCCGGCACTTCAAAACGTTCATTCTTCATACGGGTCGCGATCTGTCCCGGAAACATACCTTCTTCTGCTAAATGAAAAATGTACCGAACTACTGCCGCCGCTTCTTCATCAATGACCCAGTGATCTTTCTGTTGAGGATCACGGATGTAACCGTATGGCGGAATGCTGGAAAGAGGTTTCCCCGATTGACCCTTCTGATGATAAGCCAGTGAGATTTTTCGTGACTGATCCCGCAGATACCATTCGTTGACAATGTTCAGAATGCCGGAGAATTCCGTACTGGCCGGATCAGTGGTATCGATGCTGTTGTTAACAGCAATGAAACGAACATCCAGCTTTCCAAAGTACATTTCCGTATAGAATCCGGTTTCAATATGATTGCGCCCGACACGGCTCATATCCTTGACAATCACCGTTGATATGAAACCCGCTTCGATATCCTCGATCATCTGAAGCCAACCGGGACGGAGAAAGTCACCGCCGGAATATCCGTCATCCGTATAGTGGCGGATATTTTCAAATCCATTCTCACGGGCATAATTCTCCAGAAGTTTTTTCTGATTCATGATGGAATTTGATTCACCCTGCAGCTCATCATCACGGGACAGACGCTCATATAACGCGGTGATGTTTTTGTTTTCCGGTTTCATCTTGCGCTTTAATCTGGACGTTGCCACATTGATGTTCTCCAACAAAAGATCCATAGAAGTTTTGCTCATTTTCTTTTTCCTCCTTATGCAGACTTACTCATTGCCGCAATTCTCTTTTCTTTCCTGCGAAGATAACTGGCATGGTTTTTTTCACGCTGCTTCGCTCTGCACTGTTCCTCTTCCAATTCTTCCGCTGTCATTTCGGTCGGAATCTGTGAAACGGAGAATTGCCCGATGAATCGGAAGTGGATTTCGATCTGAACAGTACGCTCGCCATTCACTTTCTTTGGCGCGGATACTTCGATCCGATCAATGAACGCATTGATCATGGCCGGGGTGATCTCATCCGCATCGCGATATTTTTTCGCGAGTGAGATAAACGAGCTGATGCTTTCCGGACCAACACCGTTCTCGGATAGCTCAGCTTCTTCTCTTTCCACCAAATCACGAAGCGCCTGCTGTTCCTGTTCAAAGGAAACGGAAAGCATTTCAAACCGTTTCTCCGGCGTGATCCCTTTGGCAAAGGATTCATACAGCTTACGGATGGTAACATCCAGTTCAGCGATACGCTGTTTTGCTTTCTGAATCTCTTTGCTTCTGTCTTTCACTGTGCTTTCATGAACCTGTTCCGCTGTCCTTTTGATTTGTTCCGCAAACGCGTTCTCATCCGTGATAGCCAACTGACCGACATCATGGATTGCTTTCCGGATCAACGTAAGGATTTGATCAGTTGAAGTATAATGACAGGTACATTTCTTTTTTCCTTTGCCATGCGTGTAGGTGGAACAGTCGTAATAATCATCTGACTTTCTTCCGCTATCCTTTGCCTTGCCGCGATGATTATTCATCAAGGCACCGCAATCAGCACAGAAAAGTTTTCCTGTCAGCGGATTGGCTTCACCTGTCGTATCGACACGTCGTCGCACCTGAAGCGCAATCTGTGCCAGTTCCCAGTCATCCGGTGAGATGATTGCCTCATGGGTATTCTCGAAAACCATTTGATCCTCCGGGCTGTTCTTTACACGCTGTGCCTTCAGCCCATTTTTCTCGGATCGGAAATTTACAGTACATCCCATATATTCCGCGCGTTGAAGAATATTGGTCACTGTCGCACCGTTCCATGCATACGGTCTTGACATATCCGTATTGGACCGGCTCATGCAATTCTTATGAATTGCATTGTAGTACGCGGGACACATGATTTCTTCTTCAGTCAGAATACGGGCAATGTCATAAGGACCGTGGCACGAGATCGCCAACTGAAAGATCCGTTTCACAACATTCGCGGCTTCATCATCCACCAGCCAATGATTTTTGTCGTCCGGGTCTTTTCGATATCCGTAAACACACAGGTTGTTGGTCGGTAAGCCTGACTTTCCCTTTTGCTTGTAGCAGGTACGCATCTTCCGTGACTGGTCGTGCAGATACAACTCGTTCAGCACATTCATGAAAGGCGCGAACTCGCTGCTGATCGGATTGATCGTATCCACACCATTGCCAATGGCAATGAAGCGAACATTTTTCTTGCGGAAATACACTTCCGTAAAAAAACCGGTCATGATGTAGTCACGACCGACACGACTCAGATCCTTTGCAATCACAGTCGTGACCTTGCCCGCGTTGATGTCAGCCAGGAGTTGTTTCCATCCGGGGCGGTTGAAGTCTTTACCGGAGAAACCGTCATCTGTATAGTGCTGACAGTTGGTGAAACCGTTCTCTGCTGCGTAATTCAACAGATACGATTTCTGATTGGTAATGGAATTGGATTCACCCTGCAGTTCATCGTCGCGGGACAACCGCTCATACAGTGCGGTAATGGGTTGTACTGTCAGGGTATTCTGGGTGTTTGTTTGGACCATATGATCCCTCCTTTTCTGAGGGTAATTTGTTCTCCCTCTATGCATAGGACAAAGCAGGTATGATTTCGGAACTGTTTTGAAAAAATATATTTGGGAAATTTTGAAATACGTCTGATCACGCTGTATAATTAATATGGAAAGGGGGGCAGATAGCATTGGTTCATGATGATGACTGGTATGATGATCCACTGGATGACGAAGTAGATTCCATTACGAATACTGCTTATGATGTCCCCCTTTATGATGAAGACGGAAACGAAATTTCGGACGATGATCTTCTTTGGAATGCTGTTCCGGATGAAACTGATCCGGAGGACGAAACCGATGACTGGCAATATGATGATTCCGATTCTGTTGATTCAGCTGAACAATCATCGGAAGGGGCTGCGCTTCAGGATGAAAGATCCGCTGCTGAGCGCAGAAAGAGAATCGCGCAAAGTGTTCGTGAAGAAGCGTTGCGCCGGTTAGAACTATCAGCCAGAACAACGCAGGATTACATGACGATCGTTTCATGGTATGACCGGAAAGAGCAAAGCCGGATGCGAAAGGAGCGGAGATATGAAAGCCTGCGGGGAGATATCCCACTGGAATACGGTTCGTCGCCGGAAGCAGAAATCGTTCCGCATAGTCTGGGTCGGCCTACGTTTCATCAGATCTGCCGCGGGGAATACGATGATTATCTGGCAAACTGCCTGTTTACCATGCATGACCTGACAGATAAATCCTATCTGCGAAGGATCATCTATGATCTCAAACTGGATCATAAGGAGATAGTCTATTTTCTCGGCATACGTTTGTATCCGGTGAAGAAGCTGGCAGCGCTACGCAATCAGAGCGAGCGGAACATCCGAAAAGTGCGGGATACTGTGCGAAGAAAGATTCAAAAGAAAGCGTTTGATGTTTTGACGAAAAAGCAAGAGCGCCATGATGATCTGACACATCAGGAACATGAATTTTTGAAAGCTTACAATCCGATCACAGGAGAGTGTAAATACGATGAAGACGAAAAATCCGTTTGAATATACTGCTGCTCACTGGGTTCGATATTCCGACTACGAATGGAGGGGAGCAGAAGATGGACATGAATACGTGATGCCGAAACCCGATGCGAAGCCGGCGGTATATGATCCGATCTCAATTGCGGATGATCTGACTGTTGATGCAATCAATATTGGTCTGCTTATCTTTCACAAAGCTCCGGATGATGAGATCCGATCTGCTATGCTTACTTTTGCACGGTCGTATGGTCTGTTGGGCTTAATGACTGCATTGCCGACCACATCAAAATTCATTGAATATGAAAAGGTGTACCTGTTGAAAAACCAGTTTCTGCGTCAGGAAAGGTTGGATACCCTGGACTATTTGAAACTGTTCTTTCCTTTCAGAATGCCCGATTTTCAGAAACAAGGGATCGAATCCCTATGGAATGTTCCCGGCGAAGACCGGATGCAGGCAGCGCTAACGATGACCTTCCGGAATGATCCGCAGGCAAAGGGCATGTCCTTTATGCGGGATTACGGGGAACGCTTTGACTGGCAGAAGGAGATCTTCCGCGATTGGGCATTTACATTTGTTTCCGCGTTCATGTACTACCATGACAAGGATATCCTGGACAGGAACACACTGGAACTGTATAAACAAGGGCTTGCCTGCTTTGAAGGCAACGCGCCTTCCTATCACTTGGAGTTAAAGGAACACCCGGTCATGGTGTGGGATTTCCATTCGCTGATGATGGCTGTGAAGTTTCTGTTCTCACTCAAGCTGACTGATCCGGAACAGCCGATGAAAATGTGTGAGCATTGTCAGAAGGCTTTTATCGCTAAACGACCGGATACCCGTTTCTGCTCCGCTTCCTGCAGGGACAAACATAAACGGGAATGATCGTTCCATCAGGCGGAAATGAAATCCAGTAAAGCGATTGTCAAGCTTGTCACCTTTCCTAGCAGCCATTCTCCGATATAGGGGAATACCGCTAAGAGTAATCCGATACAGATCGTTCTTGTGAGAATATCTGCGGGCTGATGTGTGATGAATCCCGCGGCGGAGCCGAAAAGAAAGACACTCGCTAAGATATGCGTCAGGATAGAAGACAAACCCAGCAACAGCGAGCTGAAAAGATGCAGGACCAATAAGACTGGAATAAGTGCCAGTGATATTGCCTTGAACGGCAGTTTCAGTAAGCTGATGAACATTCCATTTTCCTCCGATTTTTGATTTATAAGCCCATTTTTGAAGAAGACGATGAATATATCGACCGATTCAAAAATGGGCTGTTTTGCGTTCCGGAGCCATTGATTTTACTGGACTTATGAATGGCTAAAACGTAACATTCAACTGAATTTTCTGTTTGATTTTCATGACTGCGTTTCAGTCATAGATGAATTCGGACAGAACGATTTCTTCAGCTCGATGATGAATGCTGTTCATCCGTCGCACCCATTCCATCTGATCCGTTGCTTTCAGTGCTTCGGTAATACCTTCCGCCTGTTTCATCTGCGAAACCATCAATTCCAGACGCTCATAGCAGGTATCATCGATTTCATGCAGATGTTCCATAAGTTTTCCGGACAAGAGCAATCGAGTGAACAAGCCGGGGCGGTTTTTCCGGAGATACTCCATGCGCATCTGGCCATACTTTCCAACCGGGTGCTGTTCTTCTTCGGTCAATCCAAGGTCCGGGAAGTAATAATCTCCGCAACGATAGTACTTGAGTTTCATGGGGAAACCTCTCTTTCCGCTGCAATAAAAAAAGCAGCTATGATTTGAAGGTTTATCCTTCAAGCCATAACTGCTTGATTTTCAATGGCTTAAGCCATTTCTGAGGGAGCAGGATGAAACCTTCCCTCACATAATAACTTGTGATTATAAACATCTATGCCAAGCTGACAGATGAGCAAGAACAGGCCAATGCACTCAAATTGATGGGCTTTATGGACGCGGATACCGTTAATTTTAGATATCAATCGGCTCTATCCCTTATAAATCAATGCTTCCGGGCCAAAATTTTGTAACGGTTTTTATAATGGTTTTGGGCAAAAATAACTGTTTTATAACTGTAATTTTGGTCGGAAATAGGTGAAAATAATATTCCGGAAGCCGGTATGGAGAGGTTTCATACTGTTGAGCAGAACCGACTTTTTATGTGTAATATGGCATTTATCATTACCATAACAGTCTGAAAATGGCCAAAATCACAAAAATGAAGCAACCTTTCGATTACTTCTTCTGGTGAGCCCGGCGGGATTCGAACCCACGACCTTTTGATTCGCAGTCGATAATGCATAGGACTTGGAACGCCCGATTCTGCTGGATTTGAAGACCATGACCAACAATCTGTAACTGTGTTATAACTGTTTTCACAATTTTGTCACGGTTGAGGATGGATGAAGCAGATATTTTCTTGAACTTATTGAAAAACCGCATCCAAAACGATATAATAAGCCGAAATCAATTTCGCCTAAATGAATTTCGACTAAATCCATTTTGGTAAATTTGAATGTGAGGTAATGACAATGAAAGAATTCAAAGGACGGCGTTCTGAATTAACTGCCCTTCAAAAGAAATATGATCACACCGAGTTCCAGATGGTTGTTTTATATGGTCGCAGACGAATCGGTAAAACCAAATTGATGAATGAGTTTATTCAGAGACAGGATTGTAAATATGTCTCTTATACCGCTGTCGAACAAAGTGAGAAAGCCCAGCTATCATTCATGACCGAAAGGGTTTTGAACGCTTTAGCCCCCGAACTGATTGGCATGATAGAATTCCCAAGCTTTGAAAAGCTTTTTGAATTTATCGGCATTAAAGCACAGAATGAAAGGATCATTTTCTTCATCGACGAATATCCGTATCTGGCCAAGCAATGCCCCTATATTCATTCCGTTCTTCAAAAGATCATAGATACGGCATGGAACACAACAAAACTGTATTTTGTCATTTGCGGTTCGCTGATTTCTTTCATGAAAGATGAAGTACTGGCGGAATCGGCTCCATTACACGGTAGAGCTACTCTGGAGATGAAGCTTCAGCCATTTAACTACCTGGACACAGCAGCATTTGTACCGAATTTCTCAGCGAAAGAGAAAGCAATCGCGTATGGCTTGACGAACGGCGTAGCAAAATATATCGAACAGTTTGATGACGGTAAGTCCCTTGAACAAAACATCATTGATGAGTTTTTCGGGTTCGGTGGGTATTTCACAGAAGAGCAAGTCAAAACAGTATTGACCAGCGAAAGGCAAAATCCTGCATTATATAATTCGATTATCTCAGCCATTGCCACCGGTCATACCAAAAACAGTGAAATCGCTAGCTGCGTGGGAATGGATGATATCACATACCCGCTAAAAATGCTACAGAAGGCGGAAATCATCGAAAAGCG
Organism: uncultured Clostridia bacterium; assembly: GCA_937906775.1. Lineage (GTDB taxonomy): Bacteria > Bacillota > Clostridia > Christensenellales > Aristaeellaceae > Aristaeella. Next base: position 13,842 of record CALCUD010000109.1, read on the forward strand.
AACTGCGAAAACTCCATATTATGTTCTTCTCGATAGTATGCTGGTGTTCTGGTTCAGATATGTCAACAAGGCAATCAGTATCATCAACATGGGAAAAGGAGAAACGTATTATCGGACTTCTGTCGCAAACCAACTCCATGACTATATGGGCGGCGTATTTGAAAAGATCTGCAAGGAATATCTGATGATGAAAGCTGGCGAAGGTCCTTATCCTGTTATAACAGAAATCAGTGATTTCCAGAAAACGATCCTCGACGATGAAGGAAAGCAAAGGCAGATCGAGATCGATCTGCTCGGAAAAAACGGAAAAGATGTTCTGTTGATCGGCGAATGTAAATTCAGAAATGAAAAAGTAGATAAGGCAACATTTGAGGAGTTTCTGGAAAAAGTACGTTACATCAGGACTTCAAAGCCGCTCGTGTGTATGTTCTCATTATCCGGCTATACAGAGCATGTCAAAGAAAACGCGGGAGATGTACTCTTGCTAACAATTGATAATCTGTTCCTTTGATATATAATTACGTTCCGGCAAAGTTTCTATTGTGTATTCCAGTAAAAATATGAATGTTCACAAAGGAAATATGTCACTTAGTTCCATATTTCTGTATTAAAATAGCCTCCAACTTACCTAACAGTTGAAGGCTACACTTCAGAACAGTTAACCGTTCATGTCAGAATCACACAGCAACAACTTGATAACCGTAAAGAAGCTGATCTAGTTCTCCATCCGTCATCTGTCCGTCATACTGATGATAAATGCCAGGCATGCCATGCTTTTTGATGTTGATCTGATTCTTCTGCTCATCATACTCAAACACCATGCCGCCGAGCGTAAAGATCACATTTCAGTTGATCTCATTTTCACTCATGTTTTTAACTTCCTGTGATTCTTCCCTTCAAAGGAATTATATCATAAACGAGAGTAACGGTGCAATGTTTGATAATCGCGGGCTTATTTCATGGTATAGCTTTTCAATAACATCGTTCGAGTACTGTGCTCACTCTCTTTTTCCACATGCAGACTATAATGATCAAACGGTGAATCCGTTGTTTCTAATGAATGATATAGTACAACAGAATACTCCTTGCGGATCAAGTACGTGTTTAAAATGATTAACTCAACTACAGGGACATGTTCTTCAAATTCTGCTGCGTACAATACAGATGCAGGAATATAATATTCGGGAGTGAGTTTTTTCATCGCATGATGCCATATATCGAAACGTTCTTTTAAGAAAAGAAATGCCGCATTCTCCAGTTGCCCGCAGATACCGTATGACTTCATACCGTAATGCTTGTCGGTTAAGTCATGGCAAAAGGCATAAATCCAGATAGCAGCACGTTCTTCCTCGTCCTGAGCATCAATCAGCATCTGTAATGTATGGAGTGTGCCCTTGTTTAGTGGGGTGAAACCGTGCGAAAATGGATTATCGACAGCATGCCTAAAACTTTCTACTCGTTCAGTATAATGTTCATTGTCGATCCAATCATATCCCCACGTGATGTAATCTTGTGATCTGCAAGGTGTGTACTCCGCTTTGATCTCAAGTGGTGTATTGATCAAAGGATAGCGATGACTATAGATTTTCCATGTTCTATATGCTTCTTCCCAAGTTAGTTCTCTATGTTCTTTTCGCGTTTTTATTCACATCCTTTACCCATCATCCATCCATTCACTCAGTATTTGTTCATGTTTTCATAACTCATGATTGCTTTCAATAATAGCACGTTGGGTTTTAACAAGCGGAAGTTCCATAAAGGACATAGTATCTGTGTTCAAGTAGATAACTGTACCATTAAAATCCTCGAATTGAATGAACGGCTCATCCCCATCGTAAAATTCCAAATTGTAGGCGATATCCACTGCACCGGACACTGTTTCGAAGTCATCAAAGACAATATTGGTTTTTGCTATGCTTCCGTCATCATAATGAATACAAACCGCATCCATCACATCAAAGATACTATCCTCATTCCAGTTGTATTTCTTCCCGAATTCCTGCAGGCACTTCCAGAAAGCCTCTGAATACTCTTCAGGATCGGGCTGCTGAGTTGGATGATCTGCATACAGATAATCTTCGTAGCACTCATAAACAACAGCCGGTATTTCACCTTCGCTAACTTCTTGATCCCAGTTGGTAAATCCGGGTGCATCACATGCATCATCCAACATAAGGATACTTTTCATGTTGCGGGTGTTGATATAAAGAAGCTTGTTATTCATACACGGGATGACCAAGCGCTCATTCGTCATCTGTTCACATACTCTTCTATATGCAGCAGCGCTTATTGGAAACCAACTGTATTCCTTTGATCCTTTAGGAAGAATGCCAACATGGCCCCAGAAACCAGAAGGTTCAATGGTGCTTTTCTTATCGTTATCCAGGAAATCATCCATCGTTGCGATATGCGTACTGAAAGGATTCTCGCCCAGCAAATCATCTACGCCAGTACCCAGGAGCATAGCAATGTCACACAGCTCTGCGTTTGTTGCTTCGCCACCATTCTCTATCTCCTTAAGGCGATCAACAGAAATGCCAACTTTTTCAGCCAGATCGTCAGCCATAGTACGAACAAGGTTACGAATCAACTTGATTTGAACATAAGGATTGCTTACGCCACTCAGTAAAACGTCCGGCGTCATGGACAGAGCCGCCAGGGCTTTTGTCATATAGGTCGTGAAGTTGTCTTCGTTGTGGATATCACCTGCAAGAAGCTTGTCCAATGTGGGGCGAGAAAAACCGGCCACCTTACAAAGTTTCGCTTTTGTCATGTTATGATCATTCAAAGCAGATTCCAAACGAGAACCACTCAGTTTACGGTGTTCAAACAGTTGTCCCATGACATTCATATTGGTCACCATCCTTTCAAAGTCATTTTATCACGCAGTTACAGCAATGTCAATATTATTTGTTTACATCTTTACGTTTTCATGTTTACTTTTGCAAGTTGAGCAGTGAGGCCGTTCTCCCAACGCCTTCCACTCCAAAGGAGAATGAGAGAATGTCTGCCGCACCTTGCATCTCTGCTCAAAGTTACAATCAATCCCGACTTCATATACAACCAATTTCGGAACATTGATAACCTGATTTCTTTGGTCTGCCTACGCTGTGGTGGTAGGATGATTCACTTGCCAGGGAGGCCTCTGCCGGAAAGTACTATACGAATTCGACTCTTTGTGGTATTATCAAATTAATTAGGTGTATGATTCAGCTATGAATCAAACTTTTTACCGTGATCTATGCCAATCGTTAAGCAGCATATAGATTTGATACATGGAACGATTTCTATCTCCAGTGAGCCAGGTGTCGGTACTATGGTTGTAACAAGCTTTTCATTCCGTCTCGCTCAGGCTGAGACTTCCGATATAGCTGAAGTAACTTCTGGAGGTAGCATCAAGAGCCTTGAAGGAATGCGTATATTGCCGGTTGAAGATAACGAAATGAACCGCGAGATTGCATGTGAGAATCTTGAAGAAAAAGGCGTTATTGTAGATACGGTAGAGGATGTTAATATTGCCGTCGAGAAGATGAAGAATGCTTCCGAAGGTCAGTATGAACTTATTCTTATGGATATTCAGATGCCTCGAATGAACGGTTGTGACGCTACAAGAGCGATAAGAAAACTTGCGGATCCGTACGCGGAAAATATCCCGATCATTGCCATGACAGCCAATGCCTTTGACGAAGACAAACGAAATGCTTTGGATGCCGGAATGAATGGACATTTGGCAAAACCGATTGATGTACCAAAACTGTTCGCTAAACTTTCGGAAGTTCTGAATAGCAAATAATGAAATGAAAAATGGACGATAAATCATGAAATTTTTTGAAAGAAAGAATGAGTACTATGAAAGAAAAAAACAGGAATAACAGTTTAATGCGTTCAGTCGCAATCACTTTGTTTGTGACTTCTCTGTGCATGTTCATTATGGCGGAAGCTTCTTATTTGATTTCTTCCCGTAAGGTTGATCAAATTGCCACGAATTACTATCGGCTCGTCACGGAAGAGAACAGCATCCGCGTATCGAACTGGTACACGGAGCAGGTTGCTATTTTGGACAGCAACGTATTTGCGCTGGAACAAAAAGGCGTGGAAGACCGGAAGGTCGTCAAGCAGTATCTTGTCAATCTGCTGTCAGAGTCCGCACATGAATATGTGTATGATATCTATTATATGTACCCCGACAACGTGATGCTGTGCGGAACGGATTTTGATAATGTCACGGAGCATCCCGAAATCAATTATAATCTGCGGCCGTGGTATGTGAACGCTGTCGCGACCGATCATGCCGTCGTTTCCACGGCATATCTGGATACGGATACGAATAAGGTGGTCGTTACCATCTCAAAGCGCGTCATAATCGGCGGAGAGATTGCCGGGACGCTCTGCATGGATATGTTTATCACCTCGTTAGGAGATCTGATCAATGGCGAGATGATGCCAGAAAACTGCTACGGCTCCCTTGTGGATTCGGAATTCCGCACCGTGTTCCATCCTTCCGAAAGTTTCCGTTATGAAGATGAACCGCCGGTAATGGATTCCTGCGGAGTACAGAACTATGATCAACTGAAAGAAGCTTTGCGCAATAATAAATCCGGTCTGTCATTCACAGACTACGACGGAACAAAACGTACATTCTATCTGCAGGAGCTCAGCGATACCGGCTGGTACGTGGTATCCGCCATTGATAACAATCTGGTGAGCAATGAAACAAATTCCCTTCGCAGGAGCCTATTTCTTGTCGCTGCTGTGATCCTGATCAGCTCTTTGGCTGCAGAGGCAATTGTCAGAAAGAGAAGTCTGAACAAGACGATTGAAATAGAAAGAACTCTTGAGCGTCTGAGAGTTGAAGAGGAACAGCGCGCGAGTCTGGAAGAAGCCAAAGAAAAAGCAGAAGCCGCCAACCGCTCAAAGACAGCCTTCCTTTTCAATATGTCTCATGATATCCGAACTCCGATGAACGCCATTATCGGCTTCACCAATATGGCAATCAAAAACATTGATGATCGCGAAAAGGTAATGGACAGTCTGACAAAGACGCAGAGATCCAGCGAACTGTTGCTTTCTCTGATCAATGATATTCTGGAAATGAGCCGGATCGAAAGCGGAAAGCGTGAACTGGTCCTTGAGAGCGGAAACATGATGGAAGCCTTTTCTCATATTGATGCCATTTTGATGGAACTTGCCAAGGCTCAGAATATTGATCTGAAATTTACGATCAAGGACATCCGGGATCGGTATATTCTTGTTGACAAAACCCGTTTCAACCGCGTGCTGCTGAATCTCGGCACAAACGCAATCAAGTATACTCAGAGTGGCGGACAGGTCAGCTTGACGGCATGTCAGCTTGACCGAGAGGAAGACGACACCAGATATTATCAGTTCACCGTTTCCGATAACGGCACGGGCATGAGCGAAGAATTCCAGAAACATATGTTCGAAGAATTTTCGCGTGAGGTCAATACCACGACCAGCGGAATTCAGGGTACCGGCCTTGGTCTTTCTGTTACGAAAGCATTTGTGGATATCATGGGCGGCACAATTGCGTGCGATAGCAAGCTGGGTCAGGGCACTACATTTACAGTTGTACTGCCCATGACCATCCAAGAAGCATCGTCGGACGAGCTGCTTCAGGATGCGGATGCCGGAGACCTGCCTATCCGGCTGAAAGGCAAGCGTGTTCTGCTTGTCGAAGACAATGAGCTGAACCGCGAGATCGCAAAAGACATTCTCCAGGACGAAGCTGGGCTAATCGTGGAAACCGCAGAGGACGGCACGGTTGCTGTGGACGTCATGCGGAAAATGGGTGCCGATTACGTGGACTTTATCCTGATGGATATCCAGATGCCCTATATGAACGGCTATGATGCAACGAAAGCGATCCGCGCGATGTACCCCGACAGGCATATTCCGATCATCGCACTCTCCGCCAACGCTTTTGCCGAGGACAAGCAAAAATCACTGGAGGCAGGCATGGACGATCATATCGAAAAGCCAATCGATATTGATCATCTGTTTGCTGCGATGAGTCGTTTTGCTTGATAGGCCTGCTGAACGGCGCAGTTCGCGCCCGGGCAGTGGCACTCCTCCGGAAATTTTTCGAGACAGTTGTGAAGTAAATCAACGCATATAAACCAGCCGGGTACGGTGTACGGCTACCAATAATGCTGCGCTCCCGAAGTGATTGGGGCGCAGCACTTTTTGCCCAACCCTAGCAAGCGTTGTTTACTGCTATGAAGATTCACTCGACCATCAGATGTTTGCTGAAAGGCTTGGCAATGTTTCCGTGAAAGTGATAGTATGTTCTGCTTGGGAACGCAACAACGGAATATTGGGGTATCTGCAGGAAGCGCTGAAAGATCTTCTGGGAAGCACCATCAAGGGAATGATGGAAGTGGAAACGGAAAATCATCTTGGATACGGCCAATCTAAATGTTCAGATAATGAGGATTTCAGAAATGAATCTGCTGACAAACTGGCAGAAGAAGAAGCAGAGGGATCAGGAAAGGTAAATCGACAGCCTCAACATTATCTTGCAGATATGCTACCATCAAGTCAGAAGAAGAAAGGAGGCCTTGAAATGGCTGATTTGATGGAGCATATTACCGACGAAACCAATGGATTGACCTACACCCTGCACGGAGATTACTACTTTCCGGACATAAGCAGTCCGCAAAAATCCAAGCCAATCGGCAAGTATGGTTTGATGAGGAAAGCCTCTTTGGAAGCACATCGTCCGGGCTTGTTCAACCGCTTGCTTCTGAGTGGCAAACTGTATGATTATCTGGCAGAAGTCGATGAACAAGCCAATGAACAGCTTGACCAGATGATCCCGAAAATGGCTCTTGCCGAAGGCGTAACCGAGGAATTGAAAGCAACGGATCCGATCCGCTGGGTCGGGTTGATGAACAATCTGAAAGCCTGTGCCGAAGAAAGCATTTTGTCTGACCTGATCTACGATTGAGGTGAACAGCATGAAACTTCTGTAATGCATCGGTTCCTTCCTGTTGTTCCTGTTCCGAGCTACCTTGTCTCTGGCAGGTCTGGTGGTGAACATCATGCTGACTTTGTTTGGATTGCTGCCAGCAAAAAACATGCTTCCAAAGCTAAATGTGCAACCAAAAGAGAAGTAGCCAATGCATGAGTTTTCAAGCATTGAGACCACATAAATGACTGGTTAATAGGCACTTTTAATGCTATAATTACGTTAACTTGAAAGGAGGTGACGAAAGTGTCCAAGTTCACGTTATATAATGATGATGTTGTGGTTGCAAAATTTGTTTTTAGCCATTCTGTCGTAACAGATTTCACCCCTTTGAAGCCAGAACTTCTTCCTATGCAGATTCGTCATGCAA
>CALCUD010000110.1 GCA_937906775.1 uncultured Clostridia bacterium
AGATAAGGATCTGACCCTTACGATATCCGGTTCCGGAAAAATGACTACGGACAGTTCCGACGCGCCATGGATAAAATACAGTAGTGGAATTGAAAAAATCACAATTGATCAGAAAATAACCACGCTTGGTAACAATGCCTTTTCCAATTTCTATCATTTGGTAAATATTAATATTCCAAACAATACTACGATTATTGGTAGTGGAACATTTCAAAATTGTTCTTCTCTGAACAATATTACTCTTCCGGACAGCATTACAGATATTGGATGGGGTGCATTCGGGGGGTGCAGCAGCCTGACAAACATAAAGTTACCAAAGGATCTCGCAAATATTCCTTCTGATTTGTTTAATAATTGCACTCATTTATCCAACATCCAACTTCCAAGCAAAATAACCAGTATTGGTAGTTATGCCTTCTCGAATTGTACCAGCCTAACAAGCATTTCTATACCGAAAAATGTTACCGTAATTGATTACGGTACTTTCTACGGCTGTAAAAGTTTGAAATCAGTGGAACTCCCCGCAAGTGTGACTTCTGTCTATAATAGCGCATTCTACGGCTGCAGCGGACTTACAAGCATCACAATCCCGGACAGTGTCACCAGCATCGGAGAAGCTGCATTCTACAATTGCGATTCCCTAACATTGTTCGTCGGGCATGATTCTTATGCAGCGCAATACGCAAAAGAGAACGGACTGAACTACCAGTAATCTGATGCCCTTGACTGACACAACAACTGATCACACCCGCCTTTCTTTTTCCCGCCGGATCCCGGCGGGATTTTTTCGTTCGCAAGACTGTAAAAACGCATGAAAGCCTTGATTTATAAGGATTGCAAGTGTAACGAAAGTGTTATCTTTCTATTCCGGAACAGGTCCTATAGTAGTATCTCCTGCGAATTCCCAAAAAAGCCGCTCCTTTCGGAGCGGCGGGGAAAGATTTTCACTGCTGTTCTTTCCGGATATCCTTGTAGCGGATCATCGCCTCCGCGATCTCGGGATAATACCAGGTCCCGTCAAGGCGCTTCATGATGGCGAAGATTTCGCCGCTGCCGGAAACCGCGCCGTTATCCCACCAGCAGCAGGGGATCCCGCGGACTCTCGCGGAGGCCGTATACCACGCCGCCAGGTTGACCCGGTCCTGCAGGTTCCCGTTCCGGTCGCGGGCGCCGAATTCGCCGATCACGACCGGGATCCCTTTGGCGATAAACCGGTTGTACAGATTCGTCATAAAGGTCGCGACGGCGGATTTCTGTATCTGGCTCTCCAGGCTGAAAATGCTGCTTCCGCCTTCCTCCAGCGCGAAGTTGTACGGTGAATAGGAGTGCACGGAAACGATCAGCCTGTTATCCGCCGTATCCTCCGGAAGGAGGAAAAGCCGGGACAGGGCGCAGTCCGGGGACGCGTCGTAAGCCGGGACCATCAGATAGCGCTCCGCGTTGTTTCCGCCGGAGGCGCGCACCGTGTTGACGAAAGCCTGATTCAGGCGGTTGATGCAGTCCGCGGCCTTCCGGCATACGGGATCGGTCTCCGCCAGATACCACTCGTTCGCGGTGCCGGCCATCCGGGGCTCGTTCATGGATTCAAAGATCAGATGATCGCCGCAGTCCGCGAAACGCGCGGAAAGCTGCGACCAGACCGAGGTGATGTACCGTTCGCTCTGCTCATAGAGCTCCTCGGTCGGATAGTAATATTTTTTGCTCACATCGTGATGGGTGTTCAGGATCACATAGAGGCCTTCCTCCAGCGCCCAGCTGACGACGGTCTGAACGCGGTCCAGCCATTTTTCGCTGATCGTGAAGTCGTCCCCGCTGACATGGTTATGCCAGGACACCGGGATCCGGACGGTGTCAAAGCCCGTCTCCCGCAGCGTCTGCATCACGGTGCGGGTCGTTTTCGGGCATCCCCAGCCGGTCTCGTAATCCAGCTCGTTCGTCAGCCAGGTGCAGTCGCTGGCGTCAAAGGTGTTCCCGAGGTTCCAGCCCACGCCCATGGCTTCCGTAAAGCGCAGCGCCTCATTGTCCGGGATCTCGAACACCTTGCCGATTTTGATCTCCGGCACCTCGCCCAGCGCGGAAACGCCGAGCAGAACAAGGATTGCCGCCAGAACACCGCAAAGAACCTTTTTCATCCAAAAGTTCCCCCCATCATCCATAGGATCTGTTAATCTTCGTAAAGCGTTCAAAGTCAAAGTGGAAGAATCCGGACGCTCCCGGCCGGATCATTCGACGGTAAAGGGCGTCCATTCGATATGATTGTACTGCATCACATCGTCGGCTCTTGTCATGCCGAGCTTCTCGTAGAAGGGGACCGCGCCGTCGTTGGCGACCAGATAAACCGCGATATCCTTTTCGCCGCCCGCGATCTCATGCGCCGTTTTCATCAGGGTCCGGCCGATCCCGCGTCCCGTGTATTCCCTGTCGACGCCCAGATCCGTCACGAACAGCCAGTAGCAGAAGTCCGTCAGTCCGAAAAGGACTCCGACAATCCGGCCCTCCTCATTTCTGGCCGTCAGGCTGACGGAAGCGCGCTCCACCAGCTTCGCGATCCGCTCCGGAAACCGTTCCTTCGGATACTGAGATCCCAGATCCGTCCGCTTCAGGAATTCCAGATACTCCTCCGGAGTCACCCGTTCCTCTCTGTATGTGATCTTCATCGTTCCTCACCGTTTCATTTCCGCCGGGATCTTCCGCCGCGTCAGCCGTTCTGTCACGCTTCTTCGGTTTTGATCAGCCCGGCGCCGTACTTCCGGATGATCGCGTTCGCGTCCTCGTCCGACATCATCAGGGTCAGCTCGGTGCCCGAATCCGTATGGTTCTCCCGGATGACCCTTCCGAGCGGCCGGATCTGCGCCAGGATCCCGTACCGGTCGAAGGGAATGACCCAGGTCACCGGCTTGTAGGATTCCTGCAGCGCCTCCGCGATCTTCTCCTCCAGCTCCTCAATCCCCTCGCCCGTCTTTGCCGAGATCAGCACGGCTCCCGGGAAGCAGGGGGCGGGGTCCGCCGCGTCGCACTTGTTGATGACCTCGATCCGCTTCTGTTCGGTCGCGCCGAGTTCGGTCAGCACCTGTTCCACGGTATCGTGCTGCTTCATCATATCCCGGCTGGAGCCGTCGCTGACGATCACCAGCACGTCCGCCAGCGCGGCCTCCTCCAGGGTGGAGCGGAACGCGCTGATCAGGGTATGCGGCAGTTTCCGGATGAATCCGACCGTATCCGTCAGCAGATAGGGCGTGTTTTCCCGGGTCGTCATCCGGCGGGCGACCGCGTCCAGCGTGGCGAACAGCTGATCCTGAACATAAACGTCCGAACCGGTCAGCCGGTTCAGCAGCGTGGACTTCCCGGCGTTGGTATATCCGACCAGGGCCACCGTCGGGATCTCGTTGCGCTCCCGGCTCTTCCGCCGCAGATTCCGCTGCTTTTCCAGCTCGTCCAGCCGGCGCTTCAGTTCCGTCATCCTTTCGCGGATCCGCCGGCGGTTCATTTCCAGTTTGCTCTCGCCGGGGCCGCGCGTCCCGATCCCGCCCGCGAGGCGGCTCATGACAAGGCCCTGACCGATCAGGCGCGTGGAGCTGTACTGCAGCTGCGCCAGCTCGACCTGCAGCTTGCCCTCCGCGCTGGAGGCCCGCTGCGCGAAGATATCCAGGATCAGCATTGTCCGGTCCACGACCTTGATCCGGAGGATGTCCTCCAGATTCCGGACCTGGATGCCGGTCAGCTCTTCGTCAAAAATGCACAGATCCGCTTCCAGCGCCTGGCATTCCCGGGCCAGTTCCTCGGCCCTTCCCCTTCCGATAAAAAGCCCGCCGTCCGGCCTGTCGCGCTTCTGGAGGAAGGACGCGACGACCTCCGACCCCGCGGTTTCCGCCAGCCGGCGAAGCTCCTCCAGGGATTCGCTGCTTTCAATGCCCATCAGAACGGCCCGTTCCCGGGCGTTTTCGACCTTTTCCGCGTCCTCCCGGCCGACCCTTTCGTCGCTCAGCAGGACCTGATCCTGCCACTCCCGGTCCGGCACACGGTACCAGCGGACAGGGTCCGGGATCAGCAGATCCTGATCGTTCTCCAGGAACGCGGTCTGGACATAGGTCGGCTCGCCGTTGATGACGCCGACCGCGGTCATCGCGTCGTAGCGGAAGATCTTCAGCGCGCTCAGATCCACGTCGCTCAGGCGTCCGTCCCCGTCCGGATGGGTATGGACGCAGCGCACCCGGCTGAGCCGTTTCGCGTTCCGCCGCAGGCGGTAGTCCGTCAGCTCCACGTCGCAGTCCGTCCCGACCGCGACATGGACGATCTCCCCGTCCCGGGTGATATAGACCGCGATCTCCCGGTTCAGCGCGCAGGAATATTCCGCCAGCATTTTCATCAGTTCCTTCGGAAGGAACTCATTTTCTTCCAGCTCATAGGAAAACAGCCCGTCCAGCTTCTCCAGCAGGGCGTCGCGGATCCCCCCGGTATTCCCGGCAGTTTGAAATTTCATAGACGCTCCTTCGTTCCGTCAGATTTTCCGGACAGGCATGGACAGCGCCGCCTTTCCGTTTCCCTTCAGCCGGAGCGCCGGAGAGGAGCACGGCAGCAGCAGGCTTTCGCCTTTCTGAAGCGCCGCGGATCCGCCTTCCCAGCACAGTTCCGGCGTTCCGTCCAGCACGGTCAGAAGGCCGAAGTTCCGGAGCGGCGGAAGATCCGTTCCCGCCTCCTCCACGCCGATCAGGTCCAGGGTGAAGAATTTTTCGGTCAGCATCCGGGTCACGCCGGGTCTGGCGTCCCAGTGGCGCGGTTCTCCCTCAAAAAAGATATCCGTCACGTCCAGCGCCTGCTGCAGATGGAGCTCCCGTTTGTTGCCCTGCGCGTCCGTCCGGTCCCAGTCATAGAAGCGGTAGGTGATGTCCGACGACTGCTGGATCTCGTACAGCGTGATCCCCTTTCCGATCGCGTGCACGCATCCCGCCGGGATGTAGAACACGTCGCCCGCGCGGACGCTGACCCGGCGCAGCAGGGGGCCGACGGTCTGTCCGCCCTCCGAGGCGGCCTGAAGATACTCCCGGCTGACGCCCGGAACGATCCCGTATACGATCTCGCTTCCTTCCTCCGCGGAAAGGATCAGCCAGGCCTCGGTCTTCCCGAGTTTGCCGTTTTCATTCTTCCAGGCGTACGCGTCGTCGGGGTGGACCTGAACGCTCAGCCGGTCGTTCGCGTCCAGCAGTTTCAGCAGCAGCGGAAAACCGCTTGCGATGCAGCTCCCGATGAGCTTCTCGCCGAACTCCCGGATCAGATCCGGCAGCGTTCTCCCCTCCCCGTCCCGGCTTTCAAGCCCGGGAATGCAGCTGATCTCCAGGCTTTCGCCGGTCGGGACTTCCGGGATCTCCTTGCCGTATTCCGTCCGGAGCTTTTCCCCGCCCCACGGCGTCAGACGGCCGCTCCGGAAAGCGGGCGTCATTTTGATCGGAAGCAGCGGGGATTCACGTTTCAGCGCCTTGTCGAAGGCGAAATACTGCCGCGGGCCGTCGTCCCACCGGAGCTGTCCGCAGGGGCGGAAGCCCATTTTTTCGTACAGCCGGATCGCGTGTTTGTTTTTGACATAGGTATCGCAGCGGAGGCAGTCGAATCCCTCCCGGCGCAGAATGGCCTGCACGTCGTCCAGCACGCCCCCGGCGATGCCGCGCCCCTGCATGTTCGTCCGGACCGCCAGCCTGTGAAAGACGGCGGGGCGGATCCCGAAAGTCCACGGGACCGCTTCATACTCGGGCTCCTGTTCCCGCAGGATCGCCACGGAGGCCAGGATCTCCCCGTCCCCGCGCAGAATATACAGGCGTTCCAGCTCAATATCCTCCCGGAGGATGCTTTCCGACGGATAATCGCCCCAGTGCCATTGGTCCGAACCGTTTGATTCCATATGCTCCGCCACGTCGCTGTACAGCTCGCACAGCTCCTGCAGATCGTTTACGGTCGCCTTGACCAGATCCATGATTCAGTCCTCCTGTTTGTCCTCAGATGCCGGTTGATCCCATCCCGCCGGTCCGGTCCGCCAGCGGCTGCGTTTCCTCCGCGAGACCGTACGTCAGGAAGATCCCCTGGCAGAAGCGCTCTCCCGCCTGCAGAAACACGTCCCGGTCCGAGTCGTTCCGGAGTTTGATCATGATATGTCCCTCGTTTTTCGCCCGGGCGTAATCGCTGTCGATGACCCCGACGGTGTTGGCGAGGCTGATCCCGTGCTTGAAGCCCAGCGAGCTGCGGGGAAAGATCAGCAGAACCCGGTCCGGATCCATTTCGCAGCGGATCCCGGTCGGGATCAGCGCCGTTCCGCCGGCGGGGACCGTCACGGGCGCCGGCGTGACAAAATCGTATCCGGCGCTTCCCGCCGTGGCCCTGCAGGGCAGCGGAACGTCCCGGATCGCCATGCAGTCCTGCAGGCCGGCCGTATCCGCCGCGAACTGCTCCTCGCTCACGCGGCCGAATTTCGCAATGCTCATTTCGATCCCTCCCGGTATTCCGTCCAGGCGTCGGACAGGCGCCCGAGCTCCTCCAGGGTCAGCTTCTCGCCCCGGATCTTTTCATCCAGCCCGGCCCGGAGCATCAGCCCCAGCGCCTCCTCCCGGCTCAGCCGGAAAGTCGCGCACAGATTATTGGTCATGGTTTTCCGCCGGAGCGCGAACGCCGCGGCCGAAACCTTAAAGAAGTCTTCTTCGTTCAGCACCGGGACCGCCGGCTCCTTCCGGAGCGGCAGGATCACGAAAGCGCTGTCCACCTTGGGCGGCGGAGTGAAGCACGCGGCCGGGACCGCCAGCGCCTGATAGGGTTCGCACAGATACTGGCAGAGCACCGCCAGCATGCCCCATCCCTCGTCGCCGGGCGCGGCCAGGATCTTGTCCGCCACTTCCTTCTGGACCATCAGAGCCAGACGGCTGACAGGCAGGCCGGACGTCAGCAGCATCCGGATCAGCGGCGTCGTGATGTAATACGGAATGTTTGCCACGACCGCGAAGGGCTTCCGCAGATCCGCCGTGATCTTCGGAAGATCGGCGGTCATCACATCCCCCTGGACCAGCGTGAAATTGTCTCTTTCCGCCATGTACGCGTTCAGCAGCGGGATCAGCCGTTCGTCCAGCTCCAGCGACGTCACGTGCCCCGCGGCGTCGCACAGCGGGCCGGTCAGGCTCCCCATCCCGGGGCCGATCTCCAGCACGTCCTCGTCTTTCGTCACGCCGGCGGCTTCCACCAGCGAGCGCAGCAGATCCTCATCATAAATGAAATTCTGCCCCAGAGACTGTTTGTATCGAAGCTGGTTTTCCCGCATCCGGTCCTTGGTTTTGCTCACAGGATCTTCCTCCTCGGCGGAATCTGTAAGAATCAGTATACCACATCCCGCGGCGCAAAAAAAGCGGAACCGTCGCAAAACGCGACGGTCCCGCAGGAAAAACAGGGAAATTATTCCTGTCCGGCCATCTTCTTGTAGCTCTCGCGGCGCACTTTGGCGTCTTCCTCCTGCTGCACGAAGAGCTTCGCGGCAGCTTCGGGGAACTGCTGAGCCAGAGAGGTGTAACGGACTTCGCCCTTCAGGAATTCCTGATAATCACCGGTGGGATCCTTGCTGTCGATGGTCATCGGGTTCTCCAGATCGGGATTGTAGCGGTAGAGCTGCCAGTAGCCGCAGTCCACAGCCTTCTTGATCTCGGCCTGAGCCTTGCCCATGCCGCCCTTGGCGCGGAGGCCGTGGTTGATGCAGGGCGCGTAGGCGATGATCAGGGAAGGTCCGTCATAGGCTTCGGCTTCCAGCATGGCCTTGATCACCTGAGCGGGATTGCTCATGGCGACCTGCGCGACGTACACGTAGCCGTAGCTCATGGCCATCATGCCCAGGTCCTTCTTCTTGGTGCGCTTGCCGGCGGCGGCGAACTTCGCCACGGAGCCGGTGGGCGTCGCCTTGGAGGCCTGTCCGCCGGTGTTGGAGTACACTTCGGTATCGAGAACGAGGATGTTGACATCCTGATTCTGCGCGAGGACGTGGTCCACTCCGCCGTATCCGATGTCGTAGGCCCAGCCGTCGCCGCCGAAGATCCAGATGGACTTCTTGGTCAGCAGGTCTTTGTTCTCGAGGACGTACTTCTTGTTTTCACCGTCGCAGTCGCATGCTTCGAGCAGCGCGACCAGCTTGTCGCCCGCGGCGCGGGAGGCGTCGGCGTTGTTCATGTTGTCGAGCCATTCCTGAGCGGCGGCCTTGACTTCGTCCTTCCTGGCGTTGGCGGCCATCTCGGTGATGACTTCGGCCAGCTTGGCGCGGCGCTGCTGGGTCGCCAGGTTCATGCCGAAGCCGAACTCGGCGTTGTCTTCGAACAGGCTGTTGGACCAGGCGGGTCCGAAGCCCTTCTCGTTGACGGTGTAGGGGCAGGTGGGGGCGGATCCGCCGTAGATGGAGGAGCAGCCGGTGGCGTTGGCAACGATCATGCGGTCGCCGAACAGCTGGGTAACCAGCTTGACATAGGGAGTCTCGCCGCAGCCCGCGCAGGCGCCGGAGAACTCAAACAGGGGCTTCAGGGCCTGGCTGTTCTTGACGGTGGCCTTGTTGGTGATCTTGTCGGCCACTTCGGGAACGGTCATCGCGAACTCCCAGTTCTCGTCTTCCTTGCGCTGGGAATCCAGGGGCTTCATGGTCAGGGGCTTGTCGGCCGCTTCGACCTTTTCGTTGGCCGTCTGCGGGCAGACGTCGACGCAGTTGCCGCAGCCGGTGCAGTCCATGGGGCTGACCTGCATACGGTACAGCATGCCGGCGAATTCCTTGCCGGTCGCGTTCAGGGTGTCGAATCCGGCGGGAACCTGAGCGTCAGCCGCGACATAGATGGGACGGATGCAGGCGTGCGGGCAGACGATCGCGCAGTTGCCGCACTGGATGCACTTGGTCTTGTTCCAGGCGGGAACCGTCACGGCGATGCCGCGCTTCTCGAACTTGGTGGTGCCGGTGGGCACGATGCCGCGGGGATCCAGCTTGCTGACGGGCAGCTTGTTGCCTTCCTGGGCCAGAACGGGAGCGATGAATTCGTCGAAATATTCGGTGGTTCCGGGAACCTTGGCGGGAACGGCGCCTTCGGTCGTGTCGGCCCAGTCGGCGGGGATGTCGACCTTGACCAGACCGCTGATGGCGACGTCGATGGCGGCGAAGTTCATCTTGACGACGTCTTCACCCTTCTTGCCGTAGGAGGCGACGACCTTTTCCTTCATATACTTGTCGGCGTCTTCGTAGGGGATGATGTCGGCCAGCTTGAAGAACGCGGCCTGCATGGTGGTGTTGATACGGTTGCCCATGCCGACGGACGCGGCCAGAGAAATGGCGTCGATGGTGTAGAAGCGGGCCTTCTTCTCGGCGAGCTTGCGCTTCATGGAAGCGGGAAGCTCGGTTTCAAGCTGCTCTTCGGTCCAGGGGCAGTTCAGCAGGAACACGCCGCCGACCTTGAGCGCGCTGACCATGTCGTACTTGGTGACATACGCCGGGTTGTGGCAGGCCACGAAGTCCGCGCTGTCGATGAGGTAGGTGGACTTGATGGGCGTGTCGCCGAAGCGCAGGTGGCTGACGGTGATGCCGCCGGACTTCTTGGAGTCATAGCTGAAATACGCCTGCGCGTACTTATCGGTATGGTCGCCGATGATCTTGATGGAGTTCTTGTTCGCGCCAACAGTGCCGTCGGAGCCAAGGCCGTAGAACATGCAGGAAACGGTGCCCTTGGGGGCCACGTCCAGCGTCTCGCCCAGCTCGAGGGAGGTGCCGGTCACGTCGTCGTTGATGCCGACGGTGAAATGGTTCTTGGGCTCGTCCTTGGCGAGATTGTCAAACACGGCCTTGACCATGGTGGGATTGAATTCCTTGGAGCCCAGACCGAAGCGGCCGCCGACGACCTTCACGCAGCACTTGCCGGCTTCGCGCATGGCGGTGGAAACGTCCTCGTACAGAGGCTCGCCGAGAGATCCGGCTTCCTTGGTGCGGTCGAGCACGGCGATGGCCTTGCAGGACGCGGGGATCGCCGCGATGAACTTGTCCGCGGCGAACGGGCGGAACAGGTGAACCTTGATCAGGCCGACCTTTTCTCCCTTGGCAACGAGATAATCCACGGTCTCCTCGATGGCGTCGCAGCCGGAGCCCATGGCGATGATGACGCGCTCGGCGTCGGGCGCGCCGACATAGTCATACAGATGATACGCTCTGCCGGTGATCTCTTCGACCTGCTTCATGCACTCTTCGACGATCGCGGGCGTGGCGAGGTAGTTCTTGTTGGCGGCTTCGCGGCCCTGGAAGTAGATGTCCGGGTTCTGCGCGGTGCCCTTCTGATGCGGATGCTCGGGATTGAGCGCGCGCTCGCGGAAGGCCTTCACGGCGTCCCACGGCATGATCTTGGCGATGTCCTCATACGCGATGTCTTCGATCTTCTGGATCTCATGGCTGGTGCGGAAACCGTCGAAGAAATGCAGGAACGGAACGGAGGATTTGAGGGTCGCAAGGTGCGCGACCAGCGCCAGATCCTGCGCTTCCTGTACGGAGTTGGAAGCCAGCATGGCGAAACCGGTCTGGCGGCAGGCCATGACGTCGGAATGATCGCCGAAAATGCTCAGCGCGTGATAGGCCAGCGCGCGGGCGGAAACATGGAACACCGCGGGCAGCTGCTCGCCGGCGATCTTGTACATGTTC
>CALCUD010000111.1 GCA_937906775.1 uncultured Clostridia bacterium
GTACAGGTATTGAGCATATTCCGGATAAACTCATTTTCACTCGCGTCCAGATCCACGACCCGTTCAAAATTCCACGGAGTGATCTTTTCCGGTTTCCGTACGACCCAGCTGCGTTCGGATCGGTTATTCAGCGGTCCCACAAAATACGGAACTCTGAACTCAAAGATCGTCAGCAGTTTGTCCGTTGCTGTAAATCCATCCGGATCCTTTTGATCCAAAAACGCGAGATAGCCCGAGGCGCGCGTCAGGATCTCCTTTAATTCGTACCAATACAATTGATAAGGAATAACACGGTTATCCCCGTCTACCTGTTTCGGCATAAAGGCATTGGCGGAAAGACGCGTCATCATATCCTCAAAGAATGCCCGGTCCTCCTCCTGAACATCTGTTTTTTCGACGAGTTTCTTCAGATAGAGACAGAATTCATCCTTCTTCGCCTTGTCCTTGGGAAGCGGGTTTGATCTGTTACCGGAATGATAAGCATATGCCTGATAATTATCATCCCGCGTTTCCCGGAACACTTCATTGTATTTCCCCGGATAATATTTCCGGATAAACTTTTTCAGATTTTTAAGATCTGCTTCATGCTGTTCATAAATCTGAACTTTTGCTTCGGAAATGGATTTCTGCCCATTCAATGTATTGACCAGAATGCCCCAGTCATAAATCGCTTTCAAAAGGATAATCAGTTCGGCGTCATCTCCGAGTTTGCCAAACAGCTCCTCCATCTCTTCATCCTTGGAAGACAGAGAGAAGGAAGATAATTCGTTGTAATTGTCGGATCCAATAAATAAATCCTTCGGGGCCACTTTCGCACCGCAAAGAAGCTTGATCAATGCTTCCGGACTGTACGGGAAATTTTCCTGTGCTTTGGGTGCTTTTCCGGATTCAAAAAGGATTGCAGTGAGCGCTTTAGTCTTCGCCGTAACCGGCATTTTCTTACGCAGGATTTCAGCCAGTTTGTTACAGTCAGCCTTATTCCACGGCAGAACATATGACGGGTCAAAGTTTAATATGTATGTTTCCAGATTGTTCCACAGGCTGTCGAAATCTGTCAGCCCTGCGATATTTTCTTTGCTGACGGCATTCAGAAAATGACCCCGATGCGCGACAAGCCAGGCACAGGCCAGATAGACCAGCCGAACGTCCCGCGGTTCCGTTGTGTGCATCAAATCAACGATCAGATGATGGATCGTCGGATATTGCCGATGATATTCAACATCCGAATACCCCGGATCATTGAAAACTGAAAACGGTTCCTCTGCGTCATCACGCCAAAGCGCGCTTTCACGGATTCGGGTAAAGAATGCCGGATCGACTTTGCCGATTTCCTCCGCGAATTGTTCCTGAACCAGTTTGACGCGTTGCTTCCGCCGTTCAAGCCGGCGACGGCCTGTACGGAACGCGCGCCTTTCATCATTCAATTTGGCTTCTTCAAAAAGATGCGCGCCCCACATGGGTTTACCTTTGTATTTTAAGAGATTGTACTCTTCGTCCGTTACCGCATATCCTACCGAATCCGTTCCGATATCCAGACCGATGAAATAATTTTTCTTATCCATATTGACAAATCCTTTCGAATAATTATATATTATTTATGCAGTTTCCGTCCCCTACGGAATTGCACTACGCGTTCAAATAAGCTTTTTAGCGAAATCGCCGATTCGATCGGCCGCGCAATGGCGCATAAAGAATCCCGACGGGGATTCTTTTTTTGCTTTGCAGCAGCTACTATCAACGAACTCCATTCGACATAGCAATATTTTTTTATCGTTACGTCTGTGTAACAGTTCATCTGCAGATCCCTTCTTTCCGGTTTCCACGCGACCCTATATGACGGATTCTTCATCATTATCTGTTCCGATAATGGTATTTTACCATAAGAAATCAACGCACTGCAATAACTTCGTTCGACCGCGACAATTAATCGTATAGGTCTGCATAGACACCTATTAATTTATATAATATCCCCGTATAATAATCGTCTGAATCCCATCAAAAGTAAACAGCGAAAAAACGTATATGATCGGTGATAACCGGACATCAGCACTCAATACAGTTTACAGTGATAATGGGTGGGTTTTCAGAAAACCCCGAATATGATAGAATATTTTACAGATTCGTAAGTACATTATTCAATTCGAGGTGTTCTTCATGACCGAAATCCGTGACCTTTTACGTGAATTCAATAATGAGCGGGATTGGATGCAGTTTCATTCTCCGGAAAATCTGGCGAAGTCCGTCGCTATTGAAGCCGGAGAACTGCTGGAATGCTTTCAATGGGGCCCGGATTATCAGGTTGAAAAGGTCCGCGAGGAGCTGGCGGATGTCATGATGTATTGCCTGATGCTGGCTGACCGGACCGGAATCGACCCAAAGCAGGCGATGCTGGATAAACTGGAGAAGAACCGTCAGAAATACCCGGTCGAAAAAGCAAAAGGTTCCAGCCGGAAGTACGATGAATTGGAGGACTGACAATGGCGAATTTCTACGCGACGTCATTTTCAGACCAGACACCGGAAGAATTTTCGCATGTGTCCTTCGGTACGGATTGGCCTGTTGTCTATATCATTGATGACGGGCACGAAGCCTATGTGGGCGAAACGCTGGACGCTTCGGTTCGCGCCTCCCAGCATCTGCACAACCCGGACCGTCGCCGGCTGACCCGAATCAATCTGATCACGGACGGAGATTACAACAAATCCGTCATTCTGGATCTGGAGGCCTTCCTGATCAAACACATGTCCGCGGATGACCGTTTCACCCTGCAGAACGGTAACGCCGGGCTTCATATGCATAACTATTATCGCCGGGCGGATTACCAGATGAAGTTCGACGATATCTGGGCGGAACTGATCCAGCGGAATCTCGCGCAGAAAACATTGCGTGAAATTGAGAATTCCGATCTGTTCAAGTATTCTCCCTATAACTCTTTGAGTACAGACCAATATGCCGCGGTATCCAATATCCTGGGGGATATGACCGAAGCCATGCTCCGGGGCGAAGATATGACCGCGATCGTGGAAGGCGGTCCCGGAACAGGAAAAACCATTCTGGCTGTTTATATGATGAAGCTGCTCGCGGAACATCCGATGAAGCTTCCCGAAGTCGAGGCTGAAGCGGATTCTGAAAATTACGATCTGTATGAAAATCTGAAAAAGCTTCCTTCCGGAATGCGGATCGGGCTGGTCATTCCGATGCAATCCCTTCGAACCACCCTTACGGGCGTGTTCAAATCCATCGCGGGATTGAAGAATGTCCGCGTTCTGAAACCGTCCGATGTTCCCGAACTGGATGGGAAATACGATCTGCTGGTTGTGGATGAAGCGCACCGTCTCCAGAGGCGTCACGCGCTGGCACATTACCCTTCTTTCGACGCGGGCAACAAGCGGCTCAATCTGGATGAGCACGGAACGGAGCTGGATTGGATCCGTCTGAAGAGCAAATATCAGGTTCTGTTTTATGACCGCAATCAAACAGTTCGGCCTTCTGATATTCCCGCTTCGTATTTCCGTCAGTTATATGAACAATCCAGCACAAAGATATATCATCTCCGGACCCAGTTCCGATGCATGGCCGGCGACGCGTATATTGCCTAT
This sequence comes from uncultured Clostridia bacterium, assembly GCA_937906775.1. Taxonomy (GTDB): domain Bacteria; phylum Bacillota; class Clostridia; order Christensenellales; family Aristaeellaceae; genus Aristaeella. The sequence goes on from CALCUD010000111.1 coordinate 3,600, forward strand.
ATCCGGAGCATTTTCAGCGACTGCCCTCCAACGGAGATGCAGCAATTCGATCAATATGACTTCCGGCTTTTTACAGATTGCGGTGAAATGACCGACCGGATCAAGGAACTGAACGATCAATACAGTCTATGCCGGACGGTCGCGGGATATTCCTGGGAATGGGTCAGCAACAAGCATCCGGAGAAATATGATATCGAACTGGACGGCCGTTCCTACAAATGGAACACGACATCCGTGGACTGGGTCAATTCCGAAAACGCGGTCAATGAAATCGGCTGCATTCATACCATTCAGGGCTATGATCTGAACTACGCCGCGGTGATTATTGGTAAAGAGATTGATTATGACCCGGTCTGCAGGAAACTCACGGTCGATAAAAACCAATATCATGATACCCGTGGCAAGGCTGTAGGAAATGGTGGAATTGACTTATTGCGGGATCAGATCCTGAATGTATACAGCACCATGCTGACCCGCGGAATCCGAGGGACCTACGTCTATGTATGCAACCCGAATCTGAGAAAATACTTGCAAAAATACATTCCTCTTCAGGAAACTGAAGATTATAAAATTGTTCCGATATATCAGACGATCGCGAAAATTGCCGAAGAAAATCAAACGAGTGAGTTTGATTCCAGGAAGGATTGATGGATTGCCCGGGTCAGCCGTGCATCAAAACAAATATGATAAAAAAGAATGAATTTCCATTCACTGTACCTCAAAGCCATTCGTATCATTTGCTACGTAACACAATTGAAAACCAAGGCTTTGCACGTTTCATTGCCGAAGAACAGGATAAAGATGGAAAACTGTTCAGTGTACAAAGGCTGATGATACTGCGCTATCTGTATGAGCATCGGCGCATTAAGCTTGACATGGCTGCATCCATCATTCAGGAACCAAAAGATACGGCACAGAAGGAACTGGAGCAACTGCGTAGTATGGGTCTGATTGAACCATCCGGACGCGAATATATGCTGACAGCAAAGGTATATGAAGCTGTCAAGACAGATGTCGCTTATGTGCAAGACAAGACTGTTACGCAGATTAACGCCCGTGCGCGGATCATAGAATACCTGAAGAAAAAGGAGACTATCTCTTCCGCAACGGTTCAGGAACTTTGTGGCTTCAGTAAAAACCAGGCTTCATATGTCCTTCATGGGATGTGTTCCGAAGGGAGTATCATAAAAGTTGGAAACGGAAAAGCTACCGTTTATCAGCTCGCCAAAGAAACCAATCGATGAATTTACGTTGAAATGCGTTGAATTTGCGTTGAAATACGTTGAATTTGCGATGAAATACGTTGAATTCAAATTACATTCAATGCAGCTATGCTGTTTGCAATGATTTCCAGAGTACTGGAGGCGAACGTAATGCTTGAATCGAAACCGATGAAAGTCACAATTGTTTCCGACTTGCTATGTTATGGGCCGGCTCCGGAACCAGGTGATGAGATTGCACAGCGGATTACAATCAACAGCAAAGGTCAGGTTTGGTTCAGCGCAAAGACCGTCGGCGATTCTTTTCCTTGGAAAGAAGTTCCATTAAGGAAAGAGCAGACACGAATCAATATAGATACCGCGATTGATATTTTAAACCAAATCGATACGTACTTTCGGAGCAACTTTGTTCGTTGTTTTGCGACCGATGTAGGCAATTGGGAATTGGAACTCACTTTGGAAGATGGTAATGTTATCAAGGAAAGCGGATCGATGTATTGCTGCTCCGAGTTAAACGTAATCTCCAATATCATTCGTTCCGCTTTGCCAGATTTGGGAGTTATTGCATTCGGTGAAGATTACTGCGACGATGATGATCAAGGCAGCTGATTACAACAAAAGCAGGTGATGTTATGAGCAATCTTCCAATGAATCCTGAAAATGATGATATCATTCCCTACAGTACGGACGGGAAAATTCTGAAGTTGGAGGAGAATACTCCTAAAATCGACTTCAAGAAAACATTCGGTGATATTGTACGTTGCTTTGACACCGCACAGATCATCAAAAATGTGAAGCGTGGGATCGAATATGTTGTACAAGTTCCAACTGAGTATCAAGCTGGTCTTGAAGCGGGTAAGTACACCGTATTGGCAGGAAAAGATGGAAAGCAATGGGCTACTCTGTACGAAGTGCTCCCCAATGGAAAACATTGTTTTGCTTGTAATATGCCAATAAAGCCAGAGGAAGTTGTGCAAGGTAATCCCATGCATGATATATCTGCAAATATGCAGATGATGGCTTTACAGCAACAAATTGCCAAGTTGACAGAGCTGGTACAGGAAACTTATGATGTTGTAAAACGGATTGAACAAGGTCAAACCGATGACCGAGTTGGCAGACTGCGCGCAGGAAAAGAGGGCATGGAACAGGCAATCGTAATAGATAACCCCATTCAAAGAAAAATTGCTATAGGCAATGCCCAGCAACTGCTTCTGGAAGCAAGAGGGCAAATTGGTGAAACACTAAAAACAAAAGTCGCGTCATTCCCTGCCATCCCAAAATCTCAGATTGCTCAGTTCATGGGACGATTATCGAGCGGAAGTTATTTTTCCAGCAAAGACAACGCATTTTACTCCATTCAGCAATACTTCCAGTTATACCTTTTAGCAACACAACTTCTGGCAGATTCCTATAACTACTGTGATGAATCTAAGGCAGCTGAGAAAGCATATAAGGATGCCGTTTCCTTCATCCAGTCATTGGATTTCACTAATGTGAAAACCCTTCAGAACATCCATCGCAAGGAAGACTTCTCCGATACCATATGTGAAAAAGCTGTGCCATATATTCTCACTGAGCAAAAGCATAGCGAAGCGCTGGCAAAACCGTATGATACCATCGAATTAAAAATGACAGGCGATATCATTATGGAGGTGCTTGAAAATGGCGAAGAGCGATTCATTTAAGGCGAAGGAATTGAACAAGAAAGACTACTCCGGAAAAGAAAAAGCAGCTAAAGCCGTAAAAGGAGCTGCCGGCATTGTTGGTGTGGCTGTCATTGCTCCCAAGATTATCAAGAGAGCCGTAAATCTGTTCAAAAAAGTGGTCCGGAAAATCTGAGGTGGTGATACCTTTATGTGGATACCATTACAAGAATGGATGGGCAAACGTGGAACAGAAAACGGTATCGTAATCAAAGACGAAGAATATGAACATACTTGCCGTATTACCTTGGAAAAATGCAAACAATACTATGCAGTGACATGCGGAGTATATGGCTCAATGGTTCATACAGCTTTCTTCGACAAAGCTGATTATGAAACAAAGTATGAAGAAATGAAATGTGAACTACAGGACTTTGTAGACCGGTTATTAATTGACGCTCTGACAGAAGATGATCGAAGCGACTTCTATGCCCAGTTTTGCGACAAATACTAACTCAGCGAATTCTTGGCGATCAGCAGTAATGCCGGTCGCTATTTTATACCCATCAGCCGGCAGCGCAAAGGGTATCGACCGTTCACAAGGTCGGTGCCTTTTGCATTGCTGGCCAGCAATAAACACTACACTTTACCAAGAAAGAAGATGACTATATGGCATCGGGTAGTGACAGAGAACCACATGCTTGTCACCGTCTGTGATTTCTTTGTAGTACTTGATATCTTGAAAGAATTTTTGTGTCTCTTTACTGTGCTCCTTTGGATCATGATTGCCGCGGATCAGTACCTTGTTGCCGGCAAGCGGCCCAAGAAAAACAGCCAATTAGCTTCCTTGTCCCGATGAAGTTACCAAGAACATAAACAGTATTGCTGTTCAAAGGCGCGGTAAATTCACCGTTCAGACACTGAATGCTGTCTGTCGCGTCTGAATGAATTGCAGCCTAATTTCCCTAATTCCCTTGCTTTGTTGGCTGTCCCGGCATGATAAATACCTCACATCATGAATTCATAGATTTACATGAATTTGAAATACAGATTGATCCATTCAAAACCGCTGCGGCCGAAACGGTCCGGAGTGACTTTCTGATCCAGCAGACGCAGCGCGGTATTCTGTTCAAGGATCTGAGAAAGCAAATTCTGTGTAAAATCTGTAAAATACCGTCCGTCGGCGTCTTCCCCGGTCTGAATCCCCTGCTTGAAAGAAGCATAGATGATTCCGCCGGGATTGAGCAAACGGGACAGATTCCGGAAGAAAGAAACGATCTCTTCTTCCGTCAGATGAAGGAGTGAAGCGCAGGCCCAGATGGAGTCATATTTCTTCTCCGGAACCCATGTCCGGCAATCCGCGCAGTGAATGATCCTTTCGGAATGCTGCTCGGCAAACCGGCACATCTCCGTGGATGAATCCAGTCCTTCCGCTTCATATCCGTGTTCCGCGAAGTATTTCAGATCCCGCCCCGATCCGCAGCCCAGGTCCAGAATGCGGCACCCTTCCGGAATAAGCGACAGGAAATCCGCATAATATGATTCCGGCATGGGAAAAGAAGACGCATTGCAGTATTCCGCCGCGTGAATATGATAATATCTCATTCCGGAAATTTGAGGCTTATCCGTTCCGCACTCAACAGGAGCATGCAGTTTGTCTGAAATACCGGCAATATTGGGGTTCCGTTTTTGCAGATATTCGACCAGACTGCATTCGATCCAGTCGTCAATGATTTCCTGATTGGAAATCAGATAAGGCATCCATTTGTCCCGGATCCGGATCATCCGTTGGAGGCCCTGTCCGTCACCGAATGTATAAAGCGTAGATTCATTTTCATTGATATGCCGGATTGTTTTATTTTGATTATCCCAGCATTTTCCCTTAAAATCCGGCATGAACGGAGCCATGAGCCGGTAAGGAACAAACATCGCCAGCGTATTTCTGTATTTGACTGACTGCGAATCCGTAGCGGAAAGAAGAAAAGTGAGAATATCCTTTTCAGGCGCGGAAGATGACAGACCGCTTAATTCATGAACATGATAAACCGTCTTTTCCAGCGTATCCGACGGGCCGAGTTTCAGGCGGTACTCCGATACCGGATACCATGCATGGAGGATCATCCGGTTGATGATCTCATCGAATGTCATGTTTTGTGTCCCCTGCTTCACGCCGTCCATGATGCTTTGAAACCAGTAGATCTTATAGGACTCACTCATATCATCAAAGAGTGAAGAAAGAGCGAATATATTCAGTTCCGGTCTGATTGGTAAAATCATATTGGCATTCTCCTCGGAATTTTTTTTAAATTAATTATAAGGCATCACAGACCGGTTCAAGATATCGGATACGTTTGCCTCTTGCCCTCGCATACTCAATTTCAGACTTTGTGCTGGAACCAATATACCCGCCAACATTAATGACAAAGATCTCATCGGCCATATCGATTTTCCGTTTGTGCATATCATCCAGCATTTCTTTCATGCCTTCTGCCCAGACCTCATTATCCCCGGAATGACCGAAGAGTCCTACGCTGATAACGATATTTCCTTCAAGCGTCAGGCGCTTCTGCATTTCAATAAATTCATTCTTAAAGCGGGTACTGCCGCATAATGTGATGACAGGATACTTCCCTTGCATAATGATCTCCTGCACAACAATCGAAATTGTTACATTACTTTACTGCAAATATGTATTTGTAATAAACGACTGCAATTCTACTACACTGGTAAAATATCGATATCCATATTTACTGACAGTAGCTTGCGTTTCTGCGGTTTCATTAAGCAACAGGGCAACAGGTTCACTAAGACCGGATTGAATTCCTTGTGGCCAGGCAAGATCAATAATTGCAACCACCGTACCATTATCATCAACAATCTCATGATTTAGAGTGCCTTCGCTTAATCCGCGTTCGTTCATCCACAGAACCATGCTTTCAATTTCTTCCTCTTCATCAACGGCATGATCGTATTCCTTAGTAGCAAAATCCTGTAAGGTAGTTTCTTCCAATTGTCCCTGATAAAGCGAATCCAGCAATTTATTAGCTGCTTGTGCCAACAAAATGCGACGGGCTTCAAGGAACTTTTCATAATTTTCAATTTTCCAGAGTTCCGGATCAGAAGGAATCCAATGAGTATCCATTGCACCAGGACACTTTTCTCTGTAAACCGGAAAGTAGTCTACAGGAGCACTATTCGAAATAGCAATATTGGTATCTTTTGTCAGGAAAGCATAATTGCCCAGAGCATTGACAATAGCCTTGCTTTTCCCTGCTTTATACAACAAATCCTTCGGAAAGATATGATGAACATCCAGTGTTGAATTCTTACCCAAAAGGTTGTTTTTCAGTTCCAGATTTGTACCCCAATCGCGGCAGTTATTTGTCCTTGTAAGCAAATACAATAATGGATAGAAACGAGAACCAGTACTCCATCCCCAGAAATCAGCAGGCCTGATGATCAAATCTCCGCGGCTCTGTTTCAGTTGACGGATCAATCCCTCTACTCCATCACCATGGTTGATCGTATTCAAGTCCTGAGCAAGAGAACTTTCTGTAGACCCTGCGTAACGGCCCCATAGGAATGCGTGAACAAACCAATAAAGTAATTGGTCCCACTCAGCACTACCGGACAATTTCCAGTTATTGTAACGCAGATAACCAATCATTGTTACAACAGCAAACACACTACCCAGCACACGGCCATGGTCCAGGCCCAGACGAGAACCAATATGATCCAAACAAGTGCCGATCATCTGGTCCGTTTTACTTAATGCTTTCTTGAATTCTTCTGTACCAACCTGCCCCAGATATGAAAAATATGGCTGACCGGTAATATATACTGTTACGCAACGAAGCAGCCAATCCATGGTGAAATCGTAGCCTGCAAAATGATACTTCTGCAGTATCTTTTTCATTTCATCACGTGCTTCCGGCCAGGCGCCACAAATCTTGGCTAATGCCAAGTCACCTTTGCTCAGCTTCGTTCCGCCGCTATTCACATTGTTAAAGATTTCTACCACAACATCAATCGTTTTGTCTTCGCCGGAAACGGTTTGTACATGGATATCCAGTTTTTTTATGCCATCAAGTTTCGTTAGTTTATCGATACTTTCCATCCAGAAAGCGGCATTAACGGGATCTTCCTTAACTTTATTCTTTAGAAAGCCCGAAGCATCCAACTGCATTAATTCTGTCACGCTGATCCACGCCGGATCATTCTTCATTTTAGCAGGCATATAGAATTCAAAAGTTTCATCAGCTAAATTGAAATATAACCCAGTAAAAGACGCCGCATTACCGTCAAAAAACTTCGGAGGCTTACCACGAATCACGCCATATAATGAGGTCATACGCTGCTGTCCATCCAGAATCAAATTCACATTACCCGGAGTCAAAGGACCATCCCCACGGGATAATGATTCATCTGTCTGAGTATTCCAAACCAACAGTTCACCAATTGGATATCCTCGATACAGTGAATTCATCAATTTACGCACCTGATCGCGGTTCCAGACATAACCGCGCTGAAATACAGGCATTGCATAACTACCCAAATCAATCTGACTCAAAATGGTAATGATATCCATAAACACACCTCGCACTTAGCAGCCAATCAATGGATTTTAGTCATTTGAAAGGAATTCTTTTTCAGCCTGCAGGACATCACAAAGCTTTACCAATTCAGCATCAGAAAGTGTGACACCTTTACCCATTTTTTCATGATCAGGAGACCAACGGCGGATATCATATTTGGGTTCCTGTCCATTCCATGAAACGCGATTCAATTCCAGCTTCCAGGCACCATCTTCGGAAATGACACCAATCTCATTGATAATCTCAAACTTCAATGTACTTTCAGACTTAGCCATAATTCACCCTCCATTATTTTGTCATAATACGCCAAGCAGGACGATTCCTAGTAACAACAGAACCTCTTTTTTCAAAACCCGAACGGTAATTGAATTTGCATATTATGCTGTTCAGTAACTCAACCTTATTCTTATCGTATATAACCCAAACTATATCAGAAGAAGCACGATTGTCTATATATTCAAAACCATTTTGATCAAGAGCGGCTAACAAGTCATCTTTAGGCAAGGTCATCACCTGCTGCTCAACTTTAGGCATTTTTCGAGAAGGCACAGGCACTTCTGTAACCTCTGCGTATTGTTGTTTGGCAGGCTGTATTTTTTCTGTAATAACATCATCAATCGATATCTGTTGATTTTTTGGGGGGGATGTACGTTCTTCTTCTTGCTTTCTCACAATCTCATCACTTGGAAAATGAGCAGAAAAAGCTGTTGTATCATACGGATGAATACCTAAATGAGAAGTCTCTACAGCAACAGTATAATTCAACAGATTATTTTCATTAAGTATCAAATCCTGTTGCAAATCATTAACCACTGTAGCATCAACGGATTCATCATGCAATGATGATTCAACTACAGGCTTAACCGGCTCAACTGATATGACTACTTCAGGTATTGTTTCAGAAACCATACCAGAAATAAATCCAGACTCAGTTATTGTATCTTCACGCGACAAAAGGTTCTGCGCTTTCAGTTTCACGCGCTGCAATACTTCATCAGTTTTGTGAATGGTGAGATCTTCAGAAGAGCATTTTTCTGGCATAATACCATACTCTTTTAAAGCGTCAACTACTCGATTCAAAGACGAATCCTTATTCTGATAGAATTCACTGCCGCGAATACGAATAAATCTCCAGCCAAGCCGTTCAAGAACTGCCTGCCGTTCCATATCATTCCGAATTTGTTCTTCAGAACTATGCCATTGTTCCCCATCACATTCAATAGCAATCTTTGACTGCTGATAAATCGCTACCATATCAATCCGATATGCACCAACCGGCCATTGTTGAACGATATGATACCCTCTAGAAATCAAATTCTCAGCCACTTCTTTTTCAAAAGGAGATTCTGCTTTGACTTCAATCTGCGTCATCTGTTGTTTATAATTGCCCGGATTCTCGACATATTCAAGCAACCGATAACGCATATCATTCGCTTTCAAATCTTTTGTGCGGTCCAACGAATGAACAACCCATAGCTGATTGCGTGCGCGGCTAACAGCTACGTTATAACGTTGTTTCATCGCATACCCAGTGGAACCTGCGCCATCACCAGACTGTAAAGGTAACGGCCCATCCTGTTCATTGCTATCAACTAACGTAAGGAAAATAACATCCCGCTCATCACCCTGGAAACCAGAGGCATTACTGCAAAGAATTTCGTGATCCTGAATCTGTTTCATAGAGATATGATTCAAAATCATACGGTTAATCAACTTTACTTGATCATCACCAAGTAAAGAAATAACACCAAACGTCTGATTCTCATAGATTGGATCTTCCAGGCACGCTTCAAGCAAAGCAACCACTGCTTCAGCTTCAGCTTTATTGGTTTTAGATTTATCCTTTCTCTGTCCGTTTACGCGATAAGAAACAGTAGCAGTCTTTAATGGAGAACTACTTTCCTCTCTTAAAGGTTTGATTTTCCCATTATAAGAAAGCATATTGCTATAACCGATAATCTCAGGGACACAACGAAAATGTTCTTTCAACATTAATGGCGGATAAATCTGAGAAGCAATATCATAGAGTGAAAGAGAACCATCCCAAAGAGCAGCTCCTTCAATCTTGCCTTTCAGTAAAGCATCTTGCAAAGCAATCAATTTGGTATTATCCATACCAACAGACAAAGGACTTACCTGTTCCTTATCCCCTACAACAATAACCTTATGACCCATATATAAAATAGCCGTAGCGGAGATACCTGATTGACTTGCTTCGTCGATAATAACCACATCAAACCTGCTATCAACAGGATTGACGGTTTTCATCACTGTAGCAACAGGCATAATCCATGCTGGCACAGCTTTCTGGCATTTGATCATCAACGAACGGATCTCCTGCAGTAAGTTCTGAGTCTTTGCGCCCTTACCTGTACCTTTACCAAGCTTCAAAACAGCCTGAGACCATAGAGTAAGCGATTGGCGTAAAGAAGGATCAGCTGCAACCCGTTTGAGCAAATGCAGCCATGCAGAATCCGAAGCCAGCAATTCAGTTTCTTCACGATAGCGTTTGGTTAATTCGGTAACTTTCTTTTCAGCTTCCTGATACGGCATTGAAGTAATCTGATTGATTACTGTTTGAAGTTTTTTAAGCTCCCATGCAGAAGCAAAATCAACCGGCACAGTATTCTGCGAATGAATACCGGAACGGGAGGAAATATCAGAAGTCCATAACGGGGCTACATCAGAAAGCTTCAGCAGAATCGACTTTCTGACAGCAAAGGAATCACGTTTTGAATAGAATAACTTCAGTTGATTTACCAAATCAATATAAGCGGGAATATCATCAGCTTGCAGGGCATTATACAATTTATTACATGTTTCCGAATGATTGCTTGCAGCCAACAATTCAAGGGAGTCTGATTTCTGCGATTCATAAACAGTCAAATCTCTCTGTAAGGATAGCAAATCCGCAGCCGGAATCATATTTTGATTAATCCAGACAAGGGCTGACTTGGCATCCTCTTTCTTAAGAGGCTGTAAATTTTTGATGGGATCAATCAAGAATGAACCCATACCAGACGCTTCAGCCATGCTAAACAAATCATTTCGACTGATGCGATACCAATTCAACCAGAAGCGGATCTCAAGCCGATATTGGTAACAGGAGCGTTCCGGGTCGTCCCCCAACGCTTCAAAATCAGGTGCGCCATTCTTCGCCATCAAACGATTCCAGACATCTGAAAGTTTGGAACGTTCCTGTAGCATTTTCAAATAAGCAATAATAATCCGAAGATCATCCTCAGTTTCAGCGGACACACCATTAATAGTCACAGAAGCCAAAGCTTCTTTCCAGTTCTTAGGGACAATCAGCTTCGCTTTACGAATCAAGCCACCTTTTTTTACTGAATTCTTCATTTCTTCGAAATCCGACAAGAGCAGATTCCACGATGCATTATTGAGCAGCTTGACAGGCTTAGTCATCATATCTTCCAAAACAGGCTGAGCCTTCTCATAGCATTCATCAATCATATTTAACAGAGTTTCCCATTGTTTTCTGGCAAAACCAGCATCCATACCATCCGCCAACGCATAAATGGCCCATACCGGTCGTTCATTTTTATATACAGAAAGTGCCTGTTGTAATGCTGCCAATTTATCCGACGGAGTATATTTCAATACTATTTGATTGTTGTCCTCATTGAAAACAGTGGTACCGTCCGAACTTAATGCCAGGTGTAGGTTGCAGGCTTCAGAAAGATCAGCAAGTTTTGCAGCCATACGAGATCTCAATTCCAGACCAGACTCTATCATTTTTGCATCAATCAAGGAACAAGGATCCGGAAGTTCTGAAGACAATTCTTTTTCTTCCTCGATAGAAAGCAATCCATTACTGCCATACAACGAATTCAGCTCATCTTCAGAAAGCGGGAAAGCAGAATCTATTGATATATCATCACGAAGCGCAGCAATCTCTTCTCTATGTTCAGAGAGCAAAGCAGCCGCCCTGGAAGGTGAAAAGCTTTCACCCAAATATGAAATTGGTTCAAATTCCTTATAGCGGATCTGCGACGCAAGGCTTTTAGCCTTCTGTAACTCTGTGTATGTATGATGGCGGGCTTTACGGCGATCCTCGACCAAACGGGCCTGTGAATCTACATCATGAGTAGCTATAAAATCCACAATCTGATTCACAGAAGCTTCCATATCATTTTTGCCCTGCTGATCATCCATGACAGCAACGCAAAGATCGCGGATCGCATCCGGAACTTTATCCCGCAGAACAGTCAATGCCTTTGTCGTCTGACTTGTCACCAAAACAGTCTTTCCCTGAGCGAGGAAATGACCTAACAAATTCGCAATCGTATGTGTTTTGCCTGTACCAGGAGGGCCCTGAACAACAACCGCCGGTTCCCGTTCAATCTTTCGTGCGATATTCATCTGTTCCTGATTGGCAGGCTTAGGCAAAAGGATATCTTCATCATCAAAAACTTTGGGCAAATCAGTCGCCCATGGTTTCAGCACCGGACCTTCCGAACCAATATCGGGATCAGTAAAGCCAGGATCAGCAGGTGTATTAAAGACACCTAGAATACCCAACAAAGAAGCTGGAATCTCAATACCATTAGCAATCGCTTTCAGTATATCTTCAATAGCTTTGATTGTACCATCCGGACGTTTACGAACAAGCAAAACAGGATTCCATGAAATTATAATCCGTTCTGTGCGTTTCTGACCGAAATCTTCGTCCGGCACAAACGCACCGTCGGCAGAAATACTGTGAGAAATGCTACTCAACAGATCACGACACTCAGCGTGATCCAAAGGATGGATATATTTATCCGTGGCTTGTTTCTGAAGGCCGCTCAACATATCCGGGTTAATCTCTTGCACCGCGCTAAATAACGACATATATAATTCCGGAGGCAAATCAGTATCATACACAAAAATCGTATTATTAACAGCATCCAGTTCCAAACGTACTTGTTTCAGGAAAACCGGATGTTCCATTTTCTTATTTGCTTCAGTAACTTTTTCGGGAGCATAATTCCGGTCAGTAAGAATACCATTACCCAGCATTAATTCCAATGCGCCAGGGCGCTGCTGGACATCCATGTACATATCATACAGATCATTGAATAACTCACGAATCTTTTCAATATGTTTCTGTTCATCAACCCACTTATTCCTACGTTTAAACCACACATCAAAAGCTGCTATTCTGTCAGGATTATCCGCAAAATGTTCAGGCTCCAGAGCCTCAACCGCCTCAGTATTTTCATTACTATCCATTGCAGGCAGAGCCTGTTCTTCCAACTCAGCATTTATATCAGAAGGCTTTGTATTCTCTAAAACATCCTTACATACCAATTTCTTACGATAATCCTGCCAACCTTCTTCCAGCCAGGGAACAAGGATTTCATTTGGCACCGGGCAAGCATGAAATTCGGGTTTGTGAAAGCGAATCAGATATTTTGAATAATCACACTCATTCTCAGCAGTCGTATCCCGTGAAGAAGCACTTACACACTCTTCATTGATAAAATCACGCAAAAACACATACCCAACCTGCTTAGTCACATCAGTAACCTGTGTCTGACTAAGTGAAACAACTTCCTTTAAAAATTCAAATAGAGCCTGTGCTTTTTCACGAATTTCAAGTGTATGCATCATAGATACTTCCAATCATAATTGATTAAAGTTTATCAAAGAATAACTTATCGGCAAATTTACCAATTGTACTAATCAATAGCGGAATCCCTTTTTCCTTAAATTCCTTCTTTAACTTATGCCAGAGGTCATTATCTCGAACATATAGTATCATGTTTCAATATAGCTGACAACATGTACAAATTGTTGCATACTTGTAATAATTCATTTTCGCAATGAATATAAGGAGCCTCCAACGAGACTCCTCAGTAACCCATCTTGTATATCAGCCGTTATTCATAAACAAGTATCCCTGAAATAGCATACCGGAATCTTCATTCCCCCGGAAAATCTTCCAGCTCCATTTCCTCCGCGATGTCCTTCGCGATATCCATCAAAGAAGTTTCTCCGACATAATACGCTTCATTTTCCCGGATGAAATCAAGCACATCGGAATAATCCCCGTTCGCTTTGTCCATCAGTTCATACAGGATCTCCCCCGCGAGATCGTCATCCAGATTTTCATTCTCCGCGGGATTGATATATTCCAGATTGAGAATCCATCCGTTATCAAAAGGGCTTTCCGGTTCAAAGTCCGGATCGAAATCCCGGACCTCCGGAATCTCGGAGTAGCTGAGTTCGTCCGCGTCCCACGCGTCGATCTCCTCATCGGTGGCGTCTTCCAGATGGAAGAATTCCAAAGCATTCTCATCCCGCCCGTGAACCAGATCGTTCAGGGTATCCGTTTCCATTTTGACCCGGCCGAGGCACTCCATGGCGTACTCATCGTCATATTCCACACAGTTGTCTTCTTCGGTTTCCCGGATATCCTCCTCCGCCCGCTCCAGCGCGGCTTTCAGTCCCGGTTCTTCATTGGGATTCCGCCGCATCAGAAGGCAATGATCATAAATCTCCTGCTCTTCCGGAGTAAAATCCGCATAATACTCGATCCAGTCCGAAGAGTCGCCTTTTCCGAAGGTCACACCGTAATGCATTTCAGCGTCTGAATACATTTTCAATTCCTCCTGAATGTTTTTTATGTCGGAATCATCGGATCCGCGGCAATATGATCTTTTCCCGTCACCTATACTTTCTTCACGGCTATCCGTTTCCCTTTATACTTTCCTGCCGAATCCTTCCGGACGGCCAAAACCGGCTCCAGGTCGGAGATTTCGCGATTGTATTTTTTACATACACTATCCTGCAGGTGGTTGACCGTTTTGATGGGCATCAGTATCATTTTACAAATCGCAATAAGGAGTATCTGCAAACCCTTTTTCTTTCAACTTGTTGATCTTCATGTCCAGAAATGCTTTCCACGTTCTTTTGAAAAATTGTTGGTTTCCAAAGCAATGTACAAGCTTCGGACTAAGGAAGTAATAAAGGCGGATAAAAAGTCTTCCGGATGCTGACGCATAAAGAACATGATCACGATATCGACGCAAAGTCCAGACCTGTGGGCAATCATATGAACCGTATACACAAGTTGCGATATAGCATCCTTTTTTTGTTTTGATCTGTGGATTTGAATTCGATTGATAACCCGTTACCGTATTGTATTGCTGCTGGAGATTGGGCCCGTATATATCCCCGATCTGAGATTCATATGCCTCAAGTTTTTCAACATCCGCGTTATATTGAGATAATGAATACGAATGAAGCTTACCGTCCGCTTTATCCTTAAGAAGCATCAGAACGGTATGTAGCAGGTCCGCGCTTTGTATTCTGATTGAACTGTATTCAGACATAGCCGTGATAAATTCCTGATAGTCATGCTTTTCCGCACCGTCAATCGTCTTCAGTGTTTCATTTATCGACTTGAATGAATTCATTAATTTCGCCAATGTCGATATGTTTATTTCATAAGGGTATGGCACACCTGGCTTCTGATGAAAGAATGATGTATACAAATCCGCATAGTCCCTGTTACAGGAATTCAATTCCAGAGCTATTTCACACAATTTCTCTTTTACACGGTTTGATCCGTCCATCATGTTAACCACCTTTTCCGCATTTTCACAAAATCCCTGACCGTACTGTATCACGTTTCACCATGCCCGTGGTCGCTTCGGAAGCGACCGGAAAAGGAGTCTGATGTTTCCGGAACGAAATAGAAAAACAAAACGATCATCATGCGGGAGGTACCTATGTTTCACTGGAACAGGCGGAGAATCCGGAACGGTTCACCCGAACTGAGAGCGCTCGGACGCGAAGCCCGCGCCTACATTAAAGAGCATCATGTACCGACCGTTTCCTATTGCATCGGGCCGTTTTCCCCGGCTCCCGCAGAGGAGCCGGAAAAGCCGCAGGTCAAATACAGCATCAAGGATACTGTTTCCTGTGACCGGGACGAGCCGAAGGTTCAGCACAATCCCGTCCGTCCCGCGGACGAGCTGCTGCAGGAAGCCCGGCGCGATCCGGATCTGTATGACAGCATCGAAATGGCCCGGAGCTATCACGAATGGGAAAAGAAAAACTCCGTCCGGAAAAGCTTTTCCAGCGAAGTCCTCCGGCGTCTCGATGAAAGCGGAACACCGTATGTGGATTTCTATAAACGCGCGTGGCTGGACAAAAAAATGTTCTACAAGATCAAAAGCGATTACGGCTATAAACCCTCCATGGAAACCGCGGTCAAGTGCTGCTTCGGGCTGCGCCTGAATATGGAAGAAAGCGCCGGCCTGCTTCAGCTCGCCGGGTATTGCTTCAGCCCCTCCTCCAGCCGGGATCTGGCGCTGAAATTCTGCATCGAGCATAACATCCACGATCTGCGGGAGGTCAACTACCTGCTCAGCGGGCTCGGGGAGCGTGTGATGGAATAACAGAATAGGTTTCACCGTAACTGTTCTGCGCGGCATGGGGAAAACGGTACTGATCTGCCCGCGGCACAGGAAACCCGCCGCGAAATAGCACATCAGAGCGAATCGGCTCATGTTATAAATCATTTTGAACAATTTCAGAATATTTGTTTCCTTCACGCGACACGGCATGTCGCTTTGTGGAAAAGCCGTTTTTTATACAATATCGGCTGATCCTTTTTCTTTTTATGCTGTTCTTGCTCGTTTTGTGCAGCATATGCCGGATATGTATGACAGAAACGGCCGGATCGCGCGTTGCAAATTCGCCACGCCGCGTCGTGGTCAGACCCGTTTCCCCCGCGTATGCTGAAACCGCGAACTGAAAAAACAGTTCGCGGGAAACCGGCCGGCGATCCCCGATCAGGATCTCTTCCGCGGCCGGTTCCCCTGACCCGGATACGGTGCGGCCGGCATCGGAAGTGCGGCCGGTCCGGAAAAAGAAAGAAAGAAAGGAAAAATGGAACTATGAAGAACAACCGTGAAAACCACATCATCATCGGACCGGTCCGCCTGGCCTACGCCCATGTATGGGAGCCTGTCTCCTTCAACGGGGAGGCGCCGAGATACTCCTGCGTCCTGCTCATCCCGAAAGAGGACACGGAAACCGTCGAAAAAATCTGCCGCGCCTCGGAGTCGGCCCTGATCCGGGACATCGACCGCTTCGGCGGAACGCTGCCCCCGAAGGACGGGCTGCGGATGCCGCTGCGCGACGGCGACGCGGAGGACGCCAAAGAGGCTTTCCGCGGCTGCTGGTACCTGAAGGCGAAGAGCCGGATCGCCCCCGGCATCGTGGACAGGGATCTGCGCAGGATCACATCGCCGGATGAGATCTACTCCGGCTGCACGGTCCGGGCGTCCCTAACCTTTTTCGCCTACAGCAACATCTCCGGCAACGGGGTGACCTGCGCGCTCGGCAATCTGCAGAAGATCGCGGACGGCGAGGAGCTGGGCCGGTATATGAGCGCCGCGGATGAATTCGCGGACGCGGACCTGTAAGACCGAAAGGAGACATGCGGAATGACGATCTGTACGGCGGATGTGCGGGGCGCGGCGGCAAACTGCTGCTATCCCCGCGAGATGTCCGTTACGAATGAAGCGGAGCTGAAGGCGGCCGTGGCGCGGGACTATGTCTGCGCCGCGTACCGCGACGGGCGCCGGTCCGCGGAGGGATTCCTCCGGGCCGACTGCCTGCCCATGGACTGCGACAACGACCATTCCGACCGCGAGGAGGACTGGATCACGCCGGAGGACGTCGCCCGGATCTTTCCGGGCGTCGGCATGGCGGTACACTACAGCCGGAACCATATGAAACAGAAAGGGGGGCGGACTCCCCGCCCCCGGTTCCACATCCTGTTTTCCATCGATCCCTGCACGGACGCGGGAAAATACCGGGCGATGAAGATCGCCGTGCACGGACTCTGCCCCTTCTTTGACGGGAACGCGCTCGACGCGGCGCGGTTCTTCTTCGGCACGGAAGATCCCGAGGTCGCCTGGATCCCCGGCGAAAGGACGCTGGACCGGGCGCTGCGGCAGCAGGAGGACGCCTTCGCGAAACTGCCCTTCCCCGGGGAAAGGATCCCGCAGGGGCAGCGGAACAAAACGCTTTCCGTCTTCGCGGCGCGGGTGCTGAAGCGCTTCGGAAACACGGAGGAGGCGCAGAAGCTTTTCCTTGAGCGCGCGGCGGCGTGCGATCCGCCGCTTCCGGAGGGGGAACTGCGAACAATCTGGCTTTCGGCCTGCCGGTTTTACGCCAAGATCAGCCGGCTCGGGACCTATGTCGCGCCGGAGGAATACCGCGAGACGGGTTCGCTCCGCCCGAAGGAGCTGACGGAGCTGGCCGAGGCGCGGATCCTGGCAGGCGAATACGCCGACCGGCTGCGCTATTCCGCCGCGACGCAATACCTGGTTTACAGGGACGGCGTATGGAAGGAAAGCAATGAGGGCGCGGTCGGCATCGCGTGCGAATTCCTCGAGCGCCAGCTGGACGAGCATGCCCCGGCGCTGAAAAAAGCGGCGGAGCTTCTGAACGGAGCGGAGAGCGCCGTCCGGGAGGCCGCCTGCGCGAAGGGACAGGCGGATCAGGAAACAAACCGGGCGCGGACGGAGCAGGCGAAGGACCGGATGGAGACCGTCAGGCGGGACTGGAAGGCCGAAGAGGCGTATCAGCGGTTTCTGATGGGCTGCTGCACCTACAGCAGGGTCAACGCCATCCTGAATCTGGCCAAGCCGATGCTCACGATCGACGTGGCCGACCTGGACGCGGACCCGTATCTGCTGAACACCCCCGGCGGCGAAGTGGATCTGCGGACCGGGGAACTGACGCCCCACGACCCGCGGCACTACCACACGCGGATGACGAAGGTCACGCCCTCGGAGGAGAACATGGCGGAATGGCTCGGCCATATCCGCGAGATCACCTGCGGCGATGAGGAGCTGGCGCGGTATTTCCAGCTCACCTCCGGCGAGGAGCTGCTAGGGACCGTGCGGAACGAATGCCTGCGGATCGAGGTCGGCACCGGCGCGAACGGAAAATCGACCTATACGAACACGAAGCTCCGGGTGATGGGGACCTACGGCGGCCAGATCTCCGCGGAGGCGCTGACCATGCAGAACAACTACAGCAAGAACTGGGAGATCGGGGAACTCCGGGGAAAGCGGCTCGTCGTCGCCGGCGAGCTGAACGAGTGGCAGCGGCTGAACGACGCGCTGGTGAAGAAGATCTGCTCCACCGACCCCATCGTCGGCGAAAAGAAGCACAAGGACCCCTTCACCTTCCTGCCGTCGCACTCCGTCGTGCTGTATACGAACCATCTGCCGCGGGTGAATTCCCGCGACCAGGGCATCTGGCGCAGGCTGAAGGTCATCCCCTTCCGCGCGGCGCTGGACGGCTCCGGAAAATTCAAGAACTATACGGAATACCTGACGGAGCACTGCGGCGGCGCGGTGCTGAAATGGATGATCGACGGAGCGAAGGCGTTTATCGCGAACGGCTTCGAGATCGAGGATCCGCCCTGCGTGAAGGAGGCGATCGCGGCGTACCGGTACGAAAGCGACTGGTTCCTGCCCTTCATCCGGGAATGCTGCGAATCGGGACCGGATCACGAAACACCCTCCGGCGAATTGTATGCCTGCTACAGGGAATTCGCCATGCAGCGGGGTGAACGCGTGCGCTCAGCGGTGGAGTTCTCACGGGCGGTGCTTCAGGCGGGGTATGAGAGGAAGAGAACCGCGAAGTGCTTTATGATCAAGGGTTTGCGCCCGCTCTGACTATGCGGACGGGCCGTTCCGGGAAAGATGTGTGCAGGGTTGTGTAGGGTATTCTCATTACTGCTATATAGAAAAAAGAAAAAAGAAAAAGAGAAATATTATATGGAGAAGTATACAGGACACCCTACACAACCCTACATTCATTCATTGCCAACTCCTTTATTCCGTGATCCCGCTCAGCAACGCTTCCAGCGTCCGGATGCCCGCCTGTCCTTCTTCATCCGTGCAGCTGTATTCGTCGAGATCTTCGTCGTGTTCTCCGAATTCGGTATAATCATCCAGCCAGGTGATGTTCCGAACCCGACCTTCCTCCAGTTCAATGATCCCCATATAGCTGTAGAAGCTTGTGCGGGTCTGCGTGATTCCGCCGGATTCCGAGGTGCTTGTGAGCATATGGTCGGCGAGCCGGATCTCCAGCCGCTGTTCCCGGTCCGCCGCCACGCCCGCGTGATATTCCGGCAGCAGCGCGTCCGCGATCTTCCGGTAATCCGTCCGGAGCTTCTTTCCTGCATACTTCTCCGTCAGCTCATCAAATGCGGTTTCCATTTCGAAGAGCGTCGGGGATTCGGGCCACCGGCCGTCCAGGATGAGTACGCCTCTGCCGCGTCCCAGTTCCATATCGGTGAGCTTCACGTTCTTTTCTTCCATTTTCACAAACTCCTTTCCATCACCATTTCCAGATGTCATAATGCCTGTGTTTTCCGCCGAGCATCCTGCCCAGCAGCTCCCAGATCAGCCAGATCGGGAGATAAACCGGCAGAAAGATGATTTTGAGCAGACAGCCGAACATATTAATCCTCCTCTCTTTCCGGCCTCAGGATCCGGAGGCAGTACCGGTTCAGGACATCCCAGTCCTCCGGCGACATCCGCGCCGTGATCCGGTTCAGCATTTCCACGATCGCCGGATAGAAATCGAAGCTGCCCGACAGGCCCGCGGGGGTTTCCCGGAACCTTTCCCGGTCGCGGACGGTCATTTCGCCTTCCCCGTACAGGAGCCATTGGGCGCTGATCCCCAGCTCCGCCTGGATGATCCTGGCTGTCTGCCAGCTGAGATTGACTTTTTCCTTCTCGATCTGCGAGACAAGCTGGGACGATACGTTGATCTTCCGCGCCAGCTGGCTCTGGTTCAGGTGCAGGGCCTCCCTTGCCGCAATGAATCTTTCTCTCGGCGTCATTTCCATCTCTTCTTTCTTCTGTGCTGCACGCGCTTCATCCCCGGGACGCCATGAGTGTAGCAAAAACAATGGTGCTTCGAAGCACCATTTGTGTTATAATTCCGAAAAACTGAAACATTTTTTCACGGAGCTGAAAGAGATGGGAAAAAGAGTAAACAATCTGGCGCTCAGAATCGTGGAGATCCTGCGGGACAGGACCGACCGGGATCACCCCATGACCCAGGCGCAGCTGCGGCGCGAGCTGGAGCAGCGGTGCGGCACGCTGCCCGACCGGGGCGCCATCCGGCGCAATCTGGACGATCTTTGCGATGACTGCCGTTTTCCCATCCGCCGGGCCGGGGATGAAGCGGAAGACGGGGATCTGTATGAGAACTACAAAACAGATCTGTATTACGATCATCCCTTCGCCCCGGAGGAAGTGCGCTTTCTGATCGACGGACTTCTGTTCTCCCGGATCATCCCGGCGGAAAAACGGAATGAGCTGATCGCGAAGCTGCAGGGCCTGGCCGGAAGCTGGTTCCAGCATCATATGGGCAGCGTCGGATCGCTGGCTCCGGACGAACCGGCCAATCCGCAGCTTTTTGAGAATATCGCCAGACTCTCGCAGGCCATTGAACAGAAAAGGATGGTCCGGCTGACCTATAACTATCTGCAGGAGGATTTCCGGCTCCATCCGGTCATGAACAGACGCGGGGAACCCCTGCGTCAGCCGATCCATCCGTATAAGCTGGTCGCGCGGAACGGAACCTATCACCTGATCTGCAATCACGACCGGCATGACGATCTGTCGCATTACCGCCTGGACCGGATCACGGACGTGGAGATCACGGAAAAGCCGCGCAAGCCGCTGCGGGAGGTGTACCGGGACGCCGCGAACCTTGACGCCCGCAGCTATATGGAAAAGAACATCAATATGGCCTTCGGCGAGCCGGAGCGGATCACCTTCGAATGGAAAAGTGAATCGGTCGCGGACGTGATCGACGCCTTCGGCAGAAAGGTGGAGTTTACAAAGCTTCCGCGGCATTACCGCTGCGTTGTCCGCGTTCCCGGATACGATATGTTTTACTGGGCGCTGGCGCATGTTGACGAGGCGACCGTCACGGCTCCGGAATCTCTCGCCCGCCGGATCGCCGATACCCTCCGCCGGAATTCCCTGAAATACGACAGACTCCTGCAGCAAATGAAAAAGGAGGAATAAAAAGGGGGACAATCTCATGACAGACGTCCCGGCATGAAAATCAACGATCAGGTTTTTACAACGTTGAAAACAGATTACAACGCTGGAAAATCAACAAGTTGCCTGATTTTTTGAAAGGAATTTGTTAAAGGAAAACAGGGCGTTTCTGAAGAATATTTTATACAAACAAAAACAGAGAGGGGAATCCCTATGCGCACGGCCGATCAGTTCCTGATGAATATACTGGCTTCCACTTCCCTGCTCGGCATGGGAAAGAATGACGAAGAATCCGATGCCATCGTTGAGATGATCACGGAGATCATCGACTGTACTGTCCGATCCTGCCCGGAAGGAGATGTGGACGCGGAAGAACTGTTCGGCAAGATGATCGGCAGATTGAAGCTGATCATGGCTGAACACGGGTATGACGGACAGACCGTGAACAAGGTCGCGGAAGAGGCTGAGGCGGCCATGGACGCCGAGGCAGAGATCATGGATGAAGAACCTGATGAAGACGGCGCGGATCCTGAACCGACTGAGTTCGAACTGAAATATGAAAAGCTGCTGAAAAAACTGAAAACAGCCGACAAAGAGTTTTACGGTTATGTGATCATGAATCATTTCTGTATCCAGGATGAGGAGCTCTATCCGGAGGACGAAGCGCTGGAAATCGTCAGGGATTTCATTGTCTGCGCTTCCGGGAAATTGCCCGCGTCTGATTACGGTGCCGATATCCTTGCTCTGCGTCAGTGCTTCACGGAAGTGATGAACCGTCATCATTACCCGGAAGAGAAAATGCCGGAGGCGCTGGAAGAGATTATCCGCCTGTATCTGAACGCGACCATTGAAGCCTTCGAAACCACCTATGAGGAAGAGGCAAATTCAGGCCTTTATGATCCGGAAGAGATCCGGCAGCCGGGCAGTAACGATCTTGATACGGTTGAACTGGCCCGGCTGTTTGCCGATATCCCCTATCAAAAAGAGGATGAGGATTTCTGCAGGGAGATCGAGGTCGATTATGATTATGAACACCATCATATGACCAATTGGTTCTCCTGCCATATCACGCTGGGAAAAGGGCATTATTCCCGCCGGATCCCGGACTTCAGCGCCAGATCGACCTATAACCATCTGACCAATCCAAATTCCTTCCTCTGGATCGCGACGGTCATGGGCGTTCCTCACGATCTGATCCGGAAAGCCTATAGCGATATGAAGGTCGGAAAGACCTATTCCGGCATGTGCGGCGTCATCCGCAAACTGATCCCGTTCGATATGATCCTCGATCTGGCCA
Source organism: uncultured Clostridia bacterium (assembly GCA_937906775.1). Taxonomy (GTDB): domain Bacteria; phylum Bacillota; class Clostridia; order Christensenellales; family Aristaeellaceae; genus Aristaeella. The sequence goes on from CALCUD010000111.1 coordinate 26,418, forward strand.
TCCCGATGCTTGAGGGCGATGAGGAAGAATGAACGGTTATCTGTCGGAAGCAGAAGACATCATGTACGAACCGGACGGAATTCCGGTCAGGCTGAAGGTACGCTTCAGAAAAAAGCAGGTTGTATTATGGCACGCTAAAGGAAGCCTTCCGGATCTGTTTCCGGAAGGCTTCGTTCTTTTGTTTTTACGTGTTCCATGGTGACGGTTCTCATGAAGCACAGGAAAATCAACGGCTGCAGGACCGTGACCGCGTTCTGCCCGGAATTTTCGGCAGCGTCCCGGAAGCGATGTGTGCAGGGTTGTGGTGGGTATTCTCATTACTGCTATATAGAAAAAAGAAAAAAGAAAAAGAGAAATAATATATAGAGAAGTATACAGGACACCCTGCACAACCCACCATTCATGCGGAAACGGGCAGAAAGGCGCGGTGACCCGGCAAAGCCGGCGTCGCCGCAGAGCCTGCGGTAAATCTCGACAAGCGTCCGCGCGCTATGCTAAAATAATCCGATGGATCGGTCGGCGGCGGGGTTCCGTGTGAAAAGCTTCATTCGGGGAGGCAGTTTCCTATGAAGAAAGAGAGTTCGGCAAGGCGCGGAGCGGCGGAAGCGCTCCTGATTCTGGTTTTGCTCCTGCTGGCTTTGTTCGCGGGAACGGCGTTCGCCGCGGAAGATGATCCTGAAAACGATCTTCCCCCGCCTGTGGAGGCGGACGCTTCCTACGGGGATCCGGATGTCACGCCCTGGCATACGCATACCATGGTTTCCGGCGAGACATACGATGTGGGTCAGGCGGAAAAAAACACGACCGTGTATATCAAATCCGCGGGCACGTATTATCTGGAGGGGAAAAGCTCGCACTGCCGGATCGTGATCAGCAGCGGAGGCGTCGATCTTTATCTGAAGGACGGCCTGAAAATCGACCCGAACGCTTACGCGTATGTCGGTTCCAGTACGGCCGCCGTCACGGTCGGGGACCAGGGCGGTACGGTGCGGCTTATTTCGGAAAAGAACGCTTCGGTCTATCTCGGCGGATATTACTACTGTCCGGCCATCCGCAAAGACGGTCATGTGACGAAACTCATCTTTGAAACAGAGGATCCGTCCGCGCCCGGCACGATCAAAGCGTACCGGTCCGCGATCTCCCACAGCGCCGCCATAGGCAGTGTGTATCGCCTGATCGCCCGGAACGGTTATCCGGGGAATATAGAGTTCAAAAGCGGTACGGTCATCGCGGAAGGCGGTCAGGACGCCGCGGGCATCGGCTGCGGTCAGGGCGACAAGCTGGCGGAGGGACTGCTCTTTTCCGGCGCGGATGTGACCGCCACGGGACACGGTTACGGAGCCGGGATCGGCGGCGGACTCAACGGCGCGGTGGACCGGATCACGGTCAGCGGCGGCAGGATCGTCGCGAACGGAGAACAGGGAGCCGGGATCGGCGGCGGCAAAACCACCAATTCAAGCGACGGCAAATGCGGCACGATCACGATCACGGGCGGAGACATCACCGCGACAAGCCAGTATGCTTCCGGCATCGGCAACGGAGAAGAGGGGAATATTGAACACATCGTCATCACCGGCGGAACGGTACGGGCTGTCTGTAAACAGCATTCCGGCGCCGGCATCGGCGGTACAGGCTCACAATTCAACGGCCGCTGCGCCGGGATCGATATTTCCGGCGGCACGGTCTATGCTCAGGGCGGCCCTGACAGCGGCGTAGGGATCGGTTCAGCCCTTTGCGGAGAATCGGGAACGACCACGGTCAATATCAGCGGCGGATATATTGAGGCGGTCTCGGGGAAGGACGGCGTTTCCATCGGCGGCGGCGGAAAGGGCGCCCTTCAGGATACGGGCCATTGCTATGTGAATATATCCGGCGGCACCGTCCGGTGTCTGCCGGTGACAGACGGCAGGATCAGCTCCGGATACAATATGACCTGCGTCATCACAGGCGGTTCGATTTTTTGCGGAGCAACGGAAATCAAAGGCACTCCGAAGGACGCGGACGGGAACCCGGTCACCCTGATGAACGTGAATCTTTCCGGCTGTCCGAAGGGAACCGCCGTCAGTGAAGCGACGGTCACCGACCCGGGCTCCGGGTACGGCCTGAACGACGTCATCACGATGAACGGCGAGGAAGGCGTCTTTTCCGTTGTCTATCCGTGGCTGCCGGTCGATACGGCAACCACCCGGATGACGGCTGCCGGGACGCGCTACTACGGGAACGCGCAAACCAGAGCGGGTTCCGGTACGCTGTATCCCGCGACCGGGATCGAACTCAACGCCGATTGCGGCGATGAAGGCGCGCGGGGAGGCGCCGCGTTCGGACTGGGCGGGGAAGGGACCGCGCGGGATGTCACGCATGCCGTCCGTCCCGGTTATACCCTCACAGGATATGTACCCCTGCGGTCCTCCCGGGCGGTCGTGCTGGATCCGGACGGGAACTTCGGAAAGAACGTCACCGGGTATACGGACGCGGACGGAAAATGGATCTTCACGGGCAGCAGCGCCACCTTCTACGCGCGCTGGCAGAACAATACCTGTACGGTTCATTTTGACGGGAACGTTCCTTCGGGCAGTCCGTCCGCTCTTTCCGGCGCCATGGACGATCAGATCTTTGCCCGCGGGACGGAGCCGGCGCTCACGCGGAACGCGTTCAGCCTTCCCGGATATACCTTCTCGGGCTGGAATACCGGCGCGGACGGGACCGGAACATTCGCGGAGGATCAGGCGCCGGCCGCTCCGCTTGTTCCGGCGGACACCGGCACGGTGACGCTGTACGCGCAGTGGTCGCCCGCACCGACGCCAACGCCCGCGCCGACCCCGACGCCAACGCCGACGCCGACGCCCACGCCGACGCCCACGCCGACCCCGACGCCGACGCCCTCGCCGACCCCGACGCCCGCGCCGACCCCGGTCCCGACCCCGGCCCCGACGCCCGCGCCGGTTCTGACCGGGATCAGCATTACGAAACAGCCGGACAGAACGGCCTACATCGAGGGTGAATTCTTTGACAGCACGGGGATGGTCGTGACCGCGTCCTACAGCGACGGCAGCAGCAGACCCGTCACGGGCTATGAGGTTCTCCCTTCCCGCGCGCTTTCCGTGACGGACACGGAGATGGAGATCCGCTATACGGAAAACGGAGTGACCGCGACCGCGGCGCTGGCGATCCGGGTCAAATCTCCGGGACCTGTCGTTTACAAAATCATCCTCGGCGCGAATCAGACGGTTTACACGAACGCGAAAACGGCCGTGTTCGCTTCCGACGCCGATTTCAGCAGGTTCGTCCGCGTCGAAGTGGACGGGAAACCGGTGGCGAAGACGTATTATACCGCCGAATCCGGTTCCACGGTCATCACCTTTCTCCGAAAATACATCAGAACGCTGGACACCGGCAGACATACGCTGACAATCGTTTCCGCGGACGGCAGCGCGTCCGCGGCCTTCCTGGTGAAGAAGCCGGTCCCGAAGACAGGAGACGCCGCTTCCCCGGCGCTCTGGGGGCTGGCGTCGGTCTGTTCCCTCGGCGCGGCTTTGTTCCTGAGACGGCGCCGGAGCGCGCCGCGGGACTGAGCGCGTTATTCAGGATCGTTCAGGCACAGGGTTTTCAGCCCCATCCGGGCCAGATGCTCCCGGACCGTTTCAAACGGATCCATGAACATACAGGAGACCACATAGCTGTAGTTATAGGCGACCGGATTGTCTGAAAAGCTGACGGAAGCCGCTTTCAGCACATGATCCGACACCCACGGCGGCAGATGCAGACCGACGATGACCGCGACGATCTGATCGGCGGAATAGGCGGCTCTCGGCTCGTTGCGCAGCCGGTTGACCGTGCGGGTCGACATGCCCGTCCTCCAGGCCAGTTCCTCGACCGAGACGCGGCAGTCCGCCATCAGCCGGACGAGCAGATCGGGAAAATACCTCGGCAGCTTCCGGAGATAGCGCATGTTGATCTGCTCCTGGGCAACCTCGTCCGGCCGCGGCGTTCCGGCGGGATATTCCTTCGGCGGGAAATAGAGAAAATGCCGGTTGTATTCCTCGTCGCTGTGCAGGCGGCCGAAGCGGAAGACATAGCTCTCGTCCCGCTCATAGACCTCGACAAAGCGGAGGCAGTACCGGTCGATCTGCCGGAGGACCTCCGCGGCCGGCTCGGGCCCGTGCGCGGTCTGCCGGCAGACCCCCGGCGCGTTCAGGCAGACATGACCGTCCAGATAGATGAATCTGCGGCTGTCGATCAGCTTCCGGAACGCCGGATCCTGAAAGTAGTTTTTCGCGAACTGCTCCCGGCTGATGACGAACGTGTGATCCCCGCTGCCCTGATCGCGCCGGAAGGAGAACGGCTGAAGAAAGCGGCCGTCCAGATAGTTGCACGCCCCGCGGGCTTCCACATTCCCCATCCGGACGAGCCGCGCCCGGACCCGGTAGGGCGGGATCCCGTATTCGCCCGCGATCCCCATGCAGATCTGCTCATACTGCGCGCCCGGGTGCAGCCCGGAGAGCCGCGTCCTCCGCTGCTCCAGCTCCTTCTTCATGAACGCGGCCGGCATCCAGACGGCAAAGCTGCCGTGAACCGCCTGAAATTCGAGCCAGCTCAGCGCGTCCGCCTTTTTGCGGCGCTTCCGGCGCACGTCGCGGGTCTTCCGGATCTGATTCAGATCGTCCTCATACAGATCCTGCAGCAGAAAGAACAGATAATGCCATTCGTAATGGACGCACTCATGGAAGATCTCCAGCATGCAGCGGTCCCTGCGGACGGCGTTGGTATTGATCACCACGGTGTTTCCGGGAACAGTGACTTCCGTCTTTCCGGTTTCCCCGTTTTCATCCGGCGGACCGGCGTCGACGGTGATCTTTCCTTTTTTGAAAAACAGCAGGCTCCTGGTCTTTTTGCGCCGGTGGAGCGGCAGCTGCGTCACGTTCAGGCCCATCCTTCCGGCCAGGACCAGCGGCAGATTCAGATGCTGATCCGCCAGGGCCTCCGGGCAGTACGCCTTCAGCAGCTCCTCCGCGCGCTCCTCGATCCGCGCCTTGTTCATGACCGGGATCAGATATTCGTCCAGCGGGCAGCCGCCGGCGCAGTCGCCGGCGTTCACATCCGTTCCCCCGGGGGCGATCACGACCCCGCGGAGACGGATCCCGTCGGCCGTTTCGAACTCCACGGTCGCGGCGTAGCGCCGCCGGATGCCGCGCCGCATGCCGAAATCGATCGCCGCTTCCAGATCGACCCCGGCGATCAGCGTATACCGGCCGAGGCTTCGGAATTCCATCCGGCCGAGCTTCAGCTCCTTCACCTCCGCGGCGTACGGGACCTCCGTCCCGCTTTCCCGGACCTTCGCGGCCAGATACCGCTCCAGATACCGGCAGAGCGTCCGCTTGTAGTGGAAGGCGATATAGCTTTTCATGGACTGCAGCCGGGGGACAAGCAGCGTTCCGCGGTCGTCCATGACTTCGAATATTTCCTCCGGCGGGACGTCGTCCGGCACGGGGAACGGAAACGCCTCGTCCGCGATTTCCGTTCCGTCCGGGACAGTTTCCCTCACCGGGGTATTGTTTTCAGACATTTCGGATCCCTTTCTTTTTATAAACAGCCGGTCGGGGTCAGGTGACGTCCCCGATCTTTTTCAGTACATAGATCGCGACGCCCTGGATCTCGAACCCGGACGCCGGCCGGATATCCTTCATCGCCGCGTTTTCGGGGTGCAGGAGGACCTTTCCCTCCCCGTCGAAGGCGAGCGTTTTCAGCGTGGACTCGCTGCCGTCGATCAGGGCGGCGACGATCTCGCCGGGCTTCGCGGTTTTCTGCTTCCGGATGACGACCAGATCGCCGGAACCGATCCCCGCCCCCGTCATGGAATCCCCCTCCGCCTTCAGAACAAAGAATTCCCCGCGGCCGACCAGGCTGCCGGGAAGCGGGATATACGTCTCGACCAGCGCGGCCTGCTCCTCCGGCGTGCCGCACGGGATCGTCCCGCTGATCCCGGCGTAGCGGACGTCGGAGCTGACCTTGGCTGTCGCCTCGGTGGAGATCTCCTGACCGTCGTAGCGGAGCAGGCCGCTTTCCTTTAAATGATCGATATACCGGTAGACCGTGCACCGGGCGATGCCGAGATCCTTCCCGATCCGGGTCACGGTGGGAGAGGCGCCGTGACTCCTGGAATATTCCCCGACATACTGAAGGATCCGCTCCGCCGTCTGCTGACTCTTGTGCTGCATACCGGTCACGCTCCGTTTCTATCTGATACACCACTGTATCCGTTTGAATTATAACAGACCGGACCCGTTCCGGCAAGCATTATTTTTTTCCGCGCGGCGCGTTCCCGCTCCTCCGCAATCCGCCAGCCGCTGTCGTGGTCAGATCCGCTTCCGTCCTGTAATCTGAAGACGCGGATTACGAAAGGAAAGGAGAATTCCATGACCGATATGAAGCTGACCGCGTCGGATCTCGGCGCGGCGCCCGGCGAGGCGCCCTGGGAGGATCTGCGGCTCGCGATCCTGCTCCAGGCCGTCGAGGACCGCCGCCGCGCCCGGGCGACGCTGCGAAGGCACCCGGATCACAGGGAAGCGACGCGCCTTCTGCGGGAGGTGAACCGGTTTTTCCGCTCGGACTGGTTCGAGGCGCTGGCCGGCATGACCGGGCGCGAATTTCTGATGAAGCTTGAACGCTCCGAGGAGGAGCAGAGAAAGGAGAGATTCCGATATGAAGTGTTTGCCGGAAGCGGCGCGACCGTGCGCCTGTCCCGCGTCTACGGCCGGAGAAGAGTCTGAAATGACGCCCGCGGAGCAGGCGTACAACTTCCTGTCCGGAGGGCTGCGCCTGCGGATCCTGCTGAACAGCCGGCTCGCGCGGATCGCGGAGCTGCGGGAAGAGACGCGCGCCGCCGCGGCGGCGCTGCAGGGCATGCCCCCCGCGCGCGCGGGCGGTCGCGGATCCGCGGAGATCGCGGAGCGCCTGGCCGACGCGCAGGCCGGACTGACGGAGGAAATCCTGGACCTGCTCGACGAGAGCGACATGATCCGGAAGGTCATCGGGCAGGTGGCGGACCCCGACCGCCGCGTCATCCTGGAGACGCGGTATCTCGCGTCCCTGCCGTGGAAAAAGATCGTCGCCCTGACGGGCTACAGCGAATCCACCGTCATGGACAAGCACCGCAGGGCGCTGGAGGATGTGGCGGGGATCATGGGCTTTTCTTTCCGCGGCCGGTCATGTATAATGGATCCGTCTCCGGGCGCGGCCCGGACAGAAAAGACGGAATCCGTGATAAAAAGAAGGGACGCGCCGTGAGCGAAGAACCGAAGGTCAGTCTGTTCAAAAATAAAAATTTCGCCCTCGTTTTCTGGGGCGCTTTTGTGTCCGAAGTCGGCGCGATGATCTACAGCTTCGCGGTCAGCTTCTATATCCTCGATATCACCGGAAACAACGCGTTCCTTCAGGGGCTTTACCTCGCGGTGTGCGGCGCCGTGCTGCTGCTCGCCACCCCGGTCGGCGGCGTCCTGGGCGACCGGTACAACAAGGCGAAGATCATGTACCTCTGCGACTATGTCAAAGGCGGCATGATCGTGGTCGCGACCGTGCTGATGCTCGTGTTCAGCAGCCCTTCCGCGCATCTGTATATCCTGTTCGCCATCGGCGTCCTCGGCAACGCCGTCAGCGGGATCTTCAGCCCCGCCTCCGCCGCCCTGCTGCCGTATATCGTCGCGGAGGATCAGCTCCAGCAGGCCAACTCCTTTTTCTCGGTCAAAAGATCGGTCCAGAGCATCCTGGGCGTCGTGGTCGCGGGCGTGCTGTATACCGCGTTCCCGATCACCACGCTGTTTTTCGCGGTCGGCGTCAGCTATCTGCTTTCCGGCGTTTCGGAAATGTTCATCCGGTACCGTTACGAAAAGGCGGAGGGAAAGCTCACCGTCCGCTTCATGCTTTCCGACGTGAAGGACGGCCTGAAGTATGTCCGCTCCAACAAGGCGCTCACGGTGCTGATCACCGCGGTCCTGTTCATCAACTTTTTCTTCACCCCGCTGTTTCAGAACTTCCTCCCCTATTTCATCAAGACCGACGTCGCCCCCGCCCCGCGCTATCTTTTTGACAGCTTCCTGGAGCCGGAGCTGTGGACGTCGGTGTTCAGCGTGCTGATCGGCGTCAGCTCCCTGATCGCCTCCGTCATCCTGAGCACGAAAAAGCAGGAGGACAAATGCGGGATCAGATGCGCGCGCAAGCTGTGCGCCGTAGCGGCGCTGATGCTGATGCTGACGGCGGCGTACCGGATCCTGGTCGCGGGCGGCGTATCGCTCGACCTGTTCCTGATCCTGTTCGCCCTGATATGCGTCGCGCTCGGGCTGCTGATCGTATTCATCAACATCCCCTTCGACACGGCGGTCATGCGGATCACGGACGTGGAAAAACTCAGCAAGGTATCCGGTATCCTGAGCATGATGTCCCAGGGGCTGACCCCGATCTCGGCGGTCCTGGCCGGCGCCATGCTCGGCTATTGCAGCAGCACGCTCCTGCTGCTGGTCTGCGCTTCAGGCTTTACGTTCGCCGCGCTGTTCATGCTGTTCAACAGACATACGCGCGAGATCTGACCCGCGAAACGCGGATATTTTTACCTGCCGCCGGCGGTACGCCGGATCGCGGCTTCCGCGGCGGCACGGACTCTGGCGGACCATCCGCCCCGATAATATTCGCAGCACGCGGGATCGATCCCCAGCACATCTTCGGGATCCGTTTCGAGCGCGGACGCGCGGCATCCGCCCATACAGGCATTCCGGAATTCGCATGCGCCGCAGCGTTCGTTATGCTCAATGACTCTGGCCGCGCGCGTCTGGATCAGTTCCATATAGGACGACCGCGTCAGGCAGTTTTCCAGCCCGATCTCCTGGATCACAGGATACCGGTCCTGAATACTCATTCCGGAGAGCGCGAAACAGGGAAGAGCCCTGCCTTCCGGCGAAATATACATCACGTTCCGCGCGTGGTCGCAAAGACAGACTTTTTCCGGATCTCCCCCCTGCCTGTCAAACGGCAGACGGTATGTTTCCGTATCGCCTTTCCGCGCCGCGAAAAAGCCGCCCAGCTGGATCGACAGCGGCGCCCCGTCCTCATAAAAACGCGGAATATATTCCAGATACGTTTCGAAAAGTTCCCGTATCCCGATCGAAACGCCGTAGCCGTTTTCTTTCCACGCGCCCAGATCAGAGACCGGATTCGTCTTCAGCGAGCGGCAGCCGACCTCCGCGAGGTGGTTGACCGATTCGCGAAGACTGTGCTTGTTTTTTTCATGGATACACATTTCGGAAGCCGTTCTGAAACCCCGGTCACGGCAGCGTATGAACGCGTCGTTGACTTTTTTTTCCGCTCCCGGGACGCCTCTCAGCCAGTCATGCCATCCGACCCCGTCAAAGCTCATATTGATCACGCAGTTTTTCAGCCCGCGCCGCTCCAGGCCGTCCAGGAAAGCGTCATTGACCAGCGATCCGTTGGAATAGATCTGCTCAATGATGATCTTCCTTTCCAGCAAAGCGTCGACGATCTGCCAGAAGTCGCCGCGCACGAGCGGCTCCCCGCCTGTCAGTGAAACGGTACGCACGCCGCACCGGGCCAGATCGTCCGTGATCCTGAGGACGGTATCCAGCGGAAGTTCGCCGAGTTTCGCGTCAGCGGCCGACATATAGCAATGTTTGCAGCGATAATTGCATTTCCCTGTCACAGACCAGTGCGCGGTACGGATATACCGCGCCGGATACAGCCGGTATTCCTGCTCCTTGTTCCACGGGCGGGGACGGTCCAGCTTTTCAACCGTACCCTCGCGCGCGAGCTGTTCGGCGATGCTCCTCTGCCGGTCGGTGATGAGCGAAAGCGAAAAATCGCATTTCCCGTTGCAAAGGCTGAGCACGTCAAAGATCTCTTCCGGGATGAACACCGGGGATCCGGTCCCTTCCCGCACAACAGCCCGGGGCAGCTTCTGCCACCCCCGCAGACTGTATTCAGGTTTCAGCAGATAATAACTCATTTCATACCTCTGTGATATCCGGACAACAAAAAACCACCTCCGTTAACTGTACGTTATCGGAGGTGTATCCGGTTAAGTGATATCTCCTTTTCCGCCGCCGCCAAACAGGCAGAAGCAGGCGCGCTCCTTGTCTCTCGAGAATCCTATTCCGCCCACCACACAGGCGCACGGTTCGGGAGCGCTTCCGCCGCCGCCGCCGACAACGCATACGCATGTCGTCCCGCCGTCGATGCTCTCCAGTTCGTCAAGCGTCACCTCGGCATGTTTGTCTTTTTCGGGAACGGCGGCTTTTAAATCTTCCGTCGTCAGAGTGAGACCGTACTCCCGGGCCAGCGCGACGCATTTTTCATTTCTTTCCTCTTCATCCAGATCCGAAAGCTCCTGAAAACGGCGACCCGCTTCCTCATTGACTGAAACCAGTTCAATCAGTTTTTTCAATTCTTCCGACATGATAATTCTCCCTTCGTCACCATCACACAAACAGACAAAAGCAAAACGATTATGAATCCGGTTTTCCTTACCCGGAATCATATCACCGATGAGCCTTCTCTGTCAACAGAAGCAACCGCGGATCCGCTGACCGCGCGCCCGCGCTTTTACAAAAAACCGTCATCCGTTCCGGCCGTTCATCCGCGGCCGGAACTCTTTTTCTTTGCGGAAGCCGTATACATCAGGCCGGCCAGCGCCAGAATGCCCCAAAGACACCATAATGCCGGATCCGAACCGTCGCCTGTTTTCGGCACAGGATCATCCTCGCCCCGGCCGTTTTCGTTCCAGTTGATCAGCACACATCTGTTTCTTGCCGGAAGCTTCCGGTACAGTTCCGCGTCCTTCGCGACAGCGGGACCCGAAAACGCCTCATTTTCACTGTGGCCCACCTGAAGCGTACAACCGAGATCGATCCGGAAATTTTCAATGGAGCAGCCGAATCCGCTGCTGCCGCAGGCTTTGACCCTGCCCCCGGTTACACGGATATCGCTTGCCTTCCCCGCGGAGACGCAGCCGATCCCGACGCCGAGGCTCTCATTGCCATAGGCGCAAACACGGCCGCCTTCAATGGTGATATGCTCGGCTTTTCCGCCTTTTCCGCCGCCGCCGATCCCGTTGCAGCCCCGCGCCGTGACGCTGCCGCCGCTGATCCGGATATGATCCGCGTTGCCGTAGACGCTGTTTTTTCTGACGCATAATCCGCCGCCGATCCCGGCGCCGTTTCCTTTTCCCGTCGCCTCAACCGTACCGCCGTCAACCGTGATGTGCGATCCCGTTCCGCCCGCGCCGCCGCCGATCCCGGCCCCGTTCTCTCCCGCTGTCGCGGTGACTTTTCCGCCGGATACGCGGATATCCTGCCCGACGCCGCCGTTTCCTCCGCCGATCCCGGCGCCCAGATTGCCGCCGGCGGCATGAACGGTCCCGCCGCTGATCACGATATGATATCCGCCGCATTTGTTTCCGCCGCCGATGCCGGCGCCGGATCCGCTGCTGGAAGCGTCCACGGTTCCTCCGCTGACCGTAATATTCACGCCGGGATGTTCGGCCGTGCCGCCGATCCCGGCTCCGCCGCCGATTGCCCTGACATCACCGCCGCAGACAGTGATCCCGCTGGAGGAATCAGCGGTGAAGTCGCCGCCGATCCCGGCACCGTACGCTCCGCCTTTCGCGAAGACCCTGCCCCGGTTGACCGTGCAGTGAGCGCCGGTGTTCTTCAGCAGGATCCCCGTCGCCTGATTGACGGGGTTTTCAACCTGATTCCGGTCGTTCTGACTCTCCGCGCGGAGTTCCCCGCCGTTGACCGTCAGCGAAGCCCGATCCTCCACGACGATCGCCGGACTGTCATTCAGCACAGCGATCAGCTTCCCGCTTTGCGCTGACTGCCCGTATACGGTCAGGGACGAGTCCGGTCCGATACGGATCCCGCGCGGGGCGTTCAGCTGGCATCCGTCCTCCAGGATCAAAGTGATATTCCCGGTGACTTCCGCCGTGTCCGGCAGCGTCAGACTGCCGGATACGGTATACCAGCCTCCCGGATTGTTGCCGGTATTCCAGTTGCACAGGCCGTTCCGCGAAGTCGCGTTCGCCAGCTGGAGACAGCCCTCATGTCCTTTGGCAGCGCCTTTTTTATCAATATAGGCAACGCCCCGGATATTGTCCACTCTGGCCGCTTTGTTCCCGGACAGAACGGCGGCGAAGCGGCCCGGATCATAACAGGCGGTCAGACTGTCCGGATCGCTGCCGACCCAGCACGTCATCCGGCCGTCGACCGTGATATCCGCGCTGCCGTTCGGGATCCCGACGGCGCAGTTGGCCGCTCCGACAGAAGTCACAACCGTTTCGCCGCCGCTGATCCGGACGGTGATCCCGCTGCTGCCGTATCCGCCGCCGATGCCGGCGGCGATCTCCGTGCCGGTCCCGATCCTGTTCACATCCGCGCTGGCATGGATGACGCCGCCGGTGATCGTGATCTTCCTGTCGCCCCGGTCCGTTTCGTATCCGCCGCCGATCGCCGCCGCGTACCCGGAGGATTCCGCCGTGATCTCGCCTCCGGAAATCACGATATTGCCGAAGGAGCCGCCAAAGTAGCCGTCCCCGCCGCAGCCGATGGCGGCGGCGCACTCATGGGTTACGCGCGCGCAGCTGCGCGCGTGGACGGTACCGCCGGAAATGATGATATCCTTCGCGTTTCCGTTAAATCCGCCGCCGATCCCGGCGCCGGTCCCGCCCGAGAACCCTGTTCCGCCGGCGGCGTCGATCACACCGCCCCGGATGATGATATTCCCGGCGGACATATTCTCATCATGGGTATTTCCGGCGCCGCCGATCCCCGCCGCCTGAGGGCCGCCGACCGCGGTGATATGCCCGCCGTAGATGGCGATATCGCCCGTATAGTATCTGCGTACCGATTCGTCCGATCCGTACGCGGATCCGCCGATCCCGGCATTCCCCATATTCTCCGCATAGTAATGCCAGCTGTTGTCAGCCGTCAGCGTACCGGTCCCCTGCTCCTGCGCGTAGATCCGGATCGAATTCATATGATCCACCCGGATGGAGGACACTTCCATGGTATATCCGTCCAGCAGGATCAGATGGACATTGCCGCGCGTTTCCAGAGATCTGTCATGATGGATATAATCACAGTCCAGAACATACCAGGTATCCGTCTGATAACTGCCGAGCCAGTCCTGATCCCCGATCGCGCTGATGGAGAACGCGTCCGCGGGGAGTCCTTTCGTTTCAAAGCTCCCGGCGCTTTCATCATAGTACAGAAAGGTATCGGAGACGTTCCAGGCCGTGGCTGAAAAAGGGGCCAGCGCGAAGAGAATGCAGGCAGCGAACAGAACCGCCAGCATCTTTTTTCCGGACTTTTCCATGGTTTTCACTCCCCGTCATCTGCTTTTATAGCTGCTGCCGTCTGACAAGCTCCGCGAATTCGCCGTTTTTCGCGATCAGTTCGTCATAGGTCCCGTCCTCGATGATCTTCCCGCCGCTGAGCATGATGATCCTGTCGCAGTCCCGCACGGTGGAAAGCCGGTGCGCGACGACCACCCGGGTGCAGTGCAGGGAGGCAAGAGAATCGGAAACGATCTTCTGGGTATAATTATCCAGGGCGCTGGTCGCTTCGTCGAAGAACAGGATATCCGGATCGGACGCGATGGCGCGGGCAATGAACACCCGCTGTTTCTGACCGCCGGAAATGCTGCCGGTACTGTTGGAAACCATCGTGTTCAGCCCCATGGGCATTTTCCGGATATCCTCATCGATCCCGGCCATTTTCGCGGCGCGCCACACGTCGTCATCCGTGGCGGAGGGGGCCGAGATGGTAATGTTGGAACGGATCGTCCCCGTAAAAAGATCCGTATTCTGCATGACGCATCCGATATGGCTGCGAAGCGATTTCGGGTCGATCGAGGTGATGTCCAGACCGTCGTAGCTGATACTCCCCCGAAGCGGTTTTTCAAAGCCGAGAAGCAGCCGGAGCAGCGTCGATTTTCCGCATCCGCTCTTTCCGACGATCGCCACGTAATCCCCCGGATTGATCTTCAGAGACAGATCGTCGATCACCGCCGGCATCTTTTCGTCATACCGGAAGCTGACGCCGGAAATCTCGATCTTTCCGGACAGCGAGGACACTCTTTTCTGCCTGCCGCTGATCTCCGGCCGCGCGTCCAGGATCGGCTTCACCAGCTTCAGAACGGGCGGAACGACCGAGAAGGCCGACGCGGCGGAAGTCAGGCCCGTGAACGATCCGGAAAGCAGGCCGTAGGCCGCGATAAACGCCATATAGGCCGGCGCGCTGACGCCGTTCACATAGGCAATATAGTAAAGGAGCCCCGTCCCGAGCAGATTGATCAGCGCCGTGACCGTGGTATGATATCTGACAAGGACCGGCGGGTTATATTCCAGCTCGGCGGATCCCTTGTAAATCCCCGCCCATTTCGCGAAGATCCGCCGCTCCACCCCGGCCAGCTTGATCTTCTGCATGCCGGTGATCATGGAATAGAGGAAATCTGTTTCTCTGGCGTTCTGTTCCAGCTTTTTCGCGGTGATCTTCATCTGGGCGAAAACGACGGCCAGGGAATAAGCCGTCAGCGCCAGGATCACGGCCACCGACGGTACGACCATGACCGGGGAGAAGCTGAAGATCTGCAGGAAGTAGATCAGGCTCATGACGACCGTAAGGCCGCTGGACAGGATCACGTCGAAAACCGTCGAGCAGAGCGAGGAGACGCAGTTCATGCGCGAGTAAAGCTCGCCGGAAGGAATCTCCTTGAAAAAAGACAGCGGAAGATTCAGAACGCGCGCCATGATGGCGGCATTCACAACGGCGTCCGTTTTCAGGCTGATCGCCGACAGGCAGATCGATTTCACAACATTCAGAACGACGGTGGAAACAGAAACGCAGATCAGCAGCACGGCCGTGGCGATCAGCGGCCGGAGGTCGGGCTGCAGCACCAGATCGCTGTAGATATACTGGGTGACCTTCGGCGTGATCATGGAGATCAGCGTGACGAACAGCGTGCAAAGCCCGATCCTGAGAAAATCCTTCAGCGAAAGGCTGCGGAGCACCAGCTGCATCAGATCCCGCACCCTGATCGGTTTCGGCGGCAGCGGGGCATAAAAGCAGATCGCCTCCGGGCGGATCCTGCCGGCGTTCCGGGCCGTGATCCGGACCTTCTCCCCCGTGACGCTGTTCACCCAGCTGTATCCGCGAAAGCCTGGGATGAGGGCGACCGCTGTGCCGTCATCCAGCGTTCCGAGAAAAGCGCCGAAGGCGTCCTTATACCATTTGCCTTCCAGTCTTACCCCGCGCCGCATGATGCCTTCCGGTTCCGTCACCCAGGCGAGCCGTTCCTCCGGATCCGTCACGGAATCCGGGATCCCGATCGTTTTACGGATCCCGAAATACTCCAGGATCGCTGTCAGGGCGCAGGTGGCAGCCCCGGTCTTCCGGGTGGAGAATAAATCAAAAAGCTTTGTTCCGGTCACCACTTCGGAAAGGTTGACAAGGGCGTCCGACAGAACGTCCTCGTCGGCGCTCAGTCTGCGCCTGATCTGATCATCCGTATTGACTGCCATACCGTCGCCTCCTTTCCTTATTCGCTTGTGATCATCCCGGCATAGTATCCGCAGCGCCGCATCAGCTCTTCATGACGGCCGCGGTCGATCACAACGCCATCCTTCAGAACAATGATCTCATCGCAGTCACGGATCGTGGAAAGGCGGTGGGAGATCATGATCATCGTGACGCCGCGCGCCCGGACTGCTTCCATGACGCGGAATTCCGTGTCGGCGTCCAGCGCGGAAGTGGCCTCGTCCATGATCACCAGCGACGGATCGGACGCGAGCGCGCGGGCGATCTCGATCCGCTGGCGCTGCCCGCCGGAAAAATTGCTGCCTCTTTCGGTCAGGCGCGATTCAAATCCGTTTTCCCGGATCATGATATCGTCATAGATCCGGGCGTCCTTCGCGGCGTCGGCCAGGGAGCTTTCCGGGAGGGTGCCGTCCCACATGGAAATGTTGCAGCCGACTGTATCGCTGAAAAGCGCTATATCCTGATCCACAGATGAAACAGAGGCGGTAAACACGCTGCGTCTGATCTCCCGGATGGGCTTTCCGTCATAAAGGATCTCCCCGCTCCACGGCTGATACAGCCCGGTCGCAAGCTTCGCCAGCGTCGACTTTCCGCTGCCGGAGCCTCCCACAAAGGCGACGCACTGACCCTTCTTTACATTCATGCTGAAGCCGGAGATCAGCGGCGGTTTCAGGCGGTTGTATCCGAACGTCACATCCCGGAATTCAACAGCGCCCGACAGTTTTTCATACAGAACGCCGTCATCCCGGACTTCCGCTCCGAAGTCAACATCCGCGGGATATTCCATCACATCGCTGATCCGTTCCATATTGGTCCGCATTTCCTGGAAGGACTGCGTCGCGCTGATCAGCGACGTCGCGGGTTTCGTAAAGGCGTTCAGGTACCCCGTGAAGGCGGACACAAGGCCCATGGTCCAGTTTCCCTTCATGATGAACCCTACCGCGACGCAAAGAATGATATTGCCGGTCACGGAGGAGATCAGGGCGGGAAGCTGGCCGTAGATCATATTCATATCGCTGAGCCTGACCTGATCTTCGTTGCAGGCGGCCTGCAGATCCGCCCAGTTGCTGAAATACCCGTTCTCCGCCCCGGACGCCTTGATGGTCTCGATCATGCTCATCCCGGCCATGCCCGTATTGGCCAGCAGCGAAGCGTTCTTCATCTGAATGCGCGACAGGTTCACCCGTTTCTTCGATACATAAACGGAGACCGCCATATTGATGCAGACGGAAGCCACACCGATCAGCGCCACAGGAAGACTGTAACGGATCATCAGCGCCAGATAGAAGATCATCGCCGCGAAATCCAGCGCCAGAGGCGCGAAGGTCATGATCAGCGTGGAGGTCACGGTGGCGTTGGAGGCGTTTCTGTTCAGAATATCCCCGGGAAGCCGCTGACTGAAAAATTCCATGGGCAGGCTCAGGATATGCCAGATAAACTGCGTGCTCGCGCTGATCGCCATTTTGCCCTGCATCCGGATCAGATAGGCGTTCCTGATCCATGACACAATGACCCGGACGGCGACCGTCGCGAAGAATCCGATAAAGAACAATCGCACAACGCCTGAAGTGACCCGGTCGGCAAGGATGTAATCCATAAACAGACGCGGGAACGCGGGCTCCAGTATGCCCGTGACCGTCAGGAGAAATGTGGTCAGAAGGATCAGGGCCATCATGGCGGCCGTCCCTTTCAGGCGCTGCCGGGCAAAGTCCAGCACCGATTCGGGCTTTCCTCCCGGGGTGAACTTTTCCGTGGGCGCGAAGGTCATACAAAGTCCCGAATACCCGCGGGCGAATGTTTCCTCCGGGATCGACAGGATCCCCTTCGCGGGATCGTTCACGATGAATTTTCCCCTCCGGTATCCGTCAAGAACGACAAAATGTTTGTATTCCCAGTGAATGATACAGGGATAGGTGATCTCCGTTTTCAATTCTTCCGCGTTGTACCGGTAGGCATGAACTTCCAGCCCGTAATGGGCCGCGGCCAGATAGACGCTTTTCAGATTCGACCCGTCGCGGGAGACCCCGCAGTCCTTCCGGACCTGAGAAAGCGGAATAAACAGGCCGTAATAGGCAAGGATCATATCCAGGGAGGCCGCTCCGCATTCCAGCGCTTCCATCTGCATGACCATCGGGACCCTGGCTACCTGCCCTTTGCCCAGCGGTTTCTTCACAGTCGCTTTTTTCATGGGACGCCTCCAGTCACAGGATCACGGAAACCGGATTCAGAACATTCAGGATCACTTCCGCGCTGCAAAAGCCGGGAGTCAGGTCCGGTCCGGTTTCCCCGCAGGGAAAAAACGCGACGATCAGATGGTAGGGGATCCCCGGCATCAGGCCGGCTTTGCGTATTTCCTCCTCACTCACGCCCGCCTGCAGGATCTGTTCATAATCCGTCATCTCCCGGGGAATGGAAACAACCCGGCCTTCCGAACCGTCCGCCCTGACCGTCATTCCTTCGGCGATCTCGGTCTCCTCCATATTCCGGACGAGAAAATACGCGATCTGGGAATACGGCGATAAAGCCTCCCCATACGTTTCCGTGATCTTCTCCCGGGTCATGTCCTCCCGGTTGCCGGTTTCCGCCATGAAAAGCTCATACAGCATATCCATGCTCGGTCCGGAAGTCCCGGTCACATAGCACAGGTGGGATTCCCGGATAACGATATCGCGGGAAGCCAGCAGGATCAGACCGGTGATCAGCGCGACCGTCAGAACGGCCAGAAGGATCCATACGCCGACATGATTGATCTTCATACGGCGGTTCAGCTGTTCCGGGGAGGTAATGCGCTCCGTCATTGATCCGCACCTCCAAAGAAATACTCAAACGGGGTGACCGTACCGGTTACGACCGTGAACCGGCTGTATCCGGATTCCTTCTCGACGATGTCAGCGTCGGCGATATAATAGGTTTCATCCTCCCGCAGACGCAGATGCTGCGCCGAATAACCGTACAGATCCGTCATCTGTTCATACGTATGATAGGTATCCCCGAGCCGGGTCAGCGTTCCGCCGAGATTGTCCACCCAGACCTTCATGCCCGGCTCCACGCGTCCGATATCCGTGGAAGGAATGATACAATAGGTACCCAGGTCTTTCACGACCTGAGCATATCCTGTAACCGTGATGTTGCAGGAGCCGAAAAACATCCAGCAAAGCGCGCCCGAAAGCAGGATCAGAGCGGCCAGAAGAACCAGCCACCACCGCGTTTTCTGTGTATGGAGATAATGATTGCCGCCCTCGGACGGAGCCGGCCGCTGTTTCTGTTTTTCCACTGCATGTCACTCCCCCGGATAAACTTGCCGGAAAACGGCAGGCTGCCGAACCATCGTATGATCCGGCAGCCGGATGAATATTCCGGCTCTGTTCTCTGTTCAATTATCGCAACAATTACGTTGTAAATAATAGCATGTCCCCATGTCATTCGCAACAGGAATTTCACATCAGACATTCACCGTCTCCGGCTCTGCCGCTGTAACCGGCGTGACATTGCGATACCCTTTCAGCCGCTTCTCCGCCTTTTCCCACCACCGGTTTTCAAACAGGACGCACTTCCACGGATCGATTCCCAGCATATCGCCGTAATTTTCGGGATTGATCATCGCCAGCCCCGGGCAGCCGCCCGCGCAGTATCTGAGGTACGCGCATTTCCGGCATTTTTCATTGCGGTCCAGCCGGTTCTGCACGGTCTGGCAGACGCAATCCAGATACGGTCCGCTCTGAAGGAGTTTTTTCAATCCGTCTGTCTTCACATTGCCGAGACGGATCCCGAGCGCTTCCATTTCGCCGGACATCTGCATGCAGGGGTAAACGTTCCCGTCCGCGCCGATGGCGATCATCCCCCTCGCGCCCTTGCACAGCGGCTGATTCAGCCGGAAACGTCCCTGGCTGAACGCGGTGACCGGCTCCAGGGAAAAGGTCCCCTCCTCCGGATACAGGTGCAGAAACTGCCAGGCAAGAACGGACGCTTTACGCGGCTTCATCACATACTGCTCCAGGATCTCCAGCACCGCTTCGTAATATTCTTCGACGCCGAGACATTCGCCTTCCCGGTTTTCCACCCAGCGCGGGGCCTCTGTCGTCCGGATGATCCTGCTGACCTTCACGCCCAGCTCATCCATCAGCTCCAGGGTCTTCCCCATGGAAGGACGGTTTTTGCGGTTGAGATTGATCTGCGCCATCACTTCAAAACCGTTGGCAACGCACAGCCGGATGGCGCGGACCGCGTCTTCCTCCGCTCCGGGGACGCCCCGCATCCAGTCATGATAGCCGACCCCGTCAAAGGAGATCTTAACCAGCGGGTCGGCTCCGATCTCTTTCAGATGATCCAGAAACGCCTGATCCAGGAAAAATCCGTTGGTGTTCAGGTCGAACACGAACATATCCCGCTCATAGATCGCGTCGATCATCCGCAGGATATCCGGGTGAAAAAGCGGTTCCCCTCCCGTGAGGGTGATCCCGTGGACGCCGCAGTCCCGCGCTTCATCCAGCAGCCGGATGACTTCCTCAAAGGTGAACTCGCTCTGCAGCGGCTGATTGTCCGCGGCGTTGAAGCAGTGAAGGCAGTTGTAATTGCATTTCCCCGTCAGCTGAAGATTCATCTTCGGCATATAGCGGTTATTGTAATGGCGGTACCTGCTCCAGCCGCTCACCGTACGTTCTCCCTGTCCGCAGGCTTCCAGCAGGCCCCGCGACAGAAGGCCGGCGAGGGCCGCGTCCCCGGGCAGATCGTGCCGCCCGTCCGCCAGGAGCAGGCATTCGAATTCCTCACGGGTCAGGCCCACGGCGTCGCTGCGGTGCCGGAGATAAAAGGCGCAGGGTACACCGATCCAGGAACGCAGGGCAATATCGGGACTGATGACGCAATACATTCGGTATGCTCCCTTGAAAGTACAGATATGAAACACTGCCGTCATTCTATCATAACCCGGCTTCAAAGTAAACGAACCCGCAGCCGGATCGCCCGGACCGGATCCCCCGTGAAAGCTGTCGGCGCGCGAAGTCCCCCGTTGACCCGGCAGACGGAAAAAGATCTCTGTTTCAGTCGATTGCTTCTTGAAACCCGGAAAATCTGATGTATAATAAATCTATAGTCGCTTCATGGAAGTGAATTGTTCGTGAAAAATTCAATATCGGATGAAAGGACGATTGGCATGAAACTCACCGCTGAACTGATTGAAAAGGCAAAAGCAACCAAATCCCTGAAAGAATTCATCGCGCTGGCAAAAGAAAACAATTACGAGCTGACAGAGACAGAAGCAATACAGTATTTTGATCTGTGGCATTCTTCCGGCGAAGTCGCCTTTGACGAGCTGGAAAATACCGCCGGAGGATGCGTCGACAAACATCACAATTTAAGCTATCGCACCAACATGGTTTGTCAGAATCCCGATTGCAAATATGAAACATTCATCGACGGCAAATGGAGAGACGAAACGATCCAGTGTCCGCATTGCGGGCAAAACACATTGCTCGGCGTGTTTACCTACCTTACCTGACGTTCCGCAAAAAAGATTCCGGAGGCGCAAGCGCCTCCGGATTTTTCATGTTTCCCGCGGATCAGTTCATTTTGCGGCCCGAATAATCGCCCGGCACAGGAGACAATCACTTCTCCTTCGGCGTCCTTCACGCTGTCCTCATCGCCGACGCAGACGAATCTGCCGTCCTTCACAGCAAACACCGATGCAGCCGGACATCCGCATATTGATCATCCCCGCGCGGTTTTTCAGCGCGAACCGTTCATCCGGGCAAAGCGCCGGCCCGCATGCGGCAGCCAATTATTACCTGTTTCCTTTCTGACGTCACCTATTGTATAATCAAAACGGTTTTTTGTCGGGAAAATCTTCTATTTTTTTAAAGAATCGGTGATACTGATGAAAAAAGATCCCAGCCGTCCCGGCGAGCGACAGGGATGGATCGGTCCGGCTGTTCAGCCGCGCCTGTACTGCGCTGACTGCGGAAAAAACGCGGCTGAAACCGGAACGGTATGCGTCCGTCATACAGGCAGCGGTATCCGGATCCGCACCAGGGTCTGCAGATCCTGTTTTGAAAAGAACTATGTCCTGTGTGCCGGATGCGGTCAGTACTGCGACAGGCGTCAGGAGAACATGGCTCCGGATAAGAGCGGACGGATGATCTGCGAAAGATGCGGAAAAGAACGGACAGGGATTTGAAACGAGCGGTCAGGAAGAACAGACGAACAAAGTCCTCCGGAGGCAGATCCGGAAGACTTTTTTTTACGGGGGATCAGATTGTAAAAAGGAAAGAGAGACTTACCGGGTCAGAAAATGACCTACGGTGCCGGTATAAACGATCACGGGATCGCCGCCGTCGGGAATCTTCGAGATCGTGATCGAAACATCCGGATCCTCTTTGAACCGGAGCAGATACTGATACAGATCGCTGACGGAAGAGAACATCAATGGATCCGGAATAAAGTTCAATTGCGTAAACAAACAGGAATAGGTCATGTCTATCACCCTGAAAATGGTCTTATTTGGAAAAAGTATACCACAAAAAAAAAAAAAAAAAAGTGCAAAAAAACGGCAGAACAAACGTTCAGCCGTCACAGAAAAGGGCTTCGCGCGACGGGACCCGCGCCCGGCGGGGCCGGTTACCGCTGCTGTGTGAGATACCGGGTCAGGGACGCGATCTCTGTTTCAGTCATGCCGGCACGGATCAGATAATCTGCTGCCGGCTTTTCAAATGTCTGCCCGGAAAGATCGGCGCCTTCCGGAACTCCTGCCAGCCAGTCCAGCATATCCCGGAAACGGATCCGCACGGTGGCGGCATATTTATCCGGGGCAGCGGTTTCGGTGATGCCGTAATAATTGTCATAAGTGATCATATAATCGTTGAGAATTTCTTCATAGTCTGCTCCGGCCAGCGCTTCCAGCAGAATGCAAACGAAGCCTGTGCGGTCCTTCCCTTCCGTACAGTGAATGTAGACCGGCCGGTCCTGGCTCATCATCGCGCGCAGACCGCCCGCCAGTTTTTTCGCGAAATCCGGACTCCGGTAATTACTGTTGAGGCCCAGGCATACAACCTGGCCGGCGGACATCAGCTCCTCAAACGCGGAACCGGGAAAGCAGGAATAGGAAACGGCTTTTTCTTCCGTATCCGCGAGATCGATAATGAATCCGATCCCGTTTTCCCGGACGCGTCCGTCTGTACAGGCGGCGCGAAGATTCCGGTCGTCAACGGGGCTCGCGCCGCGGAAGAACATGCCCGGCCGGAGTTTGCCGCCGGAAAGTTCCCGGAAATTGGAAAATACGGTATCGGAGGAAAAGTCGTTCCGGTCATTGCTGTACGTCGCGGACATGGTATTCTGGATCACAGCGTATTTTCCCGGTTCCTTCAGGGTGACCGTGACGGTATCTCCGGCCTGCGCGCCGGCATGCTTCCACAGATCCCCGGTGGAGGAGAACGTGTAAGCCGGATGCTCATATCCGGGATACAGACAGATCAGGGCCCCTCCCGTCAGCGTATAATAGCCGTCATATACCGGCACATTCTCCATCCGGAAACCGTTGCTGAGGATCACGTCGCAGCTGTCGCCGACGGCGAAACCCGCCTGCAGGAATCCCTCGATGCTGCATCCCAGAGAGACCGCGCCGAACTCCGGATCTTCCAGCGCGTCAAAGGTGACGGAAAGCGGTTCGTCCGCGAACGAGGACGGGACGCATCCTGTCACAAGCAGGACTGTCAGAAGAACGGCGGAGAAAGCGCGGAGAAAAGACGGACAGGTTTTGCGCATACAGATCCTCCTCAAGGATAACGGCCTTTTTTATTTGATCTCTTTGACTGTGACGGTCTCAAACGGGAGGTCGCTGACGCCGGCATCCGTGTCGTCCGGAACACGGACACTGCCGGACGCGAGCGTCTCGTAGATCCTGTCGTACTGTTCCTGATCAAACGTGCGGAATCTGGATGTCTCCATCGGAAGACCGACAGCTCCGTTCTCCGCGCCGATAGTCAGCTTCTGGCCGCCCGGGACCGGCTCCCCTTCCATGCCCTGGGAAAGGATGCTGCTGATGCCTTCGCCGATGTTCTTGAGCGCGGAGGTGATCACTGTCGCCGATTCGGACGACTGGTCGCTGTCCACTCCGATCACAGCCGCCCCGTAGGTCTCCGCCGCTTTCATGACCGAGTTGCCCAGCATTCCGCCGCAGGCAAAGATCACTTCCGTGCCGCTCTGATACCAGGAGGAAGCGAGCGAGAGGACCTCGGGGCTTGCTTCAAACGTTCCCGCGTAGTTGTACCGGATGTTTACGTCTCCCTTTTCCAGCCCGAGCTCTTTCGCCGCGTAATCAGCCCCGTATAAAAATCCGTAACCGTAGCGTATGACTGCCGGGACCGCGACCCCGCCCACGAAGCCGAGGTTCCTGTAGCCGTCCCTGACGGCCGCGTAGCCTGCAAGGAAGCCGGCCTCCTGTTCGGCGCAGGTGATGCAGAGCACATTATCGCTGATCTTTTCGTCGCTTCCGTCCAGCGATTTCGGAACGGAATCGACCAGGATGAAGGATACATCCGGATATTCATCCTGTACGGCATACATGGCATTCTCATAGTTGTTGGCCGCGGCGACCACGATCCTGGCGTTTCCCTTGACCGCAAGCCACAGCGCCTTTGTCAGATCGACGTAAGATCCGGTCTGCGGGGTGTAGTATTTTCTTGTGAGGCCGTAGCGGTTTGAAAAATCGACCAGACCTTCCCACTCGTTCTGATGGAAGCTCTTGTCGTCGATACTGCCGGTTGAGTCCAGGCAGAGTGCCACTTCCGCGCCGTATCCGCCTGAAACGCCTTTTTCATCCTCTTTCGTCCCCATGTAAAACGCGAGCGCGACGCTCAGAATGAGGAATGACGTAAGTGCGATGACGACCCTCGCCCTGCCGCCCCGGTTATTCCGGATATTTTCCACAAAGCCTTTTCCGTCGTCATACGGTTTGCCGACAGCCTTCGGGGCTCTGCTTTTTTTCGCGGAGATTGCAAGCACGATCACCGTAAGGATATACGGGATCATTTTGTATACTTCGGCAGGAATGTTCAGATCCGCGAGGAACGGGATCCCGGAGTAGGAGCTTGAAAACGCTTTCAGGACGCCGAAGAAGAATGCCGCCGTCAGGATGCCCAGCGGTTTCCATTGGCCGAGAATGACGACCGCCAGCGCGAGGAATCCGTAACCGGATACGTTTGACGCGAAGCTTGTTGACGTCGGCACGACGAAGATGAGTCCGCCCGCTCCGCCGAGAAGTCCCGAAACAGCCACGCCTTTGTATCTCATGCGCGAAACGGATATTCCGACGCCCGCCGCCGAATCCGGATTTTCTCCGCAGGCGCAGAGTCTGAGTCCGAACGGAGTTTTTTCAATGATGTATGTGAGCACGATCAGAAGGACCAGACCGATGAAGGTCGAGAGATAGCAGTTGCTGAAAAACGCCGGTCCGATGATCGGGATGTCGCCGAGCAGCGGGACCTTGCCGATGAAAAACTGATCGACAAATCTGACCTGCTTCGCGCCGCTCATTCCCCGCGCGAGGAAGATGCAGAAAGCCGGCGCGAACAGGTTGAGCGCCGTGCCGCTGATCGTCTGGTCCGCGTGAAGGCTGATCGCCGACCAGGCATGAAGGCTTGAATATCCGAGACCCGCGATCGCCGCGACCGCGATCGCCGCGATGAACAGAAGCTGCCCTGAAAGCACGCCCTGCAGCGCGTTGATCGAAAGCACGCCGGCGAAAGCGCCGATGATCATGATTCCTTCAAGCGCGATGTTGCTGACGCCGCTGCGTTCGGAGTACATCGCTCCCAGACCGACCAGAAGAAGCGGAACGGCGAAGAACATCGTCTGCTGCATGATGAAATAGAATGTATTCATGCTTCCGCCTCCTTTCCGCGGATCCGGTCGATCTCGGCCTGTTTTTCTTTCCTTACTTCACGGCTCTTGATCGCGTTGCCGATCAGGACTCTGATCGGAATGACCAGCGCTCCGCAGTATACGATGATCGCAACGATCATATTGACCACATCGGGCGTATAGCTGTACAGCTGAAGATAATTGCCTCCGACGGTGATATGGGCAATGAAAAGTCCGGCGATGATCACGCCTGCCGGGCTGCTCATGCCGAGAAGCGCGACCGAGATCCCGTCAAAGCCCTGCTGCATGACCGTTTCAACCACTTCAATATGATCACCGTAGCTGCTCATATACATCAGGGTCCCGCCCAGCCCCGCAAGCGCTCCGGCAATTGCCATGGCGAGCAGGATGCTCTTCCTGTCGTTGATCCCGGCATAGATTCCGGCGTTGCGGTTCTTTCCGATCGTCTTCAGCTCATATCCGAGCGTCGTTTTGTCCAGGATGAATTTCATGATCAGCACGGTGACGACCGCAATCGGGAAGATGATGTTGCCGGGAAGGGCTGCCGATGACGGAATATCCGCGCTTCTGTTGAAGCTGGAATTGTACGCGAATTTTTTGATCAGCAGATTGGAGAGAAGCATAACGATGTAGTTGAACATAATGCCCGAGATGACTTCGCTCACTTTGAACCGGGCTTTCATCGCGCCTGTGACGGCTCCGCACAGCGCGCCTGCCGCCACGCCCGCGATCATGGCAAGCAGGGTGTTCAGAAACGGCGGAAAAGCCGCGGGCAGGCAGCATGAAGTGATCACCGCCGCGCACGCGCCCGCCGTGAACTGTCCGGAGGCGCCGATGTTGAAAAGTCCCGTTTTGATCGAAAACGCCACCGACATTCCCGTAAGGATGATCGGCGTTGCCGTGTACAGCCACAGCAGGGCTCCCTGCAGCCCGTCGGTAAACCCGCCGGTAAGGATGATGCCGAGACCGCCGAAGGAATCAAGCGGTTTGGTGATGAACAGAAGATACCATCCGAGCAGAAGTCCGATCAGCACGGAAATCAGCGAAGGAAGGATCCTGATCCATCTTTCGGATCTGCTGTTCTTCATCATTCTTCCCCCTTTCCCGCGTGAAGGTCCATGCGTCTTGCCCCGGACATATAAAGTCCGAGCTCCTGCTGCGTCGTGTTTTTCGGATCGAGTTCGGCAACGATCTCCCCTTCAAACATGACCAGGATCCTGTCGCTCAGACCCATCACTTCACTGAGCTCAAAAGAAACCAGAAGCACCGCCCGTCCTCCGTCCCTCGCCTCGAGGAGCTTGCTGTGGATCGATTCGATCGCTCCCACGTCGAGCCCTCTGATCGGCTGCGACGCGATGAACAGCTGCGGATTTCGCGAAAGCTCTCTGGCAATGACGATCTTCTGCTGATTTCCGCCGGACAGTCCTCCTGCAATCGAGTCCGCGCCGCGGCTCGTTCTTATGTCATATTCGGTGATTTTCTCTTCCGTATATTTCCTTGCCTTATGATAATTGATGATCCCTCTCTTCTGGAATTTCGGCCCGCAGTATTCCTGAAGGATCATGTTTTCCTCCAGCGTGCTCTCGCTCACCAGTCCGTGCTTCAGTCTGTCCTCGGGAACATGCCCGATCCCCGCGCCGGTCCTTTCTCTTACGGAAAGATCCGTGATGTCCGTTCCGCAGAGCTCGATCTTTCCTGATTTGACAGGCATAAGCCCCGTCAGTCCGTATACGAGCTCGCTCTGTCCGTTCCCGTCGATCCCCGCGATGCAGACGATCTCTCCCGAACGGACGTTGAAGGAAACGTTTCTGACCGCGTCCTTCGCGGATTTCGCTGACGCGACGGTCAGTCCTTTGACAGAAAGAATGTTCCTGCCGGGCTTCGCGGGCGCTTTATCAAGCACAAGCCTGACTTTGCGGCCCACCATTTTTTCGGACATTTCCTCTTCGGTGACCGACGCGACGCTGAAGGTGTCGATGTACTGGCCTTTCCTGAGCACGCTGCAGCGATCCGCGACCGCGCGGATCTCATTCAGCTTATGCGTAATAAAGAGCAGCGATTTTCCGTTGCCCGCGAGGTCTTTCATGAGCTTCAGAAGTTCGTCGATCTCGGACGGAGTGAGCACCGCGGTCGGCTCATCGAAGATGAGGATATCGTTCTCCCGGTACAGCATCTTGAGAATCTCGACTCTCTGCTGCATGCCGACGGTGATATCGGATATTTTCGCGTCCGGGTCAATGTCGAAATGATATTTTTCGCTCAGCGCCAGTACTTTCTCACGCGCCTTCGTCATATCGAGCCTGCCGAAGCGGCCTTTGTCCTCCATGCCAAGCACGATGTTCTGGAGTACGGTGAAGGATTCCACCTGACGGAAATGCTGGTGGACCATGCCGATGCCGTATTCCGTCGCGTCGTTCGGATTTTTGATCTCCACGGCTTCCCCGTTTACTTTGATGACCCCTGTATCAGGCTTCACGAGTCCGAAAAGGATGTTCATCAGCGTGCTTTTGCCTGCTCCGTTTTCTCCGAGCAGCGCGTGGATCTCGCCTTTGCGCAGGCGGACGGTCACGTCTTTGTTGGCGTAGTAGTCGCCGTATTTTTTCGAGATGTCTATGAGTTCCACCGCGTACTCACTGTTCTGATGTTCTGCCATAATGCCTCCTGTCCGGCAGGTTCATCACAGATCACGGTCCCGGGGGACCGGCGTGATGCTTCTGATGTTTTTTTCGACGGATGCCTCCGTATACTGCAGGTTTGCATGTGTTACTTCACATGAACACGGGTACTGTTCGCTGGAACCAGTATAAGGCAAAAAGCATTTCTTTTCAAGACTCCCGGGCTGGATACAATATGCAGTATGCGTCAGGTTGCTCCCATTACCTGTGCTTTCCGGAAGGCAAAAGTAAAAACGGGGTCACTTGCAAAGCGAAGTTCCGGTTTGCAGAAGTAAATTCCGGGGCAGCAAAAAACGGACATTTGCCACCCAGACTTTCCCTGCTGTACGAATTAATATGGTTCATCATAAGGGTAATATCCTGTTGGGAATACTGACCAATATCAGTCCCTTCAGGAATGAAACACCGGATAAACTCCCGTGGCCACAAGCGTTGCCAGGACCATCCTTCCCATCATTAGTTGGTTCTTCTGATCCCATCCTTCATTCTTCATCTGCGTGTAATATAAAAACCGGCGTCCTTCGGGACGCCGGTATACTTTTTGGCTTTGGGCTCAGGGGAACACTGTCCGTAGGAATATGGAGAATCTGTCAACTGCATCATATTATATGATGATTTATATCATACGCGGCAATAACACACGCAAATAAACCGTGTAAAAGCAGCTCATGACCGCACAGGCCTGTCACCAGAAATTGGCGACATATGCTTCTTTATGGCCATCAAAGTTCATCATTGACAGGATTTCTTCCTTTTCAGGGTGACACGGGTCCCTGCCAATGAAAACAGAACCGTGATATACAGTATCCACCAGGAACCTGCCATGGCAATCGACCATCAGGATCAGGCGCTCCCGAAATCCGATATCGTTACGGGGGCAGGTGATTGTCAGATCGCGGCCGTATTTTTCTCTCAACAAATCGGTATAATCGCAAGCTTCCTGCCGGCTGACCCGGATAGTGTCAAACATCGTACTGCATTTTTCCGAATAATTCACAGGATAAAAATGCCACCGTTTGACACCAAGGCGGATCAGCATCTCGGCAGTTTTTTCCAGTTTCCCGATGTTGTAACGGGTCAGCACCGTATGAATGACCAGTGGGATTCCGGCTTCCACAATCGACCGGATGTTCTTTTTCAGGATCTGTGTCTGAGAAAAGGTGCCGGCATTATGATTGCATCCGGTCACATGGTATTCAGGCCGTACCAGGTGCAGTATTTCATCATCCAGAATATCCACCGTCAGACGGACCGTTGTGTGGTTTTCCTTCAGCAGGGGAATCAGTTTCTGTAATTGGGGCGTTGTTCCATTCGTATCAAGTATTGTAGCTGCTTTGCCCCGCAGGAAACGAAGGATCTCCTCCAGTTTGGGGTTCAGTGTGGGTTCTCCCCCTGTCAGCCCGACAGATATCGGATTCAGTTTCAGAATAGTCTCCGCTGTTTCTATTTCATCACAGAAGGCTTCCGGATGTGCAGGCGCAACTTTGCCGCGGTGCATCTTATCCTCCGCAAAACAATAGATACAGTCCAGATTGCAGCTTCCGGAAAGCAGCCAGCCGATAAAAAAAGGATTGTCAGACTGTACATTTCTTGTCATTCGGTCCGCATTTTCCGACATAAAGGTCTGTACAGCGTCAGTTCCTTCCCGGCTGAACGTTTCCTTGAGTTCTTCAATAAATATACCTTCATAAAAACGGTGCATATTCTCTTCACGGTTGTAGACAGTGACCCCGTTATACTCGTTCCTCAGTATATATCGGGAACCAACGTTCAGCTTCCGTCCAACTTCGTGTCCGTCCATATTCATGCGGTTTCTCCTTTGGAAAGATTAAAAGTGATCATCGTGTTATTCTGATCCATGAGCGGAATATACCGGAATCCGTCAGCCAGCTTCAGGGCCATCCTTGTCCCGATAAACCGTTCCGGCCGGTCATCATGCAAGGACCATTCCTCAGCCCTTTTCAGCAGATCACAGCGCGGACTGTTGTCTCTGAAACTCATTGTAAGGCTTTGGTCACACAGCAGGATCCTCACATGAACTGAAGGGTCTTTTACTTTGTTTTCCATCCCCTGACCGATCAGACATATGGATAATTCCTCAACACAAAGAGGAACAAAATATCGTAATCTTGAATTCAACCCTTTTCTCTTACAGAATGCCGATGCCAGTTCGGAAAATTCAACCGCGCCGGCATCCGTGGAAATATCCGCGCTGATGATATTTTCTTCCGGGATCGCCAGCAGCGGACTTTTTCTTTTTTCCTTCAGAAACAGGATTGCCGTCAAGACCGCTGCCAGGATCTCCGCGCCCGCGAGCGCGCCAAATGTCGCCGCCGCATTGTCTCGCGCGAAGATCAATAAAAGACCGCAAGGGAACAAGCATGCTTTCGCCAGATTCATGACTGAGCAAGCCGCGGATCTCCGGAAAGCCTGCATTCCTTTCAATGCCGCGAGGAAAAGCGCGGTAAAGGGAAGCTGGATCCCAAGAGCGGTCACTGCGGTACATACGCACCGTATCGTTGTCTCCGCATCATCCGCGGTGTACAACTGTGCAAGCGGGCGTGAGAACAGAATGACAAGCAGCCCTAACGCCACGATCCACAGAATACTTCTCCGGACTTCCCGCAGGATCCTGTCGATCCCATCTCTGTCACCATCGCCGATCCTGAGTCCCATCAGGATCAGTACGGCATCCCCGACCGCTACACAGAACGGATTCACAAACAAAGCAAGATTCTTGAACACAGTCATCCCAAGCATAGCGTCCAGACCCGCTTTTGCAATAATAAGCCGGTTGATAGCCGTATTTCCCAGGAAAGACGCGATCCCGTACACCGTCTGCGAAAAGCCCTGATGCAGCAGCTCCGGCACATATTGAAATCGGATCTGTTTGCAACTCAGGGAAAAGAGTTTCTTTCTCCTGAAGAAATAGGGAATCAACACAATCACATAGCATACATAACTGAGCATGGTCGCCAATCCCATTCCGGCCAGGCCGCCTCTGAATACAAATACATTCAGAAGATCTCCCACAATATCCGCCACGCAGACCGTGATCCCGGCCACGCGTACGATTTTTGCTCCGCCATCCATCTGTAATACACCGGAGGCAACAGAAGAAAAGTTATGGAAAATGCCGCCAATGAACAGATAGCGCAAATATCCGGCTGCAAGCGGTGCCAGATGTGTCGCTTCGCCTCTGGCTCCCAGAAAACCCGCGAACGGTTCTGCAAACAGGACGCCTGCCGTTCCGAGTAAAACCGACAAAGCAAGCAATATCCACAGTGCCGTGGAAAAAACATGTCCGGCTTCGTCTGTGCGGTTCTTTCCGATCTTCGAAGTGCACAGGACCTGACATCCGGTGATCATGGTATAGCTCAGCAGATTGTTCAGCATGAAATACGGTGACGAGATCCCATACGCTGTCATCGCCTCCGCGCCGAGAAAAGTACTCGTAAACACACCGTCAATGAAGCCGGTCATCATGCTTGAGCATCTGAGCAGGAATGCTGTTGTGTAAGCGTTTCGGTAGGTACGATCCATTATCATTTTCATAAATGCCGTTTTCCCTTTATTCGTTGCTGTCCATAAAAACCGTCAGTCAGCAGTTCATTGATCATCCCGGTTGAAATATCGGCTGAAATCTTTCAGCTGCCGGAAAGGCTCCTTCAACAGCATGACATATTCTTCTTTTCCGTCATGCTCCCACAGTACAAGGTCCCCCTTACCTTCAACAATATCCCCTTTGCGGATCGCGGCATGAAAAAATGTCTCAATGATAAGCACGCGGGAAAATTCATTGCTGTCAACTGTCAACATCGGTTCTGCCTGGAAAGTAAAGCTGTCGTCTGTCACGCGGCAACTGAACGGGACATTTTTCCGGATCAGCCCGGCTTCATGCAGGTGCGGAAGTGCAAGTGTATTGTCCACTGACATCACATCCACTGTATGTTCGCCAATCACAAATCTGAACGGCAGCGACAGACCGAAAACCTTCGCCGCGCATCGTTGTTTGTTAAGCGCCGTGATCACGCTGTCGATCCTTCTGAGTTCATCCCTGTTTCCGTAGAATACAATATCATAGTCACCGGGAGCCGGATTATTCAGCGCAGCGGAGCCGGTCAGGCCCATCTGTTCGGGCTGCACATCAAAAAACACCTTCAGTTCATCGACAAGCAGCCGGAAATCAACATTCCGGTCATACAGTTCCCGCAGAGCCATTCGCGGTTCAATGATATCAATCACATCCGCACACTCATAGCAGGTATATCCGGGGATCAATACAGATTCGAAGCGGGGTTCCGTATCGATCCTGTGCAGAAACGGCAGTTCTCTGATCTGACTGTTATCCAGTGAGTACTTTTTCCCATCTTCCGATCTTTCACATACTTTTCTCATCGGTATGCCGAGTATGTCTTTTCTGTACGGGAACCAGGAACACATATCTTCGTTCAGATTATTCTCGCTCATATAAATACACGATCCGAAGAATTGATCCTTATCATTCTGATAAAGGTAATTGCACGGTGCAGAGACAACGGCATATACATCATATTCCCTTTTTCCAACCAGATAATAAAGGATATCATTGGAATCATTATACTTCCTGCATCTCTGCAGGATCTCATTCTTATCCATCGTCCTGCTCCTTTCTGAAAAGAAGTGTATTTCAGCGAAGGTAAGGTGTTTCCAGGATCCGCTTCAGCTCACTGATTTCCTCCGGCGTCATTCCGCATTCCAGGAGATACTTCCCGGCCGAGGCTGTAAGATTGTCTGTGGAGTACAACGTATCCCGGTCATTTTCTCTGAGGACCTCCGGTCCGGAAGAAAGGATCGTTGAAAAACTCCGTGGAACACTTTCACCGCGTGTCAGGATTTCCAGGATCCGTTCCACTTGACATATGCTCAGCAGCTCATACTTTTCACGGTCCTGATCCCGGTTCAGTCTCACAAGGCATTCGAAAGACAGCATATAGTCGTCTGTGATTTCTCTTTTATCCGCCCCCGTCAGGGCTTCAAGGATGCAGCACAGGAATCCCGTTCTGTCCAGACCTGCCCTGCATTGGATCAGATACGGTCCCGTATTGGCAATCATGAGCCGCAGCGCCGCGGCAAGCATATTCCGGAATCCGCTTCCAAGGAAATCGATTGGAAACTGCATTGAAAGCACATTCCCTTCCTTGTGGAGTTTATTGATATAAAACCCGTCATATTTTCCGGAGGAGAAGATTTCTTCCGCCATTTTCTGTTCACAGGTCATATTCAGCACAAATTGGATTCCATCCCGTTCCAGAAGCCGATCCAGATGTCTTTGCCTGATGAAAAAAGCATCGTTGTTATTGATCGGGTCGAAGGAAGCCGTTGAACGGTATACAATTCCCTTCCGGATTCTTCCTCCGCAAAGAGAACGGTAATTCGTAAAGACTTCATCGCTCGGATACCGTTCCGCTGAAATGTCAAAATCCGTACAAAAAACATCCTGAAGGACCTTATATTTTCCATGTTCGTTCAAAAAAACTCTGGCGGTCTTTGCTCCTGTCATGCGGCACGGTTCCCAGACACGTCCAAAGCGTTTTTCAATCCGGATCCAGTCAAACCCAGGGTACGCGTTCAGGCATATCGCGCCCTCCGGCAACATACATCCGCACAGAAAAGGAATATCCTCAAAAGCTGTTCCATTGTTGAAAAGCACATTTACACTGTCTCCGGGTTCAAAGCCAAGTCCTGTTATTTCCTGATAGTCAGACCTCATCATGATATTCCCGAACGGTTTACCCTCATACAGCGCCAGATTGCCTGTCTGAATCATTTATCAGGCACCTCTTAAATAAAAAAGCATTTTCTCTGAATTGATTATGATACTCAACATCCGGAATATATGTTCATTTTACTTTAAATGCTCTCCATGCGTCAAGCTATGCAGACATGGCGTCCCGGACGGCTCCGGTTTTTGTGCGCAAAACACAAGGACACATTTTGTGCAAAAAAGTAAAAAACGGTCATTTTTTTATTAGCCCGTCCGGAAGGGGATTCGTATAAATAAATGTCCGCGATGAAGAAGCGGGCCCTGAAGACCGGCTTCGTCATCAGAGATGACAGAGAACGGACTGAAGCGGATCTCAGATATTCACCCGGGGAATGATCATGAATGAGCAATATGAACTATTGATCTGAATGATCGCGGAAATCCTGATACGGTGCTGCAAACGAAAGGAGGATATTGAATATGTGGTTTGAAAACATTTACATCACGGAACGGAATAACGGTGGCGCAGCGTGGGGAAACCTCTGGAATTGGATCAGAGGCCTGATATGAGAGATAATCATTGATCTGTCGGCAGACAGAAGAAGCCTTCCGGAAACAGTCCGGAAGGCTTCTTTTTATGACCGTCTTCAGACGGTTTCAGACTGATGGGGCCGCGGGATGATCAGGCCGTTCCGGCCGGACGGATGAACCGTCAGTTCAGGATCCCGGACAGCGTATTCAGCAGCTTCACAATATCGATCGGCTTTGCGAGATGCTCATTCATCCCGGCGGCAATGGCATTCTGCCGGTCTTCTTCAAAGGCATTGGCCGTCATGGCGATGATCGGAATCAAAGCTTTTTCGGGATCTTCCAGCGCTCTGATCGCCTTCGTCGCTTCATATCCGTTCATCCTCGGCATCTGAACGTCCATCAGGATCAGATCGTACTGTCCGGGAGCCGCGTTCCGTACCTTGTCAACGGCAATGTCTCCGTCTTCGGCGGTTTCAACGGTCATGCCGTTTTCAGACAGGATCTCCTCGGCGATCTCCCGGTTCATCTCGTTATCATCCACGAGCAGGATCTTCATCCCGTCCAGTTTCACATGATTTTCAGCGCCGGCCCTTTCCGCCGCCGCGTCGTTTTCCGTATCCCACTTCATCGGCACACAGACGGTGATCGTCGTGCCGCGTCCCTTTTCGGACCGGATATCGATCGTGCCGCCCAGCAGATCCGTCAGCTGCTTGACAATGGACATGCCAAGCCCGGTGCCCTGGATTTTGCTTACGGTCGAACTGTTCTCCCGTGAAAACTCATCGAATATATGATTCAGGAATTCCTGGCTCATTCCGATGCCGGTATCGCGGACGGTAAACACATAATTCCCGTATCCCGGCCTGTCGCAGGCCTTCTCCTCAATGAAGTAGTCGACGGCGCCGCCTTCCGGCGTATATTTGAGCGCGTTTCCGATGATGTTGGTCGTGATCTGCTTCATTCTGTCCGCGTCGGTGATGACCCTGCTGTGCCGGATGTTTTTCGCCGTCACCGTGAACCGGATGCCGTTCGCCGCCGCCTGTTCGCTGTAGATCGTGCGCGCGATGGCGGCCCGGTCCAGAACGTCCGCTTTCTGCTCGGACAGAACGATCTTGCCGGATTCGATGCGGGACATCTCCAGGACCTGATTGATCAGCGCAAGCAGCTGCGTGCCCGCCGTTTCGATCTTGTTCAGATAATCCCCGATCCTCTCCTTATCGTCCAGATGCTTCTTGGCCATCGTGGTGAAGCCGGTAATGGCGTTCATGGGCGTCCGGATATCGTGGGACATATTAAACAGGAACGATGACTTGGCCCGGCTGGCGATCTCCGCCTTATCCAGCGCGTCCATCTCGCGCCTGGTCGTTTCGTCAACGTTGTGGAATCCGGCGATCACGTGGTCCTCCGAAGTCTCGTCCTTCACGAATTTTGCCTGATAATAGGTGATCTCTCCGTCGATGAGCGTTCTGAAGTTGACGAAATAAACGCCGTCCCGGTTCACGTTCTCACGAACGGTTTCCTCCTTGGTCGCTTCATAGAACATCTGCCGGTCATCCGGATGCACGATCGTTTCGATCAGCACGTCCAGACGATCTCTGAAATTGTTGATTACCGACCACTGGGGAATGTGCTCGGTAAACAAAGGATCAAAACGGTAGTGGACCTCGCTCTTGTCGTCCAATCCGACATAGACCACGCAGCCGAAGTCGTCGGACAGGCCGTAAATAACGGCGCGGTCGCGGGCGTCCGCCGCCTTTCTTTCCATCTCGGCGCGGATCTCCTTGTTTCTGTTGGCAAAGCCGAGCGCCACCGCCTCCGGATTATCCCCATCGCCGACCTTGACGAATTTCATTTCGGAATAGTTCTCTTCATTGTCCATGTACCGGGTAATGAAGGTCTTCTTGTCTCCGAGTTCCTTCAGAATGTTGTAGACAGAGCCGGCCTTCAGCATTCTTTCCTTATCGTTCGGATGCACCAGCGTATCCACGTACATTTTGTAAGCGTCGCTGTATTTGATGCCGCTGCGGAAGATCCTGCCGAACTCCGTTTCAGTCGCCTCGTTCATCGTATACGGGTCAAGCTCGTCCGTCATCAGATCGATGTAGTAAACAGACGAATATTCGGAAGCCAGGATCTCGATAATATCGATGTTCCGCTGCATGATCTTGGATTCTTCCTCTTTGGCGCGAAGTTCCTCGTCCTTGTCGGCAAAGCCGAGCGCCACCGCCTTCGGGACGCCTTCCTCGTTGCCGACCTTGACAAATTTCATTTCGGAATAATGGCCTTCCGCGTTCCGGTAGGTCGTCAGGAAGGTCTTCTTATTCCGGAGTTCCTTCATGATATTGCCGATGGAGCCGGCTTTCAGCATCATCTGTTTGTCTTCGCTGTGGATCAGCGTATTCACATACAGGCGGTACGCGTCGCTGTACCGGATGCCGCTGCGGAAGATCTTGCCGAACTCCGTCTCCGTCGCCTCGTTCATCGTATACGGATTCAGTTCGTCCGTCGTCAGATCGATATAATAAACGGAAGAATATTCGGACGCCAGGATCTCGATGATATCCGTATTCCGGCGGCGTTCCTCGGCGATCTGCTGCTCGCGCCGGATCTCCTCGTCCTTCTCCGCGAAGCCGAGCGCCACGGCGACCGGCTCGTCGTTATCGCCGCCGACCTTGACGAATTTCATTTCGGAATATTTGTTGTCCGCGGAGCGGTACTGCGTCAGGAACGTTTTCTTATTGGCAAGCTCCTTCTTGATGTTGCCGACGGAGCCGGCTTTGAGCATCATCTGTTTGTCGGCGTCATAGATCAGCTTGTCCACATACAGCTTGTATGCCTCGGAATAGGTGATGCCGCTCCTGAACACGGAGCCGAAGGTCGTCTCGGTTTCCTCGTTCATCGTATACGGATTCAGCTCGTCCGTCGTCAGATCGATATAATAAACGGATGAATATTCGGAAGCCAGGATCCCGATGATCTCCCTGTCTCTTCTGGCAATATTGTTGTAAAAGTCCCGCACGTCAAAATGGATGATATCAGTGACGTTCTGATGCGTTCCTTCGATCCGGATCCCGGCCTTATATTCGAAATTTCTGACGCCGCCGCAGCGCACGATCCATGTTTCCCCGCCCGGATGATGCCACGGATACTGCACTTCCGCGTGCTCACCCGCCGTCATCTTTTCCACGGCGTCGGAAACAAGGCCGTAGGAATTGCTGTCAATATGATCGTACCAGGCATGGTAGGTTTCTTCCGGCGAAACCCGGTGATCCAGGCCGATCAGCCCCAGCATGGTATCGTCCGCGTACATTCTCGGCTCGCAGCCCTCGTCCAGTTCAAACGCCCACAGCCCGATATTCGCTTTTTCAAAGATATCCGAAGACAACGCGACAGCGCCCAACTTTTCCATAGCCGGGTCCCCTTTCCGATCATTGCGCGGCAGATCTGTCCGATTTTCTTTCTGCCCGTTGACCTGTCCGGAACAGGTCGACCGGATGCTTCATCAAAGGACAGCCGCTGTGAACAAACATATTTTCAGTAATTATATTATAAATATCCGGATGTCTTCTGTCAAATAAAAACGGCGGGCGCGCCGCCGGGAAGGCCGTTCCTGTAGACACAGTCCGCGCAATCTGCTATAATGCTTCCGTCTGAAAAAGGATCCATATTCTGCCATAACGGTCGGCCGCCGCGAAAAGCGTCGGGGGCATAAGGAGATATGTTTGCATGATGCGAGGAATCAAAAAATGGCTTTCCGGAGCCCTGGCGGTCATCACGGTCATGCTTTGCGCGGCGCCCGTTCCGTACGTTTCCGCCGGGGAGGCCGCTCCTGCCGTGAAGTGCTATAACGGCATTTTCACAGGCAGCACGGAAAACGGGGTCACTTCTTTCAAGGGGATCCCCTACGCGAAGCCCCCGGTGGGGGAACTGCGCTGGAAAGCGCCGCAGCCGGTCGAAGCCAGCGACGAAGTTTTTGACGCGACCCGTTTCGGCAAATCCGCCTTTCAGATCAGGTCCGACTCGGAGCAGGCCAGCCTGAATCCCGAAGGCATCAGCGAAGACTGCCTGACGCTGAATATCTGGACCGCTGATCTTGAAAGAGCAAACAAACCTGTCATGTTCTGGATCCACGGCGGCGCGTATTCCTACGGCGGCTCGGCGGATCCGCTCTATGACGGCCGCTTCCTGATCGCGGAGCATCCGGATATCCTGCTGGTCAGCTGCAACTATCGCGTCGGGCCCATGGGATTCATCGATTTTTCAGGCATACCGGGGGGTGAAGCGTTCAGCACATCCGCTTACAACGGCCTTCTGGACCAGATCCAGGCGTTGAAATGGGTGCAGCAGAACATCGCCGCCTTTGGCGGGGATCCTTCGAATGTGACCGTTTTCGGCGAATCCGCCGGCGGCGGCTCGGTGACGGAACTGCTCGTGGCCAAAGGAACGGAAGGTTTATTCCGCCGGGCGATCGCGCAGAGCGGATCCGTCAACTTCACCATGACGCACGAACGCTATGCCGAGATCGGCGTGGCGGACAGGCTGCTGGAAAAGGCCGGCGCGGCCTCCGTGGATGATCTGATGGCCATTCCGGAGGAGCAGCTGTATGAGATCTATACGGACGACAGCAACGGCCAGGCCATCGGCGCGATGACCGTGCTGCCGCTGCGCGGAGAGGACAGCATCATTCCCGCCGATCCCTATCAGGCGATCCTGGACGGCGCCGGAAAGGACGTCGACCTCATCATCGGTACCACCGCGGATGAAAACCGCTATTTTGTCGACGCGGTACTCGACCCGGCCCTTTCGAAGTTGCACGGGGAAGCGCTGGAAACGATGACCGCGGTCAAAATGTTCATTTACGCCTCCGCCCTGACAGGGAAAAAGCTGAGCCGCGTGTTCAGCATGTGTACGCCGGAGGAAAAAGCAGGGCTGGATCAGTTCCTGCAGCTTTACGCCCGTGAGCCGGATATCTGGCGGTGGACCGCCCTGTTCAATGAATACGGCTTCCGCTCCCCCGCCATCCAGGTCGCCTGGAACCACGCGAAGGCCGGCGGAACGGGAAAGACCTATATGTACATCTTCCGCAAGGAGAACACGATGTTTGACTGGATCGGGGCCTGCCATGCCAGCGAGCTGGCCTACGTGTTCCACAATCTGGAGGATGAACAGTTCTCCGGAAAAGTCGTGCCCGAACTGGCGGATCAGATGTGCGGAGCCTGGACCCGTTTTGCCGCGACCGGAGATCCGGCCTGGAACGGCGTGGAATGGCCCGAATACACCCCGGAAAACCGGGAAACCATGTTCTTCAACGACGACGCCACGACTGAGGTGGTCAATGATCCGATGCCCGAGGAGCGGAAACTGGTCCAGCCGATCCTGCATTATTACATCGCGCTGTGATCCGGCCGGCTCATCAGCAGATATCCGCGCTGTCTGTCCCGGCCCGGCGGACGTGAGACGGAGATAACCACGATTAAGGAGCTGAAGAAAAGGATGCAAGAGAACAAATCATTACCGCGGTTTTCCGAATTCGAGTTTTTAAAGGCGCTGGCCATCATCGGGCTTCCGCTGGTCCACGTGATGGAAGACGCCATTTCCGAGGGACTCGCGTCCGGACCGCTGAAGTCGTTCGGATTGGGGATCGTCGGGCTGACCGCCTTCGGCCCGTCTGTCTTCATGATCTGCATGGGATTCGGGATCGGCGGCGGCAGGATGTCCGGTGATTCCATCCGGAAAACCGGGATCCAGTTCCTGCTGATCAGCCTGATGCTGAATTTCGTCCGCGCGCTCCTGCCGGGCGTTGTGAAACAGCTGGCTCTGGGCGACGGTTTTTACGAATATTTTCTCTATTTCCTGCAATCGGATATCTATTCGTTTGTCGGATTGTTCCTGTTCTGCTACTCCTATTTCAAAAAGCGGCAAATCCGGACGTTCTGGCTGCTGCCCGTCTCGCTGATCACCCTGACCGTCAATACGCTGCTCACCCCGCTGATGCCCCGGATCTTCAGCAACAGCGCGGTCGCCAGGTTCATGGGGAATTTCATCTATGTGGACAAACACAGCGTTTTCCCGCTGCTTTCCTGGGCGATCTTCCCGACCGTCGGGCTGATCCTCGGGGAAGTGCTGAAGAAGAATGATGAGGAATTCCACCGGACGTTCATGAAACAGATGCTGATCTGCTCCGCGGTGTTCCTCCTGGCGTTTGTCATTTTCCTCCGGACGTATGATCTGGACGTGATGAAGATCCTTGTTTCACCGGTCAACAACAGCATTACGGACCTTCCGAACGTGCTTCTTCTGATCCCCCTGGCATGCGTCCTGATCGGCGGAGCCTATTATCTGTGCCGTGCCATTGCCAACACCCGGTTCATGAGCTTTATGATGAAGATCTCGACCTATATCGTCCCGTTCTATCTGCTGCAATGGGTCCTCATTGAATGGACCGTTCAGCTGGCGGTCATCTTCCGGTTTCCGGCCGGTGGCTTCGGATTCGCGCATTACTGGATCCTCGTTTTCCTCGTGATGGCGATCTGTCTGTATGTATGCTCCCGCCACGGCATGAAGATCATGCGGTGGATCACCAAAATCACCAAAGTCAGAAAAAAGCACAAAAAAGGAGGCAAAGCCGTTGCGCAATAAGGATTATCCGCTGTATGACCTGCCTGTCCGCTCCTCCCTGGCCGATATGCTTGAAGCGAACGCGCGGGAGATCCCGGATCGGATCGCGATCCGGCAGCGCGCGGGAAAAAGCGGAATCGAAGAGATCTCCTTCCGGCAGCTGGCTGAGGATGTAAGAAAGGCCGCGGCCTGTATCCGGAAGACTTTCGGAACAGGCCGGCATATCGCCCTGATCGGGGAAAATTCGTATGAATGGCTGCTCGCGTTCTTCGGCGCGGTGTGTTCCGGCAACGTGGCCGTCCCGACGGATAAGGAGCTTCCCGCCGCGGAGATCCATGATCTGCTGCGCTCCGCGGACGTCACCGCCGCGATCGTTTCAAAGACCTATTCCGATCTGGTCGAGGAAATGACGGACCTTCAGGTCATGACGCTGAAACAGCTGAGGAACGCCGCGTCTGAAGGGGAGGATGAGGATCGGCTGCCCGATCCGGACCCGGAAGCGACCGCCGTCATTTTCTTTACTTCCGGAACGACCGGAAAAAGCAAATGCGTCATGCTCAGCCACGGAAACATCATCAGCGAGATCAACCTGAGCAGCCGGGTCGTGGATGTACAGGGGCAGAACACGGTCGCGCTGCTTCCGTTCAACCATGCCTACGGGCTTGTGCTCGCGATCCTGAGCATGATGAATATGCAGAAATCCACCTTCATCGTCAAGAGTCTCAAGAATATGCAGAAGGATATTCAGGAAGGCAAGCCGGATATCATCATGCTGGTTCCGCTGTTTGTCGAAACATTTTATAAAAAGATCAAAGCCGGCATCCGGGAGCAGGGAAAAGAAGCGCAGTTTCAGAAAGGCCTTCGGCTCAGCCGGTTCCTGCTCAGGCTCGGGATTGACCGGCGGCGGCAGATCTTTCACGATGTGCTCGACATCTTTGGCGGAAACCTGAAATGGATCGTCAGCGGCGGCGCGCCGCTTGAACCGGTTTATGTCCGGGAATTCCGGAATTTCGGCATCGGGGTCCTGAACGGGTACGGCATCACGGAGTGCTCCCCGTGCGTCGCCGTCAACCGCAACTACCATTATAAGGATGACAGCGCGGGAAGGCTGCTGCCGGGGATCGAAGCCCGGTCCGGCGCCGGCGGAGAGCTCGAAATACGCGGTCCGGTCGTGATGCAGGGATACTATAAAAACCGGGAAGCCACGGAGGAAGTGTTCACGGAGGACGGATGGTTCCGGACGGGCGATCTCGGCTATGTGGACGAAGACCGTTTCATCCATCTGACAGGCCGGGCGAAGAACCTGATCATTCTCAGCAACGGCGAGAATATTTCGCCGGAAGAACTGGAATCCGATTTCCAGCGGGACGAAGGCGTCTGTGAAGTCCTGGTCTACGCCGAGCAGAACAAGCTGGTGGCCGAGATCTATCCCGAAGAAGCTTTCAGAGGAAACGAAGAGTACTTCCGGGATCTGATGCAAAAGGTCAATGAAGGAAGACCTCTGTCCAAGCAGATCGCCGCGGTGAAGCTCCGGGACACGGAATTCATCAAGAACACGGTGAAAAAGATCGTCCGGACCAGGAATATCCCGAAATAACGGCCCGGCCCCGACGGTCATTGAATTTAAGATGCCCATTTGAAAGGAGAGTCATATCATGTTTGAACGTATCACGGAGATCCTGGAAAGGTATTGTGAAAACGGATGCGAGATCACCAGGGACAGCGCGCTGATCGACGATCTCGGATTAAGTTCCCTGGATCTGCTGAATCTGATCGCTGATTTCGAGGAAGAATTTGATATCGATATCCCGGACCGCGTTATTCCGAACATTCATAAAGTGGGAGATATCGCCGATTACCTGGAAAAGAACGTGGAATAAGCCGGTCATTCCTTCTCCTGACAATACATGCATACCGTGCCCCGCGACAGTTCAAAGCCGTTCTTTTGCCAGAACCTGGCTGCCGGTGTGTTTTCGTTTGTGTAAAGGACCGCGCCTGCCAGACCGTTTTCCAGACAATACTGCCGGGCCGAGTTCAGCAGGGCCGTGCCGATCCCCCGGCCCTGCTTTTCCGGCAGGACCGCCATCTCATTGATATAAAGCTCCTCTTTGCTTCCCGATATCCTGCGAAGCGCGAACAGGCACCCCGCGATCTCACCGTTTTCCTCAAAGACATATCCCACGAATTTCTTCTGTTCAAAAAAATCCCTGAGATACGCCGCGGCGGTATCCGCGTTCCAGTCGATCCCCCAATATTCAGCGGGAAATGCTTTCGTATATACGCTGCCGCACGCCGGCAGATCTTTTTCTTCAACAGGTCTGATCATATACCGTTTCCCCTTCCCGGTCCGCGTCCTCAAAGTCCGCCGGCCCTGTTGATATGCCGCGGGTTTATTTCGCCTTCGGAAGATGCCATCTGAACTTCGCGGCCAGAAGGCGCAGAACGAGGATCAGCGCAAACCCGGTCACCACAGCGAGGTCATTGCCGGCGGGATAGAGCAGCACGCAGGCAATGGCGCCGATGATGCACGGACACGCGTAGAAATGGCGGACAAAGATCATCGGGATATCATTGGCGCAGATATCGCGTATCACACCGCCGCCGACGCCCGTTACGACTCCGAGAAAGATGCTGAGGAAACGGCTTCCGTACGGAATGCCGGTCAGAACGCCGATGATCGTAAAGGCGCCCAGCCCGACAGAATCGATCAGGATCCAGATGAAACGGTCCAGATCGATATGCCTGCTGATGAAAGGCAGAAAGACAATCACGGATACAGCGATCGCGAGGACAGCCCAGACCGGATCGCTGAAGGCCGCGGGCGGAACGACGCCGATGATCAGATCCCGCAGGATCCCTCCGCCGACAGCCGTAATGAGTCCCAGCGTAACAACGCCGAGGATATCCATCTTTTTCCGGATCCCGACGAGCGCTCCGGAAACGGCAAACGCAACCGTGCCAAGAATTTCCAGTGCATATCGGAGCATCATATTCCCCGTTCCTTTCCGGTGACCGGCCGCGCCGGTCGGATCAGCCGTTGCCTGCCGCGCGTGCATTGTTTCCCGGCGGGCGTTAAGTTAACGACATTTTATGCGCTGCGTCATGAAAAAGCAAGTTAACAATGCGCAAAGGATCCTGTCGGACCGACAGGACGCAACGCATTCATCTCAATGTGAAAACGGATGGAATGATTCGAAAATATACAGAGCAGTGTATGATCAATTGCTCCAGGATGTTGAAAATCAATGTGTTGAGGTCGCTTTCACAAGGAAAGCGCTTTCGTATGTTTTCGTTGACTTGCCACTTTTGCCTGCAGATAATGAGGGCAGAAAAGCCCACAAGGGCATCATTACACAAAGGAGGAATCTATATGAAAAAAGGGTTTGCTGTATTGGTTGCTTTGATACTGGCTCTGTGTGCCGTCATG
Source organism: uncultured Clostridia bacterium (assembly GCA_937906775.1). GTDB lineage: Bacteria > Bacillota > Clostridia > Christensenellales > Aristaeellaceae > Aristaeella. The sequence goes on from CALCUD010000111.1 coordinate 70,881, forward strand.
ACCGCTATGGCGGATGACATCACCCTGAAAATCTGGGATGGCCAGGAAGATCAGGAACTGCTGGCTGAACTTTGTGAGAAGTATGCCGCCGAGCATCCTGAAAACAACTACACATTCAATTACGGTGTTGTAGGAACTGCCGACGCCAGTGCGAGATATCTGGAAGATCCCGCTGCTGCCGCGGATGTGTTTGTTTATCCGGATGATCAGTTGATCCGTCTTGCTCAGGCCGACGCGCTTTACGAAGTGACCCGGAACCATGACGCTATTGTGGAAGCCAACTCTGCAGGTTCCGTGAAGGCTGCGACATACAACGGAACTTTGTTCGGTTATCCCGAAACTGCTGATAACGGCTATTTCCTGTTCTATGACAAGTCCGTTTTAACTGAAGAAGATATCCGGACGCTGGACGGCATTCTGGCAGCAGCGGAAAAAGCCGGAAAGCAGTTTAACTTTGATGTGGCGAACGGCTGGTATCTGGCTTCGTTCTTCCTTGGCAACGGATGTGTGATCACACTGGATGAAAACGGAAACCAGATTTGCGATTTCAATAATGAAAAAGGTCTGGAAGCTGCTCAGGCTGTTGCCGCTATGTGCGCTTCCCCCGCATTCCTGCCCGGTGATCAGAACATCCTGACAGGAACGATCGGCGATACTGTATGCGCCGGAGTTTGCGGAACCTGGGTCGCTGACGCTGTGAAGGAAAGGCTGGGCGATAACTATGCCGCTGCCAAGCTGCCGACCTTCACCGTCAACGGACAGCAGGTCCAGATGGGTTCCTTCGGCGGATGCAAGATCCTGGGCGTCAATACCCAGAGCGCGTATCCCGTCGAAGCTATGCAGCTGGCTGAATATCTGACCAGCGAAGCTTCTCAGGCCCGTCGCTTCGAAGTGCGCGGATACGGCCCCAGCAATGTGAACGTAGCGGCAAGTGACGCGATCGCTTCCGATCCTGCTTTGTCCGCTCTGGCTGCTCAGAGTGAATATGCAGTAACCCAGCTGATCATTGGCGATTTCTGGACCCCTGCCACCGCTTTCGGTAATGAACTGATCGCTGATCCCGGCGCAGAACTTCAGAGCATGCTGGATAAATGGGTTGAGCAGACTGTAGCTCAGTAAATGCATTCAGCCGGCTGTTCCGGTTCATTCCGGAGCAGCCGGTATTTTTCAAGAGGGATAAAATGAAAAAGATAACCGGCTTTTTTCGTATGATCCGTGACGGAGACTGGAGCGTAAAGCTCTCCTGTATCCTGA
>CALCUD010000112.1 GCA_937906775.1 uncultured Clostridia bacterium
ACAAGAGCGGCTGGGAAGCCATCGATCCCGCTCCGACGCTGGGGACGACGGTACCGGATGTGAGCGCGTCCAAGCCGGATGACAGCCATACCGGAACCGGCTCCTGGGGAACGAAGGAACCGCTTTCCTCCACGAAGGCGGTCGACAAGGATGTCTTCACCTTCAGCTACGGCCTTGCCTATGAATATGAAGTGCATTATTTCTATGACGATACGGAAGACGCCGGCGCCCTGATCAAAGGAAAGCAGCTTGAAGGCGCGGTTATCCCGTTCGAGGATAAACCGAAGAACGGATATCTGCTTGACCGGATCGAGAATCTGCCGATGACGGTTCAGACGGACGCGACGAAGAACATCGCGAACGTCTACTACGCGAGCGACGCCAACGGCGCGAGCGATCCGACGAATCCGACCGACCCGGCCGATCCGGACCGGCCGGACCGCGGGGACGGCATTCCGGATAAATATCAGGCGATCGTGACCTACAAAATTCTGGGCGGCACGTGGGACGGAAACAGCGATACAGCCAACAAATACGGCGTCTTCACCACGCACACCCGGAAGGCGGACAAGAGCGGCTGGGAAGCCATCGATCCCGCTCCGACGCTGGGGACGACGGTACCCGACGTATCAGCCGCGGCGCCGAATGAAGGCTATAAAGACGGCGCGTGGGATACGACCCCCACGGCGGATACCGTGGCGGAAAACGGAAAAGTCTACATTTTCGCCTACACAAGCCGCGGAGATCAGGTCAGCTTTACCTTCGACGCGAACGGCGGCGCATGGGAAGCTCCGGTCGACGGATATGAAATGAACCCGGAGAACACGCAGGCGGTCCTGAATCATTATCCGGACGCGGAAGTGGATGAGATCCCTGTACGGCCTGTATGGCCGGGATACGTTTTCGAAGGCTGGTACACCGACAAAGTTCCTGTGACCGCGACCGCGGGAAATCTCAGAGGGGATCGCCACTGGTTCATTACCGGCCCCGAGACGGAACCGAATGTGCGGATCGTGTATGCCCGCTGGTCCAAAGGAAATATCGATTATACCGTGAAGTATTACTACGATGACGTCTATGATGAATCAGCGGATGTCACGGAGAAGTCCAGACTGGGTTCCACGGTCAGCGCTTTCCCGAACAAGTGCAGGAACGGATACGCGCTGGATCGCACGGAGAACTTCCCTCTGAAGATTTCGGCGAAAACCGGGGATAACGTGATCCATGTATACTACGCCAGAGATGTGATCGGCGAGGATCCGGATCATCCCGGCAAAGGGGACGGGATCCCGGACAAATATCAGGCGAAGGTGACGTACCGCGTTGTGAACGGCACCTGGGACGCGAAAAGCGGGAATACCCGGATCGCGGTCTTCACCCTGTATCGGAAGGATGAAGACGGCAACTGGAAACCGGTTTCTCCCGCGCCGAAGCTCGGAACGACCGTACCGCCTGTGAGCAAGGTCAAGCCGGATAAGGGTTACGCAAAATCCGGCAGGTGGGACGTGAAACCGACCGCAAAGACCAAAGCCGTGAACGGAACGGTCTATACGTACACCCTGGAGAAGGATCCCCATCCGCCGCACACCGGAGACCGCAGCCACCCGGTCCTCTGGGCGGCCGGACTGTTTGCCGGACTGGCAGCTATCCTGACGATCCGGAAAAAACGCTTTGCACGGAAATAAAAACAGGACCTTCCGGGAGAAATGATTTTTCCCGGAAGGTCTCTTCTTTTCGAATGTTACGCGCGGCTGCCCGGCAGGAGGCGCGACCGTATCGCGATGATTTTGCGAAGCAAAACCGTCACGGGAGCAGCAGCGTCAGCAGCGGCAGCGTGATGAAGCACAGCAGCGTGCTGAGCAGGACGCAGTCGGCGGCGAGCTTCTGGCCGTTGTCGAAGATCTCGCCCAGGATCAGGATGATGCTGGCGCAGGGCGCCGCGGAGAGGATCAGGATACTGGCCCGGAAGACCGGATCCAGCGGGAGGAGCAGCGTGAGGCCCCAGGCGAAGAGCGGGAAGATCACCTGCTTGCTCAGCGCGATCCCGTAGACGTGCGGCTGGCCGAACAGTTCCTTCAGATTCATCGTCGCCAGCCGGACGCCGAGCACGATCATGCTCATCGGCGTCGTCATGGCGCTGACGGTGGACAGCGCGCCGGAGACGGTCCCCGGGAGCCACTTTTTCGCCTCCAGAAGATACAGCGCGAAGCCGGCCGCGACGCTGATCACGGTCGGGTTCACGGTCGCGGCTTTCAGGGAGATATATTTTTTATCGCCGGTGAGGAAGAATGTCGCCACCGTCCAGGCCAGAAGATTCATCGTGGCGCAGAAGACGCAGGAGTAGGCGGCCGCCTCCGGATTTTCCGGGAAGATCGCCTTCACGATCGGCAGGCCGAAGAAGCCAACGTTGCCCATGACGGAGGCCATCAGCAGCATTTTGACCCGGAAATCCTCCCGCTTTTTGCGGAAGATCAGAAAAAGAAGCCCCATGAACAGCAGCATCGCCAGGAACGAGATCAGGGCGAACAGCCCCATGTTCCGGGTCGTTTCCGGCGTCCTGTCCATCGCGATCAGCGAGGAGACGAACATGCAGGGGGCGCAGCCGTAGAGCAGAAGATTCCCCAGGGAGCTCTGGTGGGCGGGGTCGATCCGGCCCGCTTTCTGCAGCAGGATCCCGGGAAGAAGAAAGAGCAGCGTCAGTAATACGTTATTGAGGGTCACGCTGAAAATATCCATCCCGGTCTCTCCCTTCGACTCGTCCGCCGGCGGCGGCTTTCCGCCCCCTACTTTATCACATCCGGGGACGGAGCGCAATTTATACCGGTTGACGGGGAGGGGAATGTCCTATACAATATATTGTGTTTTTTTGAAAAGAGGGGCGGACGGATGAAGATTCACGGACTGCAAAAGATGACGCTGCTGGACTATCCGGGAAAGGTCGCCTGTACCGTGTTTTTCGGGGGGTGCGACCTGCGCTGCCCCTTCTGTCATAACGCGGAGCTGCTCGACGGCTCCGCCCCCGCCGTCATGGAGGCGGAGGAGCTGCTGGCCTTTCTGAAAAAGCGCCGGGGGCTGCTGGACGGCGTGGCCGTGACCGGCGGCGAGCCGCTGCTGCAGAAGGATCTGCCCGATTTTCTGAAGGCGGTCCGCGAGCTCGGCTATCCGGTCAAGCTCGACACCAACGGGACGCATCCCGAAAGGCTGCGGGAGCTCGCCGGGGCCGGTCTGGTCCAGTACGTGGCCATGGATATCAAAAACAGCCCCGACCGGTACGCCGCGACCTGCGGGCTGGAAAAGATGGACATCGCCCCCGTGAAGGAAAGCGCCGACTTTCTGATCCGCGGGAGCACGGAATACGAATTCCGGACCACCGTTGTGGCCGAGCTGCACGGGGAGGATTCCTTCCGCGGGATCGGGGAGTGGATCCGCGGCGCGGAAAGATATTATCTGCAGAAATTCACCGACCGGGAGACCGTGCCCTTCGAAGGGCTCCGCGCGCCTTCCGACGGCGAGATGAAAAAATATCTGGAGACGGTGCGGCCCTTTGTGAAGCACGCGGAGCTGCGCGGCGTCGGATAAGCAAGCCGGCCGGGCCGTTGCACAAGATATTGTGTTTCGCAAAAAATAAGTATCACTACATATTGACTTACCCGCCTTGTTCGTGATATGCTTTACAGGCACGCGGCAGGGCGGGTTTTGCTTTGTACGCTGTAAAAATTCAATCGAGCAGGGAGCGGAAAACATGTATCGCGTTATCAAGCGGGACGGAAAAGTAGCAGAATTCAATGTGGAAAAGATCGCCGCGGCGATCACGAAGGCCTTCGAGGCGCTGGGCAAACAGTATCACCCCAGCGTGATCGACATGCTCGCCCTCCGCGTGACGGCGGAATACGAGCCCATGATCAAAGACGACACCATCGCCGTCGAAACCATCCAGGACTGCGTCGAAAAGGTGCTGTCCGAGGCCGGCTATGCCGACGTGGCCAAGGCCTATATCCTTTACCGCAAACAACGCGAGAAAGTCCGCAACGTCAATTCCGCCCTGCTGAACTATAAAGACCTGGTCGACAACTATCTTCACATCAACGACTGGCGCGTGAAGGAAAACTCCACCGTGACGTACTCCGTCGGCGGACTGATCCTGTCCAACAGCGGCGCCATCACGGCCAACTACTGGCTGAGCGAGATCTACGATTCCGAGATCGCCGAAGCGCACCGCTCCGCCGCGATCCATATTCACGATCTGAGCATGCTGACGGGCTACTGCGCCGGCTGGAGCCTGAAGCAGCTGATCCAGGAGGGCCTCGGCGGCGTTCCCGGAAAGATCACGTCCTCCCCCGCGAGCCATCTGTCCACCCTGTGCAACCAGATGGTCAACTTCCTCGGCATCATGCAGAACGAGTGGGCCGGCGCACAGGCCTTCTCCTCCTTCGACACCTACCTCGCTCCCTTTGTCAAGGTGGACAATCTGA
>CALCUD010000113.1 GCA_937906775.1 uncultured Clostridia bacterium
CGCCGTAATAGATCGCCTTGGTCGCTTCGGAATATGTATAGCCATGCTGATCCATCAGATCGTCAATGACCTGATCGATCACGAAATCAATGTAGAAGTTCTGGTACTGTTCTTCCTTTTCTTCTTTGGTTTCGGACTGGGATATCTGCGTCACTTCGGTACATTGGGAGAGAATGCCCAGTTGAAAGTATGGGATGAGGAACTGCAGATCTACAGGCGGGTTCCCGGAGACAACAGTATGCTGATCCTGTTATTCAGTGTTCTGACCGTCATGGTCATCCTGCTGTTTGTTTGTCTGTGGGTCGTAAATGTCAAAAGTGCATACAAGGCATTCAGGTTATCCGCGTGCGGAAAAAAACTTCCGACTGTACAGGATGACCTGAAATCCATGCTGAATGAAAGATTCCATATCACGCTTCTGTCCGCACCCATGGCAACATTGCTGCTGTTCACGCTTCTTCCGATCATTTTCATGATCCTGATCGCTTTCACTAATTTTGACGCCAATCACCAGCCGCCGGGAAATCTGTTCACCTGGACAGGTATGCAGAATGTAACGGATATTTTCCTGGGAAATGCAACAAAAACAAATACGTTTCTGGGAATTCTGGGATGGACATTTATCTGGGCGATATTTGCCACTTTCACAAACTATATTTTCGGTATGCTGCTTGCATTGCTGATCAATCATAAACTGGTCAGGCTGAAAAAGATGTGGCGTACCTGGTTTATGATCCCGATCGCGATCCCGCAGTTTGTCAGTCTTTTATTGATATCGCGGGCTCTGGAACCAAGCGGAGCAATCAATGTTTTGCTGCAGGAACTTCACCTGGTTCAGACGCCTGTTCCGTTTCTGACTGATCCGACTCTTGCCCGGATCACAGTGATCGTGATCAATATGTGGATCGGAATCCCTTATACGATGATGACATTTTCCGGGGTGCTGATGAATATTCCTGCCGATCTGTATGAAAGCGCCGCCATTGACGGAGCTGGACCGGTCAGAAGATTCTTCAGCATTACCCTGCCATATATGATTTTTGTTACGGCACCGGCAACCATTACGACATTCGTGGGAAATGTCAATAATTTCAATGTCATCTATCTGCTGACTGCAGGCGGGCCCGCGTCGCTGGATTATTATCAGGCCGGAAAAACAGATCTGCTGGTAACCTGGTTGTATAAGCTGACTGTGGATCAGCATGACTACGCGCTGGCGTCAACGATCGGCATTTTCATTTTTATGATCGTTTCCGTCTGTTCGCTGGCAGTGTATAACCGGACCGGCGCCGTAAAGAAGGAGGATATGTTTCAGTGAATAAACGTGTAAACAGACGTAACCTCCGGAAATCAGCAGGTTTACATACATTATTGGCAGTGCTGTCTCTCCTGTGGATGCTGCCGGTTTTCTGGCTGATCATTTCTTCTCTGCGCAAAGAACCGGGCGCTTATACTCCCTATCTGTGGCCGAAAGGATTTACGCTGGACAACTACATCAGGCTGTTCACAGATACCCGGTTGTTCAACTTTCCGCGCTGGTTCATGAATACGTTTCTTGTTGCCTGCTTCAGCTGCCTGATCACCACAGTCCTGACGCTTATGGTGGCTTATGTATATTCCAGGCTCCGGTTCAGGAGCCGGAAGGCGATCATGAACATATCCCTGATCCTGGGAATGTTCCCGGGATTTATGAGCATGATCGCCATATATCATTTTATGAAAGCCGTGAATCTGGACCAGACACTGCTGGCCCTGATCCTGGTCTACTCCGGCGGTGCAGCACTGAACTATTATATTGCCAAAGGATTTTTTGACACGATCCCCAAATCACTGGATGAAGCTGCTACTCTTGACGGAGCCAGCAAACATACGGTCTTCTGGAAAATCATTCTGCCGAATTCAAAACCCATTGTGGTGAATACCGCTATTAATGCCTTTATCGCCCCCTGGGTGGATTTCATTTTTGTTTCGGTGATCATGAAGGATAACTACAACAATTATACAGTGGCAAAAGGATTGTATACCATGGTGGACAAGGCGAATATCTATCAGTATTACACGGTGTTCTGCGCCGGATCGGTCGTGGTTGCAATCCCCATTGTACTGTTGTTTATCCGCCTGCAGAAATACTATGTAGCCGGAGTGACAGGCGGGGCTACGAAAGGATGAAAAAGGCATGGAACTGACAGCAATTATTCACAGACCGATGAGCGAATATGCTTTTCCGCTGGATCGGCGGCATATGGTCTTCCGTCTCAGGACAAAACGGGAAGACCTGAAAAAAGTGGTTTTCTGGTATGCGGACCGGGCAGATATGTCATCCGAACTTCCGTTTACACCGCTTGAAATGCCGCTTGCCAGACGCGATATGCTGTATGACTGGTATGAAATAACGCTGGAAACAGACTGGGAACGGATCGCTTACTATTTTGAGCTCAGCGATGGCACGGAAAAAAGACGTTTTGCCGGGGAAATCTTTGAAAAAGAGAATACGCATATCGAACGTTCAGAATATTTCCAGTATCCGTACAATCACCGCGCGGATCTGCCGAAGGTACCGGAGTGGCTGCAGTCCGCGGTTGTTTACAATATCTTTCCGGACAGTTTTGCTGACGGTCGGCGTCATATCAGCGGAGAAAAAAAAGAATCGGAATATGAAGGCATACGCTGCGAAAGTCTTCATGGCGGTACGGTCCGCGGCATCACGGAGAACCTTGATCACCTGAAGGAACTGGGGTTCAACTGTATTTATCTGAATCCGGTTTTTGCCGCGGGGGCTTATCACAAATATGATTTACTGGATTATAAGCATATTGATCCCTGCTTCGGAACGGATGAAGAATTCAGAGACATGGTCCGGAAAGCCCACGAATATGGAATCCGGGTGATTCTGGACGGAGTGTTCAACCATGTGAGTCAGTTTCATTTCTCTTTTCAGGATGTACTGAAGAACGGCCGTAAATCACCGTACCATGACTGGTTCTATCATATTCCGGATCACGTTACGGTTCCGGCAGGAGATGAAATGCCGGAATATACCTGTTTTTCCTACGTGGCGAACATGCCAAAGACCGACACATCATGCCGGGCTGTACAGGAGTATTTTTGCGACGTAGGAATGTACTGGATCCGTGAGTTTGATACGGACGGCTGGCGGCTGGATGTAGCGAACGAGGTGAATGATGATTTCCTCAGGGCATTCAGGAAGAGCGTCAGAAGCGTAAAACCCGACGCGGTGATCATCGGGGAAGTGTGGGAAAATGCGGAACATTATATGCATGGAGATATGCTGGACGGAGCGATGAATTACGATTTCCGCCGCTTCTGCACACAGTTTTTTGCTGAGAGGATCCTGACAGCGGAAGAATTTGATCTGCGGCTCTCATCCCTGCTGATGCGGTATTCTGCAAAGTTTCTTCCGGCACAGCTGAATCTGCTGGACGGACACGATACCTGCCGGTTCCTGACTTCCTGCGGAGACGATCGGGAACGGATGGAACAGGCAATTCTGTTCCAGATGACATTTATCGGAATGCCCAGCGTCTTTTACGGCGATGAAAAGGAAATGACCGGTTTGTCCGAATCGGAATACCGGGCTCCCATGACCTGGAATGTCCATACCGAAACGGAAGAGATCTATCGGACAATGATTGCTCTGCGCAGGAAATATCCGGCGTTGAGCGATGGCGCATTCAAAACCGTTCGGGCTGACGGAAATCTGTTTGAATATGAACGTGAAAACCGGGATGAAGTGATCCGGATCGCAATCAGCACCGGTGATCCTGAAAAGGCTGTCGATCCCCTGAATGAGATCCTGTTGCAAAAAGGTTTCGGGTGTGGTTTACTGAAATCCGGCGGATATATTGTCAGCAGGAGAGAAAAATAATTCATGTCAGTAACGATCTATGATCTCGCGAAAGCTGCGGGAGTTTCCATCGCAACAGTTTCCAAAGCATTGAGCGACAGCTATTCGGTTTCGGAATCCACGAAGAAGCGGATTCGTGAACTCGCAGAACAAATGGAATATATACCCAATGCCAGGGCACGCAGTTTTGCACGCCAACGGAGCGGTATTGTGCTGTTTATCACCGATATGTATCGGAATATTGCATATGAAAATCCGCATATGTTTGAGATCATGACCGGGATCACTCAATATCTGGATGAGAAAAACTATTCGCTGCTGGTCAAACATATGTCCAAAAAGGAAGCACCGGACGCAATCAGAGAACTCATGCTCCGGGAACAGGCGGACGGTGTGATCCTGCATGCAGCTATCCTGAGTAAACAATTGGTAAATGTGCTGACCGTAGCAAAACTGCCCCACCTTGTGATCGGAAAGCCGGATATGCCTGCCCGTGTATGCTGGATCGATGTCAATCATGAACTGGCAGGACAAAAGGCAGCAACTTATCTTCTGGACAAGGGATACCGGACGATGACTTTCCTCATGGGCAGGCAGGGTGAGGATATGATTTCCGAACATCGCAGAGCAGGCCTGAAAGCCATGTTTGATGAAGAAGAGCTGACTTTCAGAACTTTGTACGGAAACAGCACCTATGAGGACGGACTCAGGCAAATGGAAGAAGCCCTGACAACCGGTGAAAAACCGGATATCATCGTCTGTACAAACAACTATCTTGCTATGGGCTGCCTGCAGTATGCAAGGAATACAGGTCTCCGGGTTCCGGAAGACGTAGCCGTAATGACTTTTGATAATTATCCGCTTTCCATGATCACCCAGCCGCAGCTGACCGCTGTGGAAGCGGATATGTTTGATATGGGACAGGAAGCAGCACGGTTTATTCTTCATAAGATCCGCAAACCTGAGATCCAGACGCAATCATTCTGTACTGTTCCAAGAGTGAATGAACGCATGTCTACCTGATATCAGATTACATATTGATGATCAGGCTTGAAAAACACCCGGCTTTATCGGCAGCCGGGTGTTTTGCTATTGATCCGGCAGACCGGATTTCTTTTTACAGTACTTTCACATAGATATCATGAAGATATTTTTCGCCGTGAAATTCTTCGTAATACGAATCGCCGGTCCTGACAAAGCCCTGTTTTTCCGCCGTTCTGACCGAAGCCGTATTGTCGGCGGAAATATGCGCGTAAACCTTGCTCAGGCGCATCGTTTTCCCGGCGAACGCGATGATTTTTTCCAGGGCCTCCGAGGCGTATCCCGCGGCTCCGCGTCAGAGCGGACGGGACATTTACAGATCTGTCAGTACAGCCCTGCACGGGGAACCGTCCGTTCCTGTCAGATTCAGAGGCGCGCAGTTCAGCAGATACGCGCCGTCCGGCACATGCGCCAGCCGTATCCCTTCCAGAAGGACGACTTCCTTCCGCAGAAGGATCAGATGGACCGCCATGGGAGCCTCCTCGGGGCCGACCGTCTGGGATTCGTTCCCGATCAGATCGATGCCGGCGTCCGCGAAAACAGACGCGGCCTCCTGAGTCACCGTCGCGTTTCCTTTGATGAGGATCTTCTTCCATGCCCGGCCGTCGGCCGCGCGCGCGTGTCCGAGGATCTGCTCCGCGTCCGGTCCGGTCACATCGCCGCAGCGGGTCTCGACATAAGCCGGGCCGATGAACCGGGAAAGATCGATCCGGTCCACGCCTTTTCCGTCATCTATAAAATGGTACGGCGCGTCGATATGCGTTCCGTTGTGAACACACAGGGAGATCGCCGTCAGATTGCAGATGGCGCCGTCGCTGATTCGCTGAAGCTCCGTCTTTTCAGGCCCGGGATCTCCCGGAAATACTCTGCACTCAAACAAAGGCTGAGAAATATCGTAGATCACAGTATCATCATCCTTCCCCGTTTCCGAAGCCGTTCCGTCTTTCCGATGTCTCATGACCGGAATCCCGGTTTACCGTTCCTGGATTTCCTTCCCGGCGATATGTTCGATCTCAATCTCATACATTTGAACCGCTTTGCCGGAGAGCGCGATCTCCTCATCCGCGAGTTTTTCATCCGGATAATATTTCATGGCGAAATGTTTCAGTCTTGTCCCGGCTGCCGACGGATCCTCCATCGGCCTGCAGCGGCCGAAAACCACAACGCTCCGGACATACGGCGCCCAGGCCTCCTCCTTCACCGTTTCCGGTCCGCAAACGGTAAAGCAGACTTTGTCGCACTTCTTCAGCGAATCGGCTTTATGCCCGGCCCGCGCTCCGTGGAAGCAGATCCTCTGCTCCGCTTCATCATAATCATAATTGACGGGGATCGCGTAAGGGTAACCCTCATCCCCGTTTACAGCGAGAATGCCGATCCGCGCCTCCGCGAGAATTTTCCGGGCTTCCTCCTCGCTGATTTCTTTCGTTTTTCTTCTGACCGGTCTGAACACGGTATCTCTCCCCTCTGCCGGATCCTTCCGCGACTCCTTCCGACGGTCCGGTACACGGTGCCGGTCCCGTTTCTATTGTAGCATCCCGCGCGGGCCGGTTCAATTCTTTTGACGCATCCTTCCCTTCGAAATATTTTCTTTCGCCGCGCGTCAGATCCGGCCGGAAAGTAAACGGCGGGCTTGTTCCGCGCCGGCTGTTTTTGATATAATGACCGGGAAGACGGATAAATCTCTCCCGGTCCGGTCCGGATCAAAGGAAAGAAGGATCAAAAGATGAAAAGAATCACAGCGCTTTTGCTGCTGCTGGCGATCCTGTGCGGAAGTTTTCCGGGAACAGCGGCGGCGGACGCGGACAGTCCGGAACTGCAACGCTATCCTTTTTTGATCTACTCCGATATCAATCCGAAAACGAAATATCTGCACGCGACCGCGCCGTATGACGACAGCCTGTTCAGCGGACCGGCCACGGAATACAATCATACGCTGGCGCAGGCGTCCACGGGACTCGCCATGTCGAATGTCCGGATCAAAGGGCTGGATCCGGAGGAGCAGGGCTATCCCATCCGGGAATATCTGACCGCGATCGGCTTTACAGACCTGCAGCAGGATCAGTACGACGTGGACACCACGTCCGACACGGTCGCCTCCACGATCGGCCGGAAGGAAACCGTCATCAACGGGGAACCGTGCACGCTGATCGCGATCAGCGTCTGCGGATTCGGATATCAGAACGAATGGCTGAGCAATTTCACCTTTTCGAAGGAGGAACGGCATACCGGGTTCGACCGGGCGGCGGACAAGGTCCTCGGAAGGCTGCTGCTGTACCTGTACAATCATGCCACCGACGGGCCGATCAAGATCTGGATCAGCGGATACAGCCGCGCGGCGGCGATCTCCAATCTTCTGGGGCAAAAGCTGAGCAATGAAAGAGTTCTCCCGGTGGAGGATCTGTACGTCTATACGTTTGCCACGCCCAATACCTCGACCGTGAAAGGCGACTGGGCCTGCCCGTCCATTTTCAACATCGTCGGGTCCTTCGATCCCGTCCCGGCCGTGCCGCCGGCGGAATGGGGATACACGCGCTACGGGACCACGCTTTATCTCCCTGCCCAGGAGGTGGACAGCGATTATCAGCGCCGCAGGGACAGAGTGGAAGCGATCTATCAGCCGCTGACCGGCGTCGAATACTGGAACAATCCGACCTGCAACTGGTTACTGCAGAAAGTGTTCCAGAGCCTGTACTCGAATGTGCAGTCGGCGGATGTCTACGATTCCTACCTGAAAGACATCATCTCCAGGATGTGGGTCACCAGCGGCATCCTGCCGCGGATCCGGCTGCTGGAAAGCCTCATGGGCAACAGTACGGAAGCGGACAGTTCCATGCGGAGTCTGTTCTCCTCCGTCATAGAAACTTTCTCGCCATTCCTGTATAACATCCTGACCTGGAGCACGAATCGCGAAAGCGCGTACTGGGGGAATGGCGTATCCCTGCAGAGCCAGCTCCTCCATGAACATTATCCGGACGTCTACTACTCCTGGATCATGAGTACGGACGATCCGGAGGATCTGTTCATCTCCTCCCCCACCTTCGTGCGGATCCCATTGCCGCAGGGCCTCCGGATCGACAGCGTCGTTTCGGAGGATACCGGAAAAGAGATCCCCGCGGAGAATCTGGCCACCGTTTCCTTCGATATCAGTTCCATCCTGAACCTCCCCGGCGACGGACGTTTCACAGTCCTGTATACCGCGGAAAGCGACATCGACGGCGAGCTGCTGATGGCGAACGAATATAAACTTCCTTCCCTGGAAACCACCATCTCCGCCGAGTTTCTGACCCTGAAGGCAGGGGACCGGATCCGGATGACAGTGGATCACGGCGTTCTGTCGGAGATGCGGCTTCCCGGACAGACGCCGGAGACGGCGGATCGGGCGGACGGGGGACCGTCCCTGAAGGCGCATGTGGATACCGAATATGAAAACGAAGCCGCCAAAGTCGAATATATCAGCAGCGGATGGCTGGCCCGCCATCTGCTGGAGATCCTGTTATGGACGCTGGTCGCGCTGATCGTGCTGCTGGTGTTTGTGGTCATCCGCGGAAATATCCGCAGAAAAGAACATATTTTCCACGCGCGGCGGGCGTTTGTTTCGCTGATGCTCATCTTCTTTGTGATCCAGCAGGTCCTGAGCAATTTCTTCCCCTGGGGCGTGCTGACGATCGTGATCTGCCAGGGGATCTGTTCCGTTTCAGCGGCGCTGATCTCCTTCTTCGCGTGGCTGCGCAAAAAGGACCGCTACACCCTGATGCTGCTGATCGCGATGCTCTTCTGGACAGCGGGGGACTCCCTCAGCCGGTCGGTCACAGGGGCGTCGACCGTCTGCTTCGGCCTGGGGCATCTGATCCTGGCCGTCGCGTTTTTCCTGGAGTGCCGTCCGAACCGCCGGCAGTACCTCATTCTGGCATGCTCCGCCGCGCTGATCCTGGCCGTTGAATTCATCAACCCCCGGAGCGCGGTGGAAATGGTCTTCAGTACGGTCTACGGGCTCCTGGCGGTGACCATGGTCGTCTTCTCCGCGTCGACAGGAAGGGCGAACCTGGCCGGCGGACTGCTCTTCCTGCTTTCCGATCTGCTCCTGATTCTGATCAAGCCGGTCTCCGGCAATACCGTCCTCGCGATCCTGACCGTAGGGTGCTATTACGCCTCCGTGGCCGTGTTCTCGTCGGCCGCGTACGGCGAAGCGAAAAAGAAGGAAAAAGCCGCCTGACACATGTCAGACAGCTGACAAACAGATCCAATCCGCCCGTGATTCTCCGGTCGCTCACAGACCCGGAAGATCACGGGTGTTTTGATGCTGTCTCAATTGAATACTCCTCCCGGTCGCGGACGACGCATCCGGTTCCGCAGCGCGCGTCCATCAGGGCGAAGCACTGACCGCACCCTGTGCAGCATCTGGAAGCGTCCATTTCTCCCCGTTCCAGGAGATCGGAGGCAAACGACGGATAGGCCAGCGCCTGCCTGCCGAATCCCGCGATATCAAACCATCCCGCCTCGATGCCGCCGGCTCCCGCAAATCCGCCGTGAACGCCGAAGCTGCTGAGGCCCGTACACATGAAGCAGACCTCCCCAACCTTTTCCTTCAGGGCCTTCACGGCCGCCAGATAATCGCACGGGGTCCCGTACTTTTTATACCGGGGATCCGCCGGTTCCGGGCCGAAAAGGCGCTCGCGCGGCGCGGAAGCGGATACGTCGATCAGGCGGACGCCATGCTCCCGCAGCAGCGTGCACAGCCGGACGGTTTCAGACAGATCCGGCTTCTTTTTTCCGTCGACCTCCGTCACGCCGAATCCGTCCGGATACGGTTCGCTGTCAAAGGCGTTGAGGCGCACGCAGAGGCCGATCCCGCCGCCGGTCTCCTCCCGGATCCCGTCAATGATCTCCAGCAGCGCTCTGGTCCTGTTTTCAAAAGATCCGCCGTACCGGCCGTCCCGTTGATAAGCGCTGAGCAGTTCGCTCAGAAAATAGCCGTGACAGGCCTTGATATCCACGGCGTCGAATCCCGCCTCCGCGGCCAGTTTCGCCGCGTGGATATGTTCGCGGACCATCCGGGCGATCCGCCCGTCCGTGGCATAGACCGCCGGATCGTCCCCGCCCTTTTTCTTCGGGGACAGCGCGGCGCTGTTCCAGTCCGCGTCCCGGGACAGGCGACCGGAATGCGTCAGCTGGAGCACTTTGAAGCTTGAATCGCGCCCCAGGGACGCGGCCTTGCTGTCCATTGCCCGGATCAGGTCGCGGAACGCGCCGACGTTGCCGTCGTGCAGCATCATCTGCCGCGGGTTGCTCTTTCCGTCCGCGCTGACCGCGCAGGCTTCAAACCAGATCAGCCCGGCTCCTCCCTCCGTAAAGCGGAGATATCGCCGATAAACCCGTGCCGAAGGAGAGCCGTCCGGCTCCGAATCAAAACCTTCCAGCGGCTGGATCCCGATCCGGTTCGGGATCTTCTTTCCCCACAGCTCCAGCGGAGCCGCAAGGTTCGCGGTATTCGTACTGTAAGGGATCTCCAGCCCCTGGCGGAGCAAATCGTCACGAAAGCTCATCATTTTCCCTCTTTCCGGATCACAAAATCGTCGCGCCGTTCTATGACAGAGAACCGTTTCTATCGCAGTTTTCAGGCGCTTTCGAATCATTATATGACAGGGTCAGCCGGACAGCAAGCCTGTATGCGCGTCCGCGCCAAAGATCCGGAACCGTCGCAGCTACACGGAACTTTCCTCCCGGTTTATACGTCTTACATCACGGAACCCGATGTAAAGGAGCACTGCCATGAGTTTATTTTCAGTAACCGCGATCTATTTTGCAGCCCTCGCTCTGGGCGGCCTGATGACCGCTTCCGCTGCCGCGTCGGCGTCATGGGGACTCATGATCGCCGGCTGCGTCCTGATCTTTGCCGCGATCGTCTTCGACCTGACGACGCACCGCTGCCCCCGCTGCCGGGCCTACATCCGAAGCAGATACGCCCAATTCTGCCCGCATTGCGGAGCAGAGCTCGAGGGGGAGGATCAGGCGGAATCCGGCCGGGAGGAATAAGCCGGTCGGGCGAAGGGCAGAAGCTCTGTCTCCCGTCCGGAAGCGCTCACACGGGAATCATACAGCTTTCCGTGTAATACGGAATCAATCGATCGTGTATAATGAAGGATAAATGATCCGGTCTCCTGCAATGAATCAAGTCAATTCACGATTTGTTTCCGGAAATCTGTGCAGAAACCGCAGAAGCGCAGAAAACCCCGGCGGGATTGCTCCCGCCGGGGGTGTTCTTTATTTGACCGTGATCCTGATGACGACTTTCTTCTTGCTGCCGTCGGTCGCCGTGGCGATGATGTTGCACTTGCCCTTGCCCTTGGCCGTGATCACACCGTATTTGGACACCGTCGCAACCTTCTTGTTGCTGGTCGTCCACTTGACCTTGTTGTTATACACGCCCGTGGGTTTGAAGGTCAGCTTCACCGTCGCCTTCGTACCCTTCTTCAGGGTCAGCTTCGCCGGCTTCGAGGTGATCTTCGTGATCTTCTTGTCGACCTTCTTGACCGTGATCTTGCAGGTCGCGGTCAAGGTCCTGCCCGCGTTGTCCGTGACCGTCGCGGTAATGGTCGCGGTCCCCTTCTTCAGCGCGGTGACCAGACCGTTCTCGTCCACCTTCGCCACAGTTTTCTTGCTGGATTTCCAGGTGATCGAATCATAGGTCGCGGTATCGGGTGTGATACTGACCGTCAGCTGCAGCGTGTCGCGATTCTTCGTATCCTTGCGCTGGTACAGCGTCGCCTTGGTCTTGTTCAGCTTAATGCTTTCGACCGGGACGGGAGTGGGTTCCGGCGTCGGAGTGGGTTCGGGGGTAAGCGTCGGAGCCGGCATGAGATCAGGAGTCGGCGCGGGCGTCGGAGCCGGGGTTGGAGTTGCCGTGGGAGCAGGAGTAGGCGTGGGCGTCGGAGCCGGGGTAGGCGTCGCTTTCGCGATTCCGTGAGATTCGGCATACGCCTGCGCCGCGGAACCCGCCGGCGCGTCAATCGTCACCTTGTCCCCGCTGAAGGCGCTGTCCGAGATGGATTCCACATTCTTGCCGAGCGCGATCTCCTTCAAAGCCGTACAGTTCGCGAAGGCTTTGTCCCCGATCCTGGTCACAGAATCCGGAACGGTGATTTCATCCAGATTCTCGCAATCCGAGAAAGCGGATTTGCCGATCGTTGTCACACCGTTTTTGATCACAACTTTCTTTACCTGATCCCGGTATTCTTCCGTCTGCCAGGGCGCGCCGCTGTCGGGCATCTCACCGCTGCCGCTGACCGTCAGCGTTCCGCCGCTCAGTACGCAGTGCAGATCGTCCCATTTGACGCCGGCGTCAACAAGGTTCAGTTTTTCAGTAACCTCGCAGCCTTCGTGTTTGCACTGTACGGTATCATAACCGCCCTCTGAAAGGGTAGGATCCTGATGTCCGACAATTGTTCCGTTCTCGAAGTCATGGCCGAGTGCCGCGACTTCATTGGCCTTTTCGGTTTCTTCGCAGCGAGCGCACCGGATGATATCGTATCCGCCGTTCAGGCAGTCCGCTTCATGATGCTCAACCGTCGTTCCGTTCGCGAAGTCATGACCGGAAGCAGCAATCTTTCCGTCACCGTTCTTCCAGGTGTCCGCGTCGGCATAGGCTTTGCTCAGATCCGCACTGCCTTCGCTGTCCGACGCGTATACTTTGTGGCAGACGCTGCATTCCCAATATTCCTTCCAGCCGTCAGCTTCGCAGGAGTTTGCTTTGCCATCCTGCTTGCCGAGGGTATGACCGGTCGCGGGGATCTTTCCGGCGTCGCCGGTCTTCCAGGCTTCTGCATTGTCATAGGATGCGGTAAGATCCGCCGCGCCTTCCTGATCCGCGAATACCTTTCCGCAGACTGAGCAGCACCAGTAAGCCTTCCAGCCGTCAGCTTCACAACTTGCTTCCTGTCCGGCTTCCGCGGTCTGACCGAAGCTGTGAGCGCTGATCGGCAGGGTTTCCGCTTCCACAGTAGTCGGTTGCGTTCCGTCCGCGTCTTTGAACACTTCACTGCAGTCATCGCAGATATAGTACGCGTTATTTCCGGCTTCCCGGCAGGTTGCCTGCTTTTCTTCCACCAGACGGAGAGCGGTGTGACGTCCGGTTACAGTACCTGGCACGAACACGAGCGTCACCGTGTCGCCGTTTTCATCCGAAGCATTGCTCTTTTTCTTGTCCTTCAGTTCAACGGACACTTCGCGGGTCTTGCAGCCCGTCGCTGTCGCATGGATCGTGAACAGGATACCGTCGTCATAAATATTGTCCGTCGTATACCAGGTCAGAGCGTTCTCATTGGTCGAGAAAGTGCCGGCTTCCAGCATTTCCCCGGCCGTAATGCTCTGCAGCGTCATTCCGTCTCCCAGATTCACGTCAAAGGCCAGACCGGCAATACCCTTGTTGTTGGTGATGGATACAGGAATCGACACTGTGCCGTCCTCACCGATGGTCACAGAAGCGACAGTGATCATATTGTTCGGATTAGCGGCAACACTCTTCCGCGGAGCCGTCTTGAGCAGTGTTTTCTTTGTCCCGGAGCTTTCCAGCGTATCGATCTTGCCCAATACATAACGGTTGAGTTTTACCACGTCAGCTATGGCGATCTCTCCGTCACCGGTCACATCGCCAAGGCGTTTTTCGTCCGCTGTCAGCGTGATCTTTCCGAGTACAGCGCGGTTGAGCTTCACTACGTCAGCAATAGCGACCTCGCCGTCACCGGTCACGTCACCGAGCAATTCCTTTGTTATGGTCATGCTTCCGGCTGTGAAACGTACTTCCACAGCGTCGCCGTCTTCATTCGAAAGATTACCGGCTTTCCCTTCACGCAGCGCGACAGATATATCTGTCACAGTCGGTTCTGCGGTTTCAGAGATCATGAAGTTCAGGTTCAGGATCGTTCCCGTTCCCGTAATGTTCTCATCCGTATACCAGGTAACGCTGTTTTCATTGGTACTGTAGCTTCCGATTTCTTCGATCAGCGTCTCTTTCTGGATGGATTCCAGCGTCAGCAGATCAGCGTCATAGGACACATCCAAAGCGAATCCGGCAATACCGGGGTTCTGATCCAGAGAAACCGGTATTGTGACTGTTTTTCCGGCGATTCCGCTTACCGAAGCAACAGAAATCTTCGCGCCGGTAAACGTATCCTCATCCTCACCTGTGGCAGGAATTTCTTTATACGTCGTATACTCACAACGGCTACAGGTATCATAGGCTTCCCAACCGGGCTCCGTAGCACTTGGCGCTTTCGCCTCATGATGGATGAGATCGTGGCCCAATGCGCTAATCATCAATTCATCCGAGGTCGTTTCCACCTTTTCTCCGTCCACTTCAACGAACAGATGTTCACATACAGTGCAGGTATAATGAGCTTTCGTTCCGGTTTTCTCGCAACTCGCAGATACTTCCGGAATCAATTCACCGTAAATGTGACCGGCTTTGATGGCCAGTTCTTCCTCGGTCAGAGGAGTCTTACAGTCTTCATCTTCGAAACATGATCCGCAAACCGTACACTTCCAGCAAGCTTTCACTCCGTCTTCTGTACAGGTTGCGTCCACACCTTCTATCTTCTCAACATAATGGTTCATACAGGCAGTCACCGTTACTGTGAAAGATGTTTCCACCCCATTATCAGATGTCACAGTTACTTCAGTCTCACCTATACCTTCCGGTACAACGTACCATTCGTCTTCTTCTTCGAACACTGTCACAACAGTCTCGTCACCGGAGAGAACAGTTGCTGTGAAGTCTGCATTATCAGGTTCCGATGCGATAATGACCTTCGCGGATGCTGTATCCATGGAAAGTTCCATATCATCCACAATCAGCACTTCCGGTGCGAGTTTAGCCACCGTCACATTGCACACAGCTTGCATATTACTGTTATCCGCAGAAGTACAACGGATAACCGTTTCACCAGCGGATAGGCCGGTCACAACACCGGCCTTGACTATAGCAATGCTTTCGTTATCACTTTTCCAGATTACCGCTTTGTTATCCGCACTGGAAGGCACAACAGTCGCGGTCAGTATCACTGTTCCTTCCCGATCAATCGTTACCGTTTCCTGATCCAGCGTTACACCTGTAACATGCGTGACCGCAAACGGAGTCATGTTTTTCAACGATGAACAATCCTTGAACGCTGATTTTGAGATGCATGTCACATCATCTGGTACCGTCACAGAAACCAGAGCAGAACATCCAATAAAGCTGCTGTCCTCTATGACCTTCAGACTAGGTGGCAGTACGATCTCTTCCAGCCCGGTACAGCCGCTAAAAGCATTCTCCCCGATCTCATTGATCCCATCAGGCAACACTATTCCGGTCAGACCTGTCTGATCTTTGAATGCGTTATCCCCGATCTTCGTGACCGGATAGCCGTCTACTGTCTCAGGAATAATTATGCTTCCTGTGTAGCCATCCGGCAATTTCGTTACCGTCACGCTACCATCGGACACCTGATAGTTAAACAGTACTTCATCTCCGGCTGCCACGGAAATAAGACAGACAGCAACCATTGTGATGAACAGGTACCATAATGCTTTTTTCATTGCTTCAACCTCCTCTGAATATTCGTACTGAAATAATCTGAAAACATCTATAATGATCAATCACAAGGTATATATCCGTATTACTATCAATAAGCCGGAATATTCACCTTTAGCCCTAAGCCCGTTTTATATGTATTACCGGTTAATTTGGTTCCGCTTGAGTTACACTGCCAAAGCTCCATGGTCAGTGAAAGAGTAGTCTGGTTTGTCGTTGTCAAAGGAACAGTTACCCACGAAGATGTCGCTGATTTTGTCTTGTTGACACCGCTTGCGAAAGGTCCTTTCCATTCATTCCATGAAATGATTTTTGTATTCGGGATCGAAACACTTCCGCACTTACCCCAGAAGTGAATCGCATTTTGCAT
The DNA here is from genome assembly GCA_937906775.1 of uncultured Clostridia bacterium. Lineage (GTDB taxonomy): Bacteria > Bacillota > Clostridia > Christensenellales > Aristaeellaceae > Aristaeella. The sequence continues at coordinate 15,844 of CALCUD010000113.1, forward strand.
GGTTGTAGAACCTTTTCCATGAATCACCAGTGTCCACTTGACACATATTTCAACACTGGTAGCTTTTCTGTTTCTGTATTGAGTTTCGGTTGAATATGTTATTTGAGGACTTGTCGTAAAAGTGCCGGATGTTGTTGACGTAGACACACTTGCCGGTGAATATTCAAATATAATTGTCTTTTCCGTTGTATCCCAAACAACATCCTGGGAACTCGGAGTACTGTACCCTGTAAATGCCACAGGATTTACAGAGTTCGTTGTATCATATAATTTAGTTATGCTATCTGCACCTAGAGCTGTACCGTTCGTTGATTGATACACAATATCATATGTATACTCATTAGGAGTCCAGTGTGCATATACAGTTACAGAACTCGAACTGGTAAACATACTCGATGCAGTCACTATAGAACCGCCACTGGCAGCAGTATACCATCCGACAAATGTGTATCCGGTTCTTATTGCATCCGGCAATTCGTCATTAATCGCATAACCGCTGTAACAGGTCCATCCAGATGCGCTGCATTCACCGCCGTTAGCATCGAAAACCAATGTATACGGTTGCCGTACAGTCAGCATGATACTGTCTGTCAACCCGTTTACCGTAATCGCTGAAATTTGTACATTACCGGATTGCTTTGCTGTCACAGTACCGTTACTGCTGACATCAGCAACAGCGGTATCATTGCTACTCCAAGTAATAGTTCTGTTGGATTCATTATCCGGTAATACCGACGCGGACAGTGAAAGCGTATCGCCAATATCCATAACCGTTACAGGTGGATCTGTAATAGAGATCGACTGTGGTAAATCTGTCACGTTTATAGCGTAGTATCCGACAACTGTACGATCTGCCTTTGAAGTAGCCAAAATGACAACCGTACCTTCCGTTATACCGGTTACCATCCCACTGTAAGGGTCTACTGTTGCTACAGAAGGAGTCGCACTTGACCAAACCACTTCTTTGTTTTTCGCATTAGCCGGTAATACGATGGCTGTCATATTGATAGTATCGCCTTCGTTCACGCTAGCCGGCCCATTGATTGACACTGCAGTGGGGAGTTGTTCAATAATTATACCCTTATAGCCGGTTTTTCCACTGACTGATGTTGCCGAAACAATAACTTCACCAGAACTGACAGCTGTCAGAAGACCATTCTCGTCAATAGTAGCAATTTCAGGACGGTCAACAGACCAGGAAACTGTCTGAATCGCTCCATCCGGCAGAACAACGGCATTCATCTGTAATGTCTCCGAAACAGCACCAATTCCTATTACTTCCTTCGCCGCAGAGACCGTCACTCCGGTCTCAGTCGGAATATCAGATAGTGTCAGTATTACAGAATCACAAATAGTTGGATCATAATTCGATGATGCAGTAATCGTCACAGTTCCTGATCCAACCTGACTCACAACACCTGTTTCAGAGACAGTAGCAATACTATCATTGCTTGATATCCACGATACGGAAGTATTTGTCGCATCAATCGGCAAAACCGTAGCCGTCAAAGGAAGTGTTTCCCCCTTCATAAGGGTCTCTTCGGTATTTCCGTTAATCGTAACAGAGGTAACAGGTTTAATAACAGTAATAGGAACAATCACCGGTTCTACATTGCCGTCATCCGGTGTAAAAATCAGATTAGCGGTTCCTTTGGCTTTAGCCTGTATGCGAACACGTATTCCCGTATTGGAAAGAATTTCAATAATATCATCGTTACTGGATGTAACAGTGACAGTCGATACAGTTGCATTGTCAGGCACAACTTCGTAATCGATAGATGAGCGATCACCGATTTCAAGAATGGATTCAAGCGGTTCACCGTTATTCAGTACAATCTTTGATACAGGTACAACTGCGTATTTCGCCAGGTTCGGCATTCCTTTTCCGCAGTCTGTAGTAACAAACTCACAGGCATTATCCAGTGTATGTGCAGGATCCGGATCCAGGCTGAGCATAGCTGCCGCCGCAACAACCTTCGCTGTGGCGAATGATGTGGTTGTATCATATCCGGCATAATTCGCTCCGGTTGCGGTTCCGGAAGCCTTAACCAATGTTACTCCGTCATCACCATATTGCGCGCCTGTCACACTGCGACAGTATCTGGCGGGCAGTGCACTTTGAGCAGACATGGCTGCATTGTTACCGGCAGCCGCATATACACTTCCCGCGCCAAAATATGATATGCATTCTTGAAGATACATATTGTCCTGTTCCTTCATATACGCCGATTCAAACACCTGACTGATATTAACGAAATTCGCCCCGTCGTTCTTTGCGCGCCGGATAGCCTGACCAACCAGAAGGTAGCTAGCCCGGGCATCGCTTGGACGAACAACGCGGTACGAAATAATTGTCAGATGATCTGCCGCCAGCTTCCCGAAGGCGTTGCAGATTTGTTTAGCCACATTGGTACCGTGACTGTCTTCAAAGCCGTCATCAGCATTCCGTCCGTTTACCAGATCATAGCTTTTCGAACTGATTCCGCAACTAACCTGGCTCTTATTGACACCGGTATCGATAACAGCTACTGTGACTCCGCCTAATTTTTCGACATTCTTCTCCAAGTAATCCGCATAAGCATTGAAACCCATATAGTCAGTTGATGTTCCGGTACCCATCAATGTAGTTTTTAACGTTCTTGTACTACTTTCGCTGATAAAATAATCTGCTTCAGCATAACTGCATCCCTCCCACGATTCAAGCGTCGCGGCACAGTTTCTGGCTGAAGTGGGATTGCTAAATTGAATTACATAGTAATTTTGTTCCAACGGTACAACAACAGGATTCTCTTCTGCATCCTGTTTGAAACTGTTTACATCTGGAATCTCATAACCAGGATTCAGGCGTACTATCAAGCGATGCGTATAATACAGTTCGTTACTGCTGGTACTGACTGCCTCGTTTTCCACAAGTGACTGGACCTTATTCCACCCACCGGCATCAAGTTCATCCGCTGCCATATAGGCAACAGAATATCCGTGGTCCAATACCCAATTAGCATTAGCAGAACCCATGTATACATGAAAAGTCAGATTATCCGATGAATCAAAAGCATCTCCTGCAATTGAGACGGCATTCAACGGCAAATAAATATCAGTCAATGACTCACAGGCAGCAAATGCTTTGCTTCCTATTTCGGTTGTAGATTCCGGAATAATTATGACAGAAGGATCCGTCCCTGAAAATGCTTCTGATTGTATTACTCCGATCCCTGACGGGATGATAAAAGCGTCTGCACAGGTTGTGAAGGATATACACAGCATGCAAAACACAATCAACAATAACCGCAAAAAGGACCTCATGCTTTTCATCACTCATTACCTCCCTTTATTCCATGTCATAAATCACGGGATATTTCATTTCACGAGCCCATGTATCCACATAAGAGCCCTCCGTACAGCAGATAATAAAATCCTGACAACCGTTGAAAGCATCATCGCTGATCAATTCCACACTTTCCGGAATATAAACACGCATCAGATTGCTGTTCCCGGAGAAGGCCTTGGAACCGATCGTTTTGATCGCAGTATCGCGTAAGTCAACTACATTGACATTCAATCCCGCGAAAGCTTCATCTTTTATCATCTGCAACGCCGTCGGGAATGTCAGTCTGGACGAAGCGGCAGGCACTTCGCGAGCCGTGTAAGCCGCGATAACAAGTTCCTGGGTAAACGTCAGATTACCGATGCGATTTGTCACTGTTGTTGTATAGGAACCCGGTTCATAGAATACGGGAGTCAGTATGCCTTCCTCTGTATCATATTCATATCCCATAGCGGCCAATGCTTCCGAGTTATCCCAGATACTGTCCTTTCCGTCGCAAAGCTTGACCGTGCGGGTATGATCATACATGCTGGCATCAATTGTCATCTTTGTTCCGACCGGTGCAGTAAAGTAGGTTTGTTTCAATTCGGGTTGAGGTCTTGTTTCATCCTCCTCCGCCACATGGATTGTTCCATCCGTAGATACGTTCTTCTCGCTTACAGCGCAATGGATCCGGTAAGCAACATCCCCTGTTCCTGTAATATCATCCAGTACAAGTTGAACCGAAGCCGTGTTTATACTTCTGAGCGACAGCGTACAGGCATCTCCTGAAAGGATCTCAAGGCTCCATGCAGCATGATTTCTCTCCGCATAGGCTGCTACAGAAGAGAGACTGTATGCGTCAAGAGAATCTGTCAGTACCGCGCTTGTTATCGCGACCTCCTTCTCGCCCTCCGGATACACCGTCAAGGTATCCTTGTAAATTGATATCGCCGGATGTTGCGGTTCCGTCTGAACATATTCCTCATCGGTAACAGCGAAACTGATCGGGAAATGATATGAGACATTCCCGGATTGATATATCAGGTTTCCACCATAGTATCCGCTGTCCGTAAAGATGATCTGCATCTGTCCGTTCACAAAGGACCACTGGGCATGGGCTTTGGTACTACCGTCCGTTGCAAAGCTCCATGCTGCGTCCTCTGTGGTTGGTAACGTTGTCCATTCCGGTTCGCATTCGACGGCTAACGGGACCTCAATCACATTCCCGATCATTCCGTCAAACGAGCTTTGATAAAGGGTTACGCTGTCCGGAAGTTCTGTTCTGGCAGCAACTGCATGGATGGTTATGTCCATATAGTCTGTAATTCCCCTGAATGAGCAGGAAATTCTCCAGACCTCTTCTCCCTCTTCCTTCGCATTGACGACATAAAGCGACGCACTGGATTGATCCGAGCGGAGCGCCACTGTCAGGCAATCACCCGAAAGCCGTTCTGCACTCCACTTCAGTTCATTTCCGTACAATTCCTCAACGGAAGTGTCCCGTATGATACAGGTCGAAGCAATACCGGACTTCCCACCGATATAGACAAGCGGTTCAGAATCCGTACACTTAAGCAATTTGAGAGGACCTTCTCCAACTGTTATCATGCATTCCGTTACATAGGTAAGGTTGCAGCTTCTGTACTGTCTGCTCAGCAAATAAGTGCCGGGTTTCTTAAATGCGAGGTTCACTTTGTCTTCAGTTGTAAACAGAGCAAAACGGTATGCATCGTCCAGCCCGCTATAGATGTCCCCGATACCGATATATTCCGCGTTCAATTCTGCCGGAATAGAGGTACCTGCAGGTGTACACACAGGGGTAAAGTCCAGTTCGATTCCTTCCCCGACGTCAGCCGTATATACATTCCTTTCAATGTCGATACGGGTCGGTGCAGCCATGCCGAGATCCTGAACCTCAAGACTCGCCTGTCCGCTCCAGATATGATTCCCGGCCTCGCAAGTCACCTGATAAACATCCGTACCGCCGGATATCAATTCGGAAACAACAATGTATTGCGTTCCTTTGTATTCTTTCAGTTCAACCTGTGCAGAATTGCCGGACACTCTGGAAAGCGTCCAAACCGGCGCCAAACCTTCTGCTTCGATTCGCCCGGCTGTCCCGTCACTCAGTCTGAATCCCGCTACAGGTTCCCCAATTTCACCCTGCAGATATTGGAAATCCATTTCCCGATATTCTGTGACTGTAAATTCGTCCTCCACAACGACCGCGCACTGTACGGGCAAGCAGTTTGTATCTTCAGGAGTACAGGTAATGTTTGCCCTGCCGTTTGAAACTCCTGTAACTAGTCCTTCCTCATCAACTGTTGCCACAGACGGATTGTCACTGCTCCAGGAGATCCGCTTGTTCGTTGCGTCAGCAGGTGTGAATGTCGCGGTCAATTGAGCAGTGTCTCCTGCCTTGATGGAAATCTCACTGTCATTGAGCGTCATCTGCCCCAGCCGTACCGGCACATGTCCGGTGCTGTCAGCAACACGAACCGTTATAGGAACCAGATACCTCATGTTTGAACAGGAGTATACACAATTGGCGGTATAGATTCCCGGTTCGCTGAAGGCCAGGGTAATCATACTCCGGCTGACTGTTAAGTCTTTCGTATTGATCGTGGCATTCCAATACTGATCTCCCGCAATTGAAATAACAGCATTGTCAGGCAACGCGGTTCCTGTCGGCCAGCACTGAACTGCCGGATAAACCGTGATCCGTTCATTCGCTTTGCAGGAAAAGCTGTTATTCTTCCATTGCACAACAGCAGGCATCCGTCCTTCCAGACTGTTGGCGTTCACCCGGACCGTCGTACCGTCAGAGTGTATACCGTCGCTGCAGATCAGTTCATATTCGCTAGTACCGATATCCGAAACACTTTTCAGGATGATGGAACATCCATATAGCAGTTCACCGTTTCCGCCTGTAGCTGTGACTGGTTCGCAGGTAAGGGTCAGATTGTTGCCGTCCCGCCGTTTAAGCGTCCAGTCAGGTGCTTCTGTCAGTTGCGCAGAAGCGCGTTGGTTCAAATAGACATTCTGAATGACAGTACCTGATTCGCCATCGACATAAACTTGAATCACATCGTCCGCGTTCCAGTCGATGCTGAGCAGAGAATCTGTCACTACAATCAGGCAATTTACGGTCATTCCGTTTTCTGTGGACACTGTAATGACAGAAGTACCAATACTCTTCGCTGTTACGGTTCCGTCTTCATCCACCGTGGCCACATCCGGATCGGAAGAACTCCAATACAGTATTGCTCCATCCGCTGCGGAAGGTTGGATTTCCACATCAAAACGTCCGGTTTCACCGGTCAGCAGATACATAATAGAATCAAGCACATTCAGTCCTTCAACTTCCGGCGGAATCGTCCCTTCAGGCGTTGTAATTACGAAGGTCGCATAGGCATCATACTGATAGTTTGTTCCCTGATAACGGACATATGCCTGATACACACCCTCCTTGCTGAAGGAAACGGTAAATGTATCTTCACCCATATTCACCTGTGCATAGCGATTAAAGGAACCCACACCGTAAAGGAACGGATTTGCATCAGCAGGTAATGCAGATCCCGACGGTGACGCCACCGGCGTCACATCCATGGATATCTCTTCTCCCACAAGACCTGTAAATGTAGTCATTGGCAGAGATACGTTTTCCGGCAGAGGTTGCGCAGGTTCCTCCACATTGACGGTAACCAGGCAGGAGTCAGATTGGCCGTTCACCGTACAAATTACACGATAGGTGTCGCTTCCGGTACGATTGATTCCAAGAAGTATCAGATCGACACTGTTGGTCAAGCTG
>CALCUD010000114.1 GCA_937906775.1 uncultured Clostridia bacterium
AATTTACCGCCTTCAGAAGCAGAAACCTTGGTGCCGACTTCCTGGTTCATCACGCCGTCAGGCGCGTGTCCGCCCGTATTACCGTTACCGTCATACATCAGGCCCACACCCTCCTTGGAGCGGAGCAGACCGTCAATATGCCAGCTCGTACCTTGATTATCCGGGTTAGTTTGTTTCTTGATAACGTAGAAGACAATCTCATCCTTTTCCGGATCATAGTCCACACCAGGCCAACGATTCGAAGGTACGCCTTCTTTATTTCCTCTGGTTGCGTGGCCGATCCGGGATTCGATATAGGCCCAGAATTCATCCGTCAGGTTTGCTTTAACCGCTTCGATACCGACCGTAGTCCGCGCAACCTTGATGTAATCCAAGGTATTGTAAGTATCTGTTCCAGGGTGATAATCAACTGTCAGGTCCGGAGTATAGTAATAGTTTGCGTTATAAACGCCAGGCTCGTAAGGTACCTTGTCCTGCCGGTGAATAGCAATTTCTATTTTCTCCTGCAGGGTACCGTCCATCTGCTTCCAGACGGCATACAGAGTTTCTCCGCCCTTAACAGAGTAAGACCCGCCGATCGGATAAATCTCATTGACGGACATCTGCCCATTTTTCCACAATGTATCAACCTTATCCGGGTCCGGTTCCGTAGTCCAGCCAACCAGCTTGTAGGTATTTCCGTTGGATGTAAAGGTATCACTGTCGCTGCCCGGCAGCGTGATAATATCGCCGCCCGCAACATTCAACTGTTTGTTTTCGGGCAGTCCGGTCACGTTACTATCGTGATCGAGGGTATTGAAGTACAACTTCATGCCGTCCCACATCGCGTACATAACAACATTGTTATATCCAGGATGCTCGGTATACTTATTGCTTGTTGTAACAGATTCGCTACCTCTGATAATTGTTTTTGAAGTTTTGGTGTAAAGTTCTGCGTTGGAAGAAGGTGTGGGACTCCAACCCAGGAAGGTATGTCCGTTCCAGGTCGGATCATCCACGTTGATAGTAAAGATATAAGTGGTTCCAGCATCTGGCTGGACATTTGTGGGGCTGTCCGACGCGTTATCATGATTGACATTGTATGAAATCGTCGGCGCTTTACCCCATATGGCATAGAGCTTATAGCTGGTTTCATCGCCGGAAACAGCGTATGTATCGCCGGCATGATACAGCTTCATTCCCTTTACATAGGTCTTGTTCTCACTCCATCCGAGGAACTGATAGCCGCTTCTTGTAGGAGTTGCATCAGTAATGGTGACCTCATGCGAAGTACCATTGCTGAAATTTACATAGCTCGGATTGGGCATACCGCTAACATCATTGCCGTTACTATCGCTTCCGTTAGGCCGATAATTCAGCGATATGACTTCCTTCCAGACCGCGTACAAGGTAACCGAAGGACTATCCGGCCCTTCATGGGTATAGGTATCCCCGGTCATAGTCGTACCACGGTTCGGACGCACACTCCATCCAACAAAGTAATAATTATGTGTACCAGTTTCCTCACTGATGTATGTAAAACCGTTCAGCACAGGCAGCAGAACCGCTTGGTTAGCTTCCGTAACGGCAATCTCCGCGTGAGGAACAGATGCATTTCCGTTCGCACTCTTGGCGGCAGCCAGCCTGCCATCTGTCAGATTGTAATCATAGAATACGTGTGAAGTTATATAAGGAATCCAGATACACTTCTTTTTAACAGCATCAACTTCAGAAACTTGGCCACGTTCACCGTTGATATTGAAGCCGTAATAATATCCGTCTTTCCAAAAACAGCCAATTGTGGAAATAGCTGTTCCGGTGCCCGACATGCTGGTTGACAGCTTCGCTTCATCATACAAAATGGTGATTCCGGTGTTATCCGGTGTCCACATGGACTTAGCTGCCTCAGAGATAACAACCTGATAATCCTTATCCGCCGGAGATTCATCCCATTCCTTTGGATAAATATGAATTGTTCCGCCCGCGGCAATTCCCGCACTCGTATCATATTTATTATAGAAGTAAACAGGAATATCGTATCCAGTTTTCTCATCGCCGTCCATTTCCTTTGACAGCGTTCTCTGCTTCCAAACCGCGTAAACCGTAGTGTCCTCAGTCTGGATCTGATAATCACTTGGCAACTGATTGGAGATATTGCTCGTGTCCGCACTTTCTCCCAACCACTGAATACCGTCACTCGTTACCCAAGTAACAAAATCATATGTAAAACCATTATGATCAATTGTACTGCCACTCACCGGGCATCCATCCGGAATAACCACAACGGTTCCGGGAATGCCGCCGAATTCCTTCTGTCCGTCCGTACCTACATCGAACACAAAGGTCACTTTGTGTCCCTGAAGCCATACAGCGTTGAATACCTCTCCGCCCTCAACTATGACAGCTTCGCCGGGAGCGTAGACTTTACCGGATGTATCTCCATCCTTTTCCCATCCAGCAAACACCCGGTCATCTAATTTAGGCGTGAATCCTGTAGTATTATCCGGAATTGTCAGGTTTTTTCCTGTTTTGATTGTATAGGATGTACCATTTCCACCGTCTCCTGGAGTGAAAGTGACTTCCTTCTCGGTTTCCCATACCGCATAATAAGTTTTATCTTCCAATGCCGTTTCGTTGGTCATATCTATAGCCGTTTCTGCATCAGGCGTGGTAGCCCAACCAACGAATTCATATCCATCACGGGTAGGATCTGAAGGCTTGGTATATTTTTCGTTGTACTTAACAGTCTGTGTTGCGGATCCAGTCAGTGTTCCACCATTGGCATCAAATGTAGCAGTATATTCCGGTCCCCAAACTGCATAGAAAGTTATATCGTCTTCTCCGATCTTGTAGTTTGAACCAGCTAATAAATATTTATTTGAATCCTGATAAGCAGTTGAATTATCTTTATTATCAGCAGTAGTCCATCCATAGAATACAACAGCATTCGATGGCGGTGTCAACTGTGCTCCGGATCCGAGCATAATAGTTGTATTATATTCAATCGGATCCTGTGTTGGAACAGTACCAGATCCACCATTAGCATTGTATTTGACTTTGGCCTTAGGTGGTTGAATTACAAATTTAATTGTGTAGTTACCAGAAGTGGAGCCCTCTGTCATGTTCCAACCAATATTTTCTTCACCTACTGACGTGCCTTTTATGGTTACATCGTATACATATGAATCGCCCCAATCAACATGTTTCATATCATCGGAGCACTTTACGACATTGATACAAGAAATCTTAGAATGATCATTAAAAGAATCGTATACTCTTTGTTCATTCTCCATAATCAAGCGTGTATGAACTGTTTTTTCTTCACCTAGCACTAAATATACAGTTTGGTTCCCCGGATTTATATTTACTTTTCCAGCATTCTTCTGCCAATACGCATAAAGTGTAATATTTTCCGAAGGAATTTCATAATTCCCAGTAAAAACAGTTACGCCAGCAGGCGCGTCTTCACCTTCTTCAAGGTCATTCTGTGCGGAAGTAGTCCAGCCCAGAAGTTTGTATCCATCTCTGCTGGCTGTAGGAAGATCAACAGATGATCCAACAGGCTGATTCTCTTTGGAAGGAATTTCAGTATCTCCACCGTTCTCATCAAAGCTCAAAGTAACAGCTTCTGCCCACTTTGCCTTAACCGTTGTATTGTCATCAATCGTAACAGAAGAAACAACATCAGAATCAATGGTCCATCCGGCAAAAACCAGATTTGCAGAAGGTGAAGTAATTCCATCTCCTGCAGGAAGAGTTACAACATCTCCAAAGTTACAGGTCACTGTATTATATCTGGAATCGGAAGTAGACCCTCCGTTCAGGTCATAAGTCAGCCTCGGCTTCTCACACCAGACAGCATTATAAGTCGTTGACGCTTTTGCGGTTCCTTGAGTTCCGGGTACATAATATGTGGACGGAAGCTCCGACTTATCAGGA
>CALCUD010000115.1 GCA_937906775.1 uncultured Clostridia bacterium
ACTTCCTCTACCGTGTTGCCGTCGACGTACTCTCCCGCTTCCATGACGTGCAGGACGTTGTAGGTGTCGATAAACTGGCCTTCACGACGGTAGCGGCACATGCGCTCGCCGTCGCGGCCTACCACATAGGTGAAATTCTGATCTTTGTAATCCATGACACGGAACAGCTCCGCGAAAGTACTGACAGGGATATTGATGATGATGTGGGTGATCCTTGCTTTTCCCACGGAGATCTCTTCACTCAGTTTCTGAATGATGAATATGCTGTTGTCTTCCTCGCTCTGGTAACTCATCCGGGTTATGCAGACATCCCGGTCATTATTCAGGAAATCAATCTCGTCCCATCTGGATTTATGACCGTTCCCGGTATAGACCTTCAGATTGCTGTCAACCAGCATGATCACACCGTTCAGTTTTGTATTGCTCTGCAATTGCAGATAATACTGCAGCCATTCGGCTCTGTCCGCCAGCTGGCTTGCTTTTTCATAAAGCTCCGGATGCTCCGCATTGTCGTAGTGCAGCAGTTTTTCCGCGGAGTCCATGGCCCCCCACGCGGTTTGTATCAGAATATCCAGGCTGTTCGCACTGGTCTGGGTGACTGTGATCAGGCCCTGACTTCTTTCGGTATATAGCTGTTCGGAAATCCTCTTGTTATATGTGCTTACCAACCATGTTCCTGCAAACACAACGATCATGATGACCGCGATGGCGATCCAAAGCCTGGTTCGGCTGCCTTTGCTCCTCGTCTCTGTCATTGATCTGTTCTCCTTCGCCGCTCGACCCTATATCGAAGTTAAATGACGATTTGAAATAGACTAAACACTATATAACTATAGTCGGCAATATATGTTCACTTGAAGAAAACGTCCATTACCTGATTGATCTGTGTAATTGATGCTTCTTGGATGTTTTCTGTTCCTTGCATATTTTCAACTTAATAAATACATAATAACAAATCTGAAAGTGACAGGCAAGGACAATATTACCAAAGAACGCTGCAGAAACGAAAAAAAGACAAAGATTGATCGTATTCCATCGTATGTTTTCCGATACAGAACGTATAGAAAAATTTAACAGTTGTATTTTCCAATCTGATATATTTTTTAATATAATTTCCATTTGTATCCGGAGTGATCGTGATGACCTATTCCTGTATTCAATATCTACTCCAAGCTGACCAAGGAGCAGGAAATCAGCGATGCCCTGAAGATGGCGGAATATATGGAGGCGGATACCCCGGATATGGGGACGCGAAAACACCCCCAAACGACAAAAAAAGAAGCGGTCTTTCAACCACTTCTTCTGTCTGGGTGAGAAGATTCGAACTTCCGGCCTCTTGAACCCCATTCAAGCACGCTACCAAACTGCGCTACACCCAGATATTCGCGCGTCTCCCGCGAACAGAGAATATACTATCATATCAGACGCGCAATGTCAAGCGTTTTTCCGGGAGATACAGAAATCTTCCGGGACGGTTTATTTGTTCTTCAGTTCCGCAATCTCCTGTTCAAGAATCCCGATATCTCCCTGTAGTTTTTCCGCGTTTTCAAGCGCTTCGGAACGCGTCAGTTCCGCTTCGCGGAGCTGTTCATTGACCGTTTTCAGCTCAGCTTGCAGGGCTTCTTTTTCCGCGGCGATCTGTTCCCATGTGTTTCTGCTTTGTTCCAGCTCGGCAGTCTTTTCCCGGATCACGGCGGCGGAAGAAAAATAATTTTTCCCGAGAACGAACATAACGGATAGCGCGAAAACAATCGTGACGCAGAGGAGTGCTTTCATCCATTTACTCATGACTATTCTCCTCCATTTCCCCGGAAACGGGATTTTCCGCGGCTGCATCCTCCAGAGCCTGTTTTTCCGCTTTCAACGCTTTTTTCTGTGCTTTCAGCTCTTCCTTGACTTGTTCCGCGGCCTGCGATTCGGGCAGGATCTTTTCCAGCTGCGAGCGTATTTCAGGCAACTCCAGAACGACTTCATCATATTCGGCCTGTTGCTTGCGCTCCCGGCCGTAACTGGTTTCAAGGCTCAGATCAAGATCGGTCAATTGTGCGCACTGATTCGCAGCGGTAGGAACATACCAGACGATGAACAGAGCGAAGATCAGCATAACGACTGTGAACAGAACCGATAATAGGGAATGCTTCATTGGCGTACTCCTTCCGTCTGAACTCAGCGCTTCGTTTTGAACTGCTTATGGATCCGATAGGGATTGTACAGCGTCTGCGGAGTATTGACCATATTGATCAGACCGCGGTTTTTGGTCACGTTCAGGACAAGACCGATACCGCCCATGTTGGTTACCATGTTTGACCCGCCGTAGGACAGGAACGGCAGAGGAATCCCCGTTATGGGCATCAACCCGATCGTCATGGCGATATTTTCGAACACATGGAACAGAAGCATACCCATTACGCCGATAATGATCAGTCTGCCGAACTTATCCTGCGTATAGTATGCCAGATACAGCATCCGGAGCAGGATCAGAATGTACCAGATCAGCACCGTAACACAGCCGACAAAGCCCCATGTTTCACCGATCGTGGCGTAAATGAAGTCTGTCCAGTCAGCGGGCACATAGTTCAGCTGACTCATGGAACCGTCCACAAACATCCCGTTGCCTGTCAGTCCGCCTGAACCGATCGTCATCTTTGACTGCGTCTGCTGATATGCGTCGGAGGAGGAATACAGTTCAGGATTCAGGAATCCAGTGATCCGGGCAAGCCGGTAGTCTGTCGAGCCGGTCAGCACCATGATTCCGTACAGGCTTAGGATCAGCATGATCGCGATCGCAGACAGAATGCCGAGCATCTTCAGACTGCAGTTCGCGAAGTACATCATGACAGCGAAAAGAAAGATGATCACCAGCAGGGAACCTGTTTCACCCTGGATCAGAATAACCGCGCCGGGTATGATTACCGTCATGAAAACCCGGAAGAATGAGTGAATATCAGCCATGGGACGATCCTGGGCGGACAACTGCTTCGCCAGGATCAGGATCATGGACAGTTTTGCGAATTCAGAGGGTTGAATGGTGTAACCCCAAATGACGTCCAGCCAGGCCTTCACGCCCTGCGCACGGTTGAACACGGTTACAACGGCGAGCAAAATAAACGCGGCCCAGTAGATCAGTTCCGCTCTGCGGCGGAAAAAATCAAAGGGAATCGCCATCAGAACGCCAACGACGAGCGGTGCGATCAGCAGGAAGAGACACTGCCGCATGGTGAAACTCGACTCAACCACGTGGTTCAGGAAAGAGGTATCTTTCGTGGAAGTTGTGGAATAGGTCGCCACACAGACCGCCACCACTCCGAAAACCGCCATGGCGAACACGAGAAAGATCAGCACTCCGTCGACTTTTGCCCGCGAGCGTCCGTTTCCGTTATCAACGACCATTCCGGATGGAGACCTCCTTCAATTTTCTGGGGAAATGACGACGGAAAAATCCGGTTTTCTTCTTTCCGTATTCAGGCAGCGGCGGGATGGCACCGGATATCCGTGACGCGATCCGAAGCAGCGCCTCGCGGGCTTCACACTGATAATCCGCGACGAAAGCGTGGCGCAGCTGCGCCTGATAAACCGCGGGATCATCCGGAACCTCGCCGAGCAGGGGCAGGTCCAGGACCTCCGAAACGACCTGCGCCGAATACATCGTTCCTTCCTGAATGAGGTCCTGATTCAGCCGGTTGACGATCAGGCGGGGGCGGGGAAGCTTCTTTTGATCGATCAGCGCGCAGGTCCGTTCAGCGTCACGGATACAGAGATCGTCAGGTGTAACGACGATGACGGTCTCATCTGCTCCGGCGTTCAATGAATTCCGAAGTCCGCGCTCGATCCCGGCGGGACAGTCAATCAGGGTATAATCGCCCGTTTCCTTCAACGCGGATAAAATCTTTTCAAAACGCTTTGGTTCCAGCTCTCTGACGCGCGCGAACTGGGCGGCGGGAAGAAGCCGGAGCTGAGGAAGATCAAGCGAAGAAAGCAATGCCTGTTCCAGGAGACAGCTCTTTTTTGCAACATCAAGCACATCAAAAACGACCTGATTTTCCAGACCGAGGAGGGCGTCCTGAGAACGAAGACCGATATCTGTATCCACGATGGTCACTGTTTTTCCTGTTCGGGCCAGGATCAGACCGAGATTGGCAACAAGCGTGGATTTTCCGACGCCGCCTTTTCCGGAGGCAAACAGCCAGGTTTCAGACATGGGTGAAAACACTCCTTTCATATAGATCGCGGATCAGGGGGCAAGAGAGTTACCGACGGGCAGGAACTCGTCCACGCTGCGCAGGACTTTCTGGCCCATATACCATTCGATGAAATCACGGGGGGCCTTGGACGATTCAGAACCGGAGTATCCGTTCGGAATGAAACAGGCGATAGCGATCTCCGGATTTTCATAAGGCGCGAAACAAACGAACCACGCGTTGTTCTCCAGGTCAATGGAGGTAACCTGCGCCGTTCCTGTTTTCGCGGCGATCTGATCTGTATATTCCCAGTTTCGGAAATACTTGGCCGCAGTACCGGATTCATCGACCACGCCCTGCATTCCCTGACGGATCAGAGGAAGATACTCGTCAGAATGATCCAGACGGTGGATCAGCTTCGGTTCACGCTGGGAAAGGATCTCGCCGTCCGGGGAAGTGATCGAATCGATCAGGGAGACGTTGTAAAGATAACCGTTATTGGCTACGGTACACACATACCGCGCGACGGCGATCGGCGTCAGCACGGTAACGGACTGCCCGATCCCGGTAAGGATCGTCTGGCCGCCGCCCCATTTGATATCGTTCATGTAGTTGTACGCGTCGCCGATGACCGCCTGCAGATAGACCATCTCTTTGGTCATATTCAACTCTTCCATCAGAATGGTACGCATATTGGTGACCCATTCGCTTTCGTTATAGTTGACCGCCATGTCCATCAAACGCTTCGCGCAGACGCTGAGACGCTCATCGTCGTATTCGATGTTACGGCTCAGGCCGCAGTTCTTCAGATGCGTCTTGATGGAGTTGAAAACGATGATCGGGATGGAAGTGTCCTGATTCGCTTCATTGACAGCTTTGCTCGGATCGTACAGGGTGTTCTGGGACCCGACAACGCTCCGGACTTCGCCGGGCAGGTCGATCCCTGTTTTGGAGGTGAGCCCGAACAGGGAGGAATAACGGTAAAGCCGTTCCTCTCCGAGACGGGAGGAAAGCTCATAGAAGAAGTAATTGCAGCTGTTTGTCAGCCCGTCGACGATCGTCTGGTTGGCGTGTTTATAGATATAATTCTTATTGATCCAGCACTTGGGCGCGGTTGAAAGGTCCTGATTATACTTTGTATAGTAACCGCCGTCGGAAATACGCTCGGTCGGAAGCAGCTCGCCCTCGCTCAGCGCGCCCATGCCGGTGACCATCTTGAAAATGGATCCGGGTGTTCCGCGCGCGTGGATCCCGTAGTTCAGCAGCAGGTTCCGGCTGTCGCCCAGGATCGCCATAGCCTCCGGACCGGCAGCGACCAGCGCATTCAGATCATAGGTGGGGTAATTCGCCATCGCCAGTACACGGCATTCCATATCCAGCACGATCAGACAGCCGTGTTCCGCCAGCGCGAGCGGATACTTTCCCCAATCCCGGTTGTGGATATCGACCTTGTTGGCTTCCAGCCAGCTGTCCTTCGCCAGATTGACTTCCTGCAGTTCGCGTGTGGAAGCCACGTTTTCGGCGATGCAGCGCTCCGCGACCTGCTGATATGCCGCGTTCAGGGTCAGCTTTACGTTATTGCCGTCCTGCGGAGCCGTGTAGGAGAGTTCACGGACGACCTTGCTCATCTGGTCGCGTTCCACGACACGGGCGCCTTTCCGGAGAGAGGAATTCTGAGTCAGCCAATCCTCCATGGAGCTTTCGATCCCGTCACGTCCGATGGTATCGTTATAATTGTAGCCCTTGGCCTGCAGCTGAAGCCACATGTTCCGGGAAGGAATGGCGCCCGTATATCCGATGATCTGCGCCGCGAGGGTGTTGCGGGGGTAAACCCGCTTCGTTCCGATCTCGACTTCCATCCCCGGGAGCATCATGCTCTTGGTTTCAATCTCGATGATCGTTTCGTAGGTGACATCCTTCGCGATGACGATCGGCTGGCTGTTGAAAATGTTCATCTGCATCTCGGAGTAGATCGCCATGATCTCAAGCATGGTCTCTTCATCCGTGATCGAATATTCCGTGTACTTATCTGCTTCTTCAATTTTGGCTCTTTCGACTTCCGCGACAGAGTTTGCAATATGATAACGGGTTTTCAGGGCATTGATACATTGCTCCGCTGTGCCGTATGTTTTCATTCTGGTCAGGTAGTTGTTGCTGCGCCACTGCTTCTCACGGGTGGCAAGAACAGATTCGGATACTCCGGATCCGAAATTGAATTCCCATTCGCCGCTTTCCTCATTCCGCCGGATGACAAAAGTAAGTTCAGGCTTTCCGCCGTGAAGCTTGATGATATTCAATGTCTCAATAATGGACTTTGTATATTCGGAATAGTCAGCGCGGGAATTGGTGGACGCGTCTTTGTAGAAAGTGACGTTGTAGATCTCCTGATCCGCAGCCATGATGATTGAGTCGGAGGTAACGATGTTTCCGCGCTTTCCGCGGAGAGCAATGGTCTTTGTACGGGTGCTTTCCGCTTTTTCAGCGTAAACATCACTGTCTTTGAGCTGCAGGTTTACCAGACCGGAAACCAGCCACACAAACATCCCGAAGAGCGCGAGGATAAAGGCGAGATACCGCCAGCGCAACGGGTTCTTTTTCTTTTCTTTCGTCGGGATCTCTCCTTTCTGTGTTGATCAGGCCTGCCTTTTCCTGCCGAAAATCAAACGCCTGACGGGGAACATCAGGATCAGCGCAAGCACTGCAGTCAGGATCACGGTCAGCAGGGCGTTCCTGATATGAACCCAGGTGACCGCGCCGCCGCCGAGATAGATGTAGGTAACATTCACAGCTTCGAAGATCGCGGTATTGGTGATGGCGCACAGCAGCGTCCGCAGCCACGCGGGCGTGACTTTTACGTCTTTTCGGACGGCACGTTCATATTCCAGCGTCTTCAGCGGTTTATCCGCGAAGCCGAAGGAGCAGAAAAGCGTTGTGAGCGAGTATAACGCGAGGTTCATAAAGGGAATGGTCGGCAGCATGATCTCCATCATCAGCCCGTAGGCTAATCCGACCCATAATGCCCGCAGTTTCCCGTAAGCGACGGTAACGACGGCAATGATCACATAGAGCAGATTCGGGACAACGCCGAAGATCCCGAGATAGGGCATGACACAGACATGAAACAGATACCCGAGGAGGGTGATCACGACCAATACGAGGCTTTTTCTCATCCGGTCAGTCCTCCTCGAAGGTCATGCTTTCCGGATCGGGCGTGATATAGGGAGTCGGTGTCGGTTCGGGAGAGGGAGTCGGGCTGGGCGTCGGATCCGAACGGAAAGAAACCTGATTATAGGTGAGATTGGTTGCCTCGGGTGAAGGCGTCGGCGTCGGCATCGGAGTCGGAGACGGCGTCGGCGTCGGCGTCGGCTCCGGCGTCGGCGTCGGGGTTTCGTTGGGATCCGGCGTGTTCTGACTCTCAAACAGGGAACTCGCGATCTCCGGAACCACAGGGGAAGGACGCGCGCTTTCAAGCGGAACAAACGCCAGCGACTGGCCGTTGTCGCGCCCTTCAATCGCTTCGGCGTACGGCTTGTAGCGGAGCACGATCACGTATTCGACATGCCTGAAATCCGCCAGCGGCTCGATGATGATATATTGTTTGTTGTCTTCCATGCCGCGCGTACTTTCACGGACCGTTCCGATCGGGATCCCCTTCGGGAAACTCATGCCGACACCGCTGGTCACGACCGTATCGCCGGGACGGGGAAGATTGTCATCCGGAAGGTAATACATACGGCACAGAGGACTGCCGGAGGTATCCACGCTCAATGTTCCGCGGACGGTTCCCTGGTCGCGGCTGGACTGGATCAGGGCGGCAATGGAGGCTTCCTTGTCAA
This sequence comes from uncultured Clostridia bacterium, assembly GCA_937906775.1. Taxonomy (GTDB): domain Bacteria; phylum Bacillota; class Clostridia; order Christensenellales; family Aristaeellaceae; genus Aristaeella. The sequence continues at coordinate 8,015 of CALCUD010000115.1, forward strand.
TGATGGAACGGACGGTCGCTTTACTGGCCTGAACGTTTTCCGTGTAGCCGACCAGCGCGCCGCCGATGGTCACAGCCATATAGTCTTCGATCCCGTCATTCAAACCTTTATTGATCGTGAAGGTTAAAAAATAGTTGCCGTCGGAGCGCCCGATGACCGTGCAGACAATGGGCTTCATATCGGCGTTTGCCACGATCTCATCGGACATATCCTCATACTGGCGCAGCGTATTCTGAAGTTCATCGGCCAGCATGGCTTTGTAGACCAGCTGTTCATTTTCCGCCCGGACCGCTTCGTATTCGGCTTCAATATTGGCTTTCAGCTTGATCCCGCGGAAGTAGTTCACAAACGCGTCAGTCACGGAGCTGAACAGGCTCTGCACCGGAGAGAGAACGCCGGAGATCGCGTTTTCCGGTGCATCAAGGCCGGGAGTGGAAGGACTGATCCGATGAAAAATAAAGGCGGCGACACAGATCAGCAGCACGGCTGTGACCAGTCCGAGAATGATCCCGCGCAAAAGCCGGGGGATCCCGTGTTTTTTGCGCTTTTTCTCTGTCGGAATGGGCTGCAGATCATCGTCCAGCATCACACCGGAGGAATATACTTTGTTTTTGAAGGCGTCAAAATCATCCGGCCCGGCAACACGCGCGTCGCTGTCCGGTTCGGGCGTATTATCACGGCTGCCGGCGGATTCCTGTGTTTCGGCAGCGCTCTTTTTACGGAACTTGCGAAGAGCTTCATCCGGCGTGTCGGAAAGATCTGAAACCGTGTTTTCTTCATGCGCTTCCGGATCATTCCAGATGAAATCATCCGTAACAAAAGAGGAGGATTCCTCTTTGCGCGGTTCTTTTTGACGGAATCTTGCCATGACCGGAATTCACCTTCTTTCGTTTCAGATAACACAGTCAGGATCACATACCGGGCAGCATTTTCCTGTCTGTGGAGGAGAGAAGCTGGATGTTCTCGGCCAGGTACCCGATGCCGAGAATGCAGCAGTCTCCGGGATCCTTGGCCAGACGGACCGGAATGCCAAGATTTTCGGATACAAAACGGTCCATGGCGAACAGGAGAGAGGCGGAACCGGTCAGATGGATCCCGTTCCGCATAATATCGGAGGCAAGCTCCGGCGGCGTCCGCTCCAGAACCCAGCGGACCGCGCGCAGAATGGCCTGACAGGGCTCCTTCAGCGCTTCGTAGGCCTGCGTGGAGGTAAAGGTGACTGTGCCGGCGGAGGTGTTCAGCTGATGGATCCCCCGGACAAGAATGGAACGGCTTTCTTCCAGCGGCATAGCGGACGCGAGGTCTTTTTTCACATTCTCGGCAGTCTGACGTCCGACAAGAATGTTGCATTCGCGTTTCAGATATTCCACAAGGGCTTCATCCATCCGCTGACCGCCTACCTGAACGCTTTGAGAAACGACAAGTCCGCCCAGGGAAATGACCGCGACATCTGTGGTTCCGGCGCCGATATCGACGATCATGGAACCGACAGGATCATAGACAGGAAGCCCTGTGCCGATCGCGGCGACAAAAGGCTTTTCGATCAGATAAACATGCTTCGCGCCGGCCATACGGATCGCTTCGGTCAGCGCTTTGCGGTTGATATCGTCCAGCCCGCAGGGGACAGAGACGATGACGCGCGGATGATTCAGATAACTGATTCCAATCGCTTTGCGCAGAAAGTATTTGATCAGCAGTTCAGCCAGATCAAAATCCGCAACAGTACCGGCATGGATCGGGGAAACGGCCATCAATCGGTCGGGACTCCGGCCGTAAAGGAAACGGGCTTCATCCCCGACAGCGCGGACATTGCGCTTGTTTTCACGTTCCACAACCACCATTGTCGGTTCGGAAATGACGATCCCGCGATTCCGCACATAGACGGATGTGTTGGCGGTTCCAAGATCAATCCCGATATCGGGAGCCAGAATCGGCATAGATGTTTCAACCTTTCAAAAATACAGAATCCGGTTCAGTTCAATCAAGGACATAACCGGCGAGCAACAGCAGTTTCCGGACAAGAAACATGGGAAGTCCGATTGTTCCGGAGGGTGAGCCTTCCACCCGGGAGATCCATTTTGCGGCGCCGCCCTGCAGCGCGTAAGCCCCGGCCTTATCCATCGGTTCGCCTGTAGCGACGTAGGCGCGGATCTCCGCTTCCGTAGGCGTTCCGAAGGTGATATCGGACCGGTCGACATCGGTGAATACCTGTCCGCCGGGCGCGATCACCGTGACGCCGGTAAAGACCTGATGCGTTTTCCCGCACAGGAAGCAGAGCATCCGGAACGCGTCCTCCGTGTTTTTCGGCTTGCCAAGGGCGGTTTCTTCCAGGGCCACGAGCGTATCCGCGGCAAGGATGTAACGGCCCGGATGAAGCAGCGCGGCGGCTTTCGCTTTCCGCAGACTTAGCTCTGCGACGGCTTCGCACGGCGGGAGAGAACAGGCCTCGTCGACGTCCGGCGCGTCGATCTCAAAAGGAAACCCACAGGAAGTCAGCAGTTCCCGACGTCTCGGAGAAGAAGAAGCAAGGATCAACGGTTCCAAGATCAGGCCTCCCTTCAGCAAATAAAAAACCAAATTAGTATAACATAAATTCAGACAAAATAAAAGTCTGCCGATTTTCCGAAATGTGTATGTGAAGTGATTTGTGAGTGAAAATATGGAACGTTCCGGAATCACTGCAACGGAGGAGCCGGCCGTCAGTCCGGATTGGTGATCTCATACCCGCGTATACGGACAGTCCCCCGGTCGATCGAAAAGTTATAGGAATCTTCCGGATGGCTGAAGGTGAATTCATACAAAGCCTTGCCCGGATGGATATCCAGCGTCAGCAGCTCGTTGGTGTTGTTGATGGACAGCGTCGTCTCCTGATCCGAATCAATGCAGAAGCAGACGGTCATCGGGGAAGAAAGGAGAGCGTCATTCCATACGCACAGAACGCCTTTGGTCCCGGCGGCCAGTTCGCAGCGGTACACACCGTGGATCATGCTGTCGGCCCACCGGCCTTCCTTTGGGATCTCCACGACCTTGAAATCGTTGGAGTCAAAAAGCGTACGGCAGGCTGAACTGAAAGTGGCACACGCGTAGGCGGAGGGATCCAGGACCAGAATATCCGGGTAGGAGATCGGACGGTCCGGGATCACGCCGCGAAGCAGGAAAGGCGTATAGCAAACAAATCGGCCTTTTTCCGGATCGGTTTTCTGAATCAGATCCTGAAGGTAAAGATAGTCAGGCGAATATTTTGTATTGGCTTCGATCGGATATACATAAGACAGGCCGGTGTCGGTCGTAATAAGACTGTAGGACCTGTCCCCGATGCAATTCACAATCTTTTCGGCGGATCCGGCGACCGGCGGATCATAGGTACGGGAGGCGTCCCGATAGGCAAATACACTGTTGACAAGAAAAAGAAGCACACTGCCGTACAGCGCAATGAACCGTAATGCTTTGGACTTTTTCAGGACCGGAATGATCGCCAGCAGGGACAAAACAGCGAGGGAAATGCGGATAATGATATCCCAGGCCGCGTTTCTGGAAACGGTAAAGAAGAAATTGTCCAGGGAACAACCGTAATACGCTCCTGCTTCTGTGGGCTGGCATCCGAAAACCGCGGCATAGACAGCCGTAAATCCGCAAAGAAGAGCGGAGAGGACCGGAGCGGACAGGCTTTTCGCACTGTCTCTTTCTTTCCGCGTACAGCACAGCATGAGAAGCGGAGGAAGGTACATGGCGAAATATCTGGCGTTGGTGACGGAATAATCTTCGGTTCTGTCAACTGTCAGAACAGTAACTGCACAGACGGTCAGCACGCAAAATGCTAAAAAGTGAGCCATCCGACGGTCCGCTGATCTCATACTTCCACGCATGTACAGAATACAGAGCAGTGCCGGCAATCCGCCTCCGATCATGAAATAGAACAGATACCGGAGTGTTCCGAGAAGAAAGGTGAGGACGGTAAAATCGTATCCTGTTTCCAGCTTTTCGGAATAAACGGACAGGAGGGAAGATCTGCTCCCGAAGACTTTGACCGATATCAGATAATTGAGGAAGCATACGGCAACCATGACAAGGATGGACAACGCATTCATCAGGAGCGATTTATACGATTTTTTACGGATGTTCAGGATCACTGCCGCGATCAGGATCAGACAGGCCGGAGCAACGGCTCCGGGTTTGACGGAATACATGATCCCGCCGAGAATGCCGCAGGCCGGAAGATACTTCGGTCGATCGGTTTTCAGGAAACGATAGATCAGCAAAAACAGGGAGTAATACAAAGGATAGAGCAAAGATTCAGACGCAACGATCTGACCTAGAAGGAAATCCGGAAGCAGCGCGGTGAGGCCGGAGAGCAGCAGAGCTTTTTTTTCATTGCCTGTAATCTCTTTCGCCAGGGCATATGCGGGAAAGATCGCGGCATTCATCATCAGACAGTTCAGCAGCTGAATGAGACGGTAATACGGGACGCCCTGCGGAAGAAGATAGATCGGGGAAAGGATCAGCGGGTAAAGGAAATAGGAATAATCGGCGCTTTGCGCGTGATACAGGAGCTCGCCTTTTGTCGCGATGGACTTTGCAATGGAATAATAGAGCATTTCATCTATGACAATGGTGGGCTGAGTAGAGGTAAACAGAGCGAGCGCGTACCGGAGCAGAAAGAAAAACAGGTATGTCGCGATCAACCAGGAAAACGGCCGGAAATTTTTGCCGCTCACTGAATTCTCCCGATGGATCATGCTGCCGCCCCCTTGAAGTGATCATGCGATATTATCCGGAATCAGGATAAAAATCATTCTTCGCTGTCGTCGACCGTATATTCGCCCGAATACGCGCTTGCGAAATAGATGATATCGCCAAGCAATCGTTTTTTTCTATTTTGGGGCGCGTTGATCTTAGCCCAGTTTGTGTCTCCTCTCCGGAAAATCATTGTTGTGGAAGAGCCTCCGTCCAGGTTGTAAGCCTGCAGCACATCCGGGAATTCCGTCACGATCAGCGTTTCAAAGTCCCACAGGTTCAATCCTTTGGAACCCGGATCTTCCGGCCCTTCGCTGCAGATGCACAGATATTCCAGCGGCCCGGTCTGGCAGATCGCCATCCGCTGCGCGCTGCGGTCGATTCCGATGTTGTGGTCGTGAAGCTGTTCTCTTTCGGACGGGATCCCGTCAACGATCAGCGCGGGTCCGAAAGTGAAAGAATGCATGACGTTATCCATCCAGGGAGCCATATCCTCTTCCGTTGCCTGACGAAGAAGATGCATATCCCCGGCGAGATCCACCACGAGAATATCCATATTTCCCTTACAATTGTCGCGATATACCTTTCCGGCACGAATGACGGAGCCGACACTGCTCCGGGCACTGAAAAAATCCCCATTAATTGCAAGAACGGCTTTGTTGTTTTTCGCGATCGTCGATCCGAGAACCGTATGGGAGCTGCCGTAGCGGGCAGCCAGCGCGGTCCGGAACTGGGCCGGTGAGGAAAGCGCGATCCGCGCCGCCAGCCAGTTGGTATCCTTATACCGCCCGCGGATCAGAGATACGGAGATCGTAGGATCTTCGTACCCCACGGGATCCGGATTTCCGTCCGTATAGATATAACCGCCATCCACGGGACCGTATTGCGGATCGTTTTCAACATCAAGTCCAACCGAACCGGCGCCGGCGAACGGAATACCGGAAAATATCAGAAGCATGACCGTGACAGCACACGCAAGACGCTTGCAAAAACAACAGAACATACCGGCGTCTCCTCTCTGATGCATCAATTACTGTTTATTATACAGATTCCGGAAGTTTTGTCGAGTTGGGAAAACGGAAACCGGTATCTTTTGCGTGTAGGAAAACGGAAACCGGTATCTTTTGCGATACTCATTTGTTCATGAAAGTATGATTTTTACTGTTGTTCTGATAGTGCTTTACCGCGGAAAAGCAAATGTTAAATGATTCGCAAGAGTGACATTAAGTAACTATTTGATGGAATGCGTGTAACTTACGGTTTGCCCTGTATTCCGGAACGGGGCATAGATATGGTTTCAAAAGCCTTGAAAAGACTATATATGGGGCCTCTGCAGCTGCACAGTGACAAAATCTATATGATTTTTGTTCGAAATAATTGCAAAAATGGCATAAAATTTGTATAATTTTGAAACAAAATAAACAGAAATTTATCTTCAATGTTTTCAAAAAAAATTTTATTTATTATAATATGTAACCGGATATGCAACTTAATTCCTGTTATAATGGTAGCGTAAAAGTGGGAGTGCTATGGAAATTTTCCCATTTATCAGGTTTATCAGGAGGAGATTACGATGACGAAACTGCTCAAGATCATTACTGCCTTGCTGCTGGCGGTAACGCTCGCCATGAGTGCTTCGCTTTTCGCATTCGCTGAAGAATCCGGTTCCGAAGCGCCCGTCACGGAGACAGAAGGAGCGGCTGATGCCGGTTTCGAGGATGAAGGCGAGATCGAAATCGAGGATAATGATTGGGGTTCCATTGATGAGGAACTGACCGAGAGCTGTCCTTCCGTCATTGTGGAAGAACCCGCGCCGGAAGTGAAGCCGACAGAGGTTCCCGCTACGCCCGTGCCGGAAGTGAAGCCGACCGAGGCTCCCGCCACGCCCGTGCCGGAAGTGAACGAGACGGAAGTGCCTGTTGTGTCGGATCCGGAAGTAACGGATGTTGAAGAAAAAGAGGAAGAAGAGATCACTGAGGAGAAGATTCCGACGGAGGTTCCCGTCGAAGAAGAGCAGGATAAAGACGTATACTACATGATCACCCCGAAAGAATATAAGGAATATTTCTTCGGCGATACGATCGTTCTCGCCCCCAGAGCAGACGGTGCCTACATGAATGAAGCGCTGACCTGGCAGCGGCGTGAACGCGGCAATGACAGCGCCCGGTGGGAGAATGTCGGGAAGTTCCCAAGCTATGTGATAACCATAACCCGCGAAGCCCTTGCTTTTGAGTACCGCTTTGTCACCGAGGACGGAGCCGCGTCCGAAGTGTTCGTCATCGATGCGACCGGGAAGGTTGAGGAAGAAGTCAAAGTTGCTGAAGAAGTGAATGATATTGAATCCGAGATTGAAAATGAAGTAACGGCCGATGCCGGTGAAGAGCAGACGGTTGAAGAAGTCGAACAGATCGAAGAGTATACCGAAGAACCGATTGAAGATGACAACGGGACTCTTCCCGAAGAGATTCCGGAGACGGTTGTTGCGAATACAGTCGAGGAACTTTCTGAAAACGCAGAAGTTGCAAACGAAGATGCCAATGTAGAATATGAAATGAAGGATACTGAAACCGAACCGAAATCTGCAGAGAAAGAGACTGAACAGATAGACATCACCAATATGAGGCTTGTACAGGTGAAGGCCGCCAAGGGAGAAAAGAATGTTAATCTGTACGCGAAACCGGATATTGATTCCGGAGTAACTATGAGCATCGCAAACGGGACTTCTGTTTATCTGCAACAGTTTAATGCTACATGGTCGTTGGTGGTTTTGAACAATACCCGCTACTATATGATGAACAGTAACATCATTGTTTTCGGCAATGATGACAATGCAATTACGAAAGAAGAACAGGAAACATTCCATACTGTATCCATTCACAGTGAACTGGCTGGCATGCCCATCGTGGTATCCGGTACACCGATTACCATGACAGCCAACCTGACCGGGTTTGAAGAAGAAGAATATACCGTCCAATGGTATTACTCAACAGACGGTATTGAACGGATTGAAATTCCCGGAGCTACAGATCTGCAATATACCTACAATATTAATCGTGAGAATGTGAAATATTACTGGTACATTGTTGTGACCACTCCCGATGAAGAAGAGCAGGAAGCATAATAGACAGGATTTTTCACTCTGTAGTTCAGCAATTCAAATGATTACCCGTTAATGGAGGGAACAGTATGTATAGTAAGATGAAGAGATTTACCGCCTTCCTGCTGACTATCGCTATGATGATCAGTATGTTGCCGACCGGTAGCCTCGCAGCGACATATGATGCGGGAACTACACCGTCTGGTACTAATGTTGTGGATTTGGTAACACAAGGTGAAACTATTACTGTTGGAATCGGCGAGAGTAAGGCATTTTTCTACTATGGCGAAACATCTAGTAATAAATGGTCAGAAGATTCAACTTACTTCAGTATTAAATACACAGTTTATGATTCATATTCCGCTAATCGTGCTAACTGGCTTAAATTAATTAAAGCAACTGTAACAGGAAAGGCGGAATGCACGGAGAAACAATCTAAAAATGATTATTGTATTATTTATGATGCAACAAATCCTCCTTATCACGAAAGTGAGCCTAATGGAACGAAGTATGTAAAAATTACTGTTTCTGGGCAAAAAAATTCTGCTACTATAAAATTCGATACAGTCAGTGGATCATCACTTGAGTTTACTAAACTCACAGCCAAAGCAGGTGAAACGATTACTCTTCCAACAGGAACAAGAGACGGATATGTACTTTCTCATTGGTTTGATAATGATACAGGCAATAGCATAGAAGGTCCTACTTATACAGTACCTTCTAACATTCAGGATGGAACAACCATTACTCTGGAAGCCGTTTGGGATGAGGCAGTTGTTCTAACGTTTGATGAAAACAGCGGTACGATCGACGCAGGTAATGTGATTGTAGCCATAGGCAGTACATTTGTTTTTCCCCAATATACCGGCACAAAATCACTCGACGGCGAGCAGCTGGCATTCTTGGGTTGGGAAAAGGAGAAGTCTGCTCCATATTATCCTGATAAGTCGGAGCTTCCGTCCACATATTATGTACCAGGAGCTCAAGGAACAGCATATGCTGCAACAACTTATTATGCTGTCTGGTGCAAAAAACCGATACTGACCTATGATCTGAACGGCGGTACTTCCAGCGATTCCAGATACAATACTACAACCTATAATATTGATGAAACGGTTACCCTACCGGACGGAAGCGGAATCACTCCGCCTACGGGCAAGGCATTTGCCGGCTGGGTTGACAGCAATAACAACATTGTTACTTCAGTGGAAATGTCTGCTGATGTGACCGTGACCGCCAAGTGGGCAGACGCGGTTACGGCGGCATTTGATACCAACGACGGCTCTGGATCTGTGGATTCCATTACTGTAGCCAAGGATGGAACCATCGAACTTCCGAGTTACAGCGGGACTAAGACGGATAA
>CALCUD010000116.1 GCA_937906775.1 uncultured Clostridia bacterium
TGCATACGTCTTCGACCTTCTCCGTTCTCTTCTTGTCGAGCTTGGAGATGTGGACCATACCGTCTTTTCCGGGTGCAAGTTCGACAAAAGCACCGAAGTTCATGATGCGGACAACCTTGCCGGTGAAAACATCGCCCACTTCGATGTCTTTCGCGATGCCTTCAATGATCTTGCGGGCTTTGTCGGCAGCGGCCTGATCGGGCGTAGAGATGAAGACACGGCCGTCATCTTCGATATCGATTTTGACGCCGGTTTCATCAATGATCTTGTTGATCATTTTTCCGCCGGGTCCAATGACTTCACGGATCTTTTCAGGATTGATCGTGAAGCGGATGATCTTCGGAGCGTAGGGACTCAGCTCCTCACGGGGCTGACCCAGTGTGTCGAGCATAATCTTCAGGATATGAAGACGTCCCTGCAACGCCTGGCTCAACGCCTGCTGCAGAATCGCGCGATTAATGCCGGCGATCTTGATATCCATCTGCAGAGCAGTGATACCGTTCATAGAACCGGCGACCTTGAAGTCCATATCGCCCAGGAAGTCTTCCAGACCCTGAATGTCAGTCAGTACGGCAAGCTTGCCGGATTCTTTGTCGGTGATCAGACCCATGGCGACACCGGCTACGGGCGCATGGATCGGAACGCCGGCATCCATCAGGCTCAGAGTTGAGCCGCAGACAGAAGCCATGGAGCTGGATCCGTTCGAGGAAAGAATTTCGCTAACCAGACGCAGCGCGTAGGGGAACTCGTCCTCAGAAGGAATGACCGGCAGCAGAGCGCGTTCCGCAAGAGCACCGTGACCGATTTCGCGACGGCCGGGACTCTTGAGACGGCCGGCTTCACCGGTGGCGTACGGAGGCATATTATAGTGATGAATGTACCGTTTGAAATCTTCACTGCTCAAGCCGTCCAGCGTCTGACCTTCGGAAACGGTACCCAGTGTGGTGACCGTCAGAGCCTGAGTCTGACCGCGTGTGAAGATAGCGGAGCCGTGTGTACGGGGCAGAACGCCGACATCGCACCAGATGGGGCGGATTTCGGTAACCTTGCGGCCGTCGGGGCGTATTCCTTCGTTCAGGATCTTGGCGCGCATGACTTCTTTGTTCAGATAATAAAGGGCGTCTTCGATCTCGGCTTCGCGGCCTTCGAATTTTTCGGACAGAGCGGCAACCGTTTCCTGTTTCGTCTGGGCTTCACGGTCCTGACGCTCTTTGCGGTCGAAGGTTTCGAAAGTCCAGACGCATTTGTCGTAAGCGAACTCACGCACAGCGGCTTTGACATCGTCACCGGTGACGTTCAGCGGGACAACTTTCTTTTCCTTGCCGATTTCCGCAACGATCTGCTTCTGGAAGGCAACGAGCTTTTTGATTTCTTCGTGCCCGAAGAGAATCGCGTCGAGCATGGTATCTTCAGACAGTTCCTTGGCGCCGGCTTCAACCATCATGATTGCTTCTTCGGTACCGGCGACATAGAGGGACAGATCGCTCTCGGCACGCTGGGCCTCATCGGGGCAAATGACATATTCGCCGTTGACGCGGCCGACCAGTACGGCACCTGTCGGACCGTTCCAGGGAATATCGCTGACGGCGATGGCAATGGAAGAGCCGATCATGGCGGGAATTTCGGGCGGGACGTCCTGTTCCACGCTCAAAACGGTGACAACGACCTGTACGTCGTTGCGCATTCCCTTGTCAAACAGGGGACGCAGGGGACGGTCGATCAGACGGCAGGTAAGTGTCGCCTTCTCCGAGGGGCGGCCTTCGCGCTTGATGAAACCGCCAGGAATCTTACCGACGGAATACTGCTTTTCTTCAACGTCGACGGCAAGAGGGAAGAAATCCACACCATCACGCGGGGTGGGCGCCATGGTCGCGTTGACCATGACAACGGTATCACCCAGATGAACCCAGACGGAACCGTTGGCCTGCTCGCAGTACTTGCCGAATTCAAGCGTCAGCTTACGGCCGGCCAGATCCATGGAATAGGATTTGTAATCCATACAAGTCACTCCTTTTCTTGAATTTGGGAAAGGGGAACGGAGTGCCGTATGCTATCATATGAAAACCCCGGGGGGATTTTCAAGGGATAACATACGAGACTCCGGCGTGATTTTCAAAGCCGCCGGAAAGATGACTTTCCGGCGGCAGTTGAAAACAACGTTTGTACCGGGAAGACGGCTGAATTACTTGCGCAGGTTCAGCTTCGCGATCAGGGCGCGGTAGCGCTCGATATCGGTCTTCTTCAGGTACTCGAGCATGTTGCGGCGACGGCCGACCATCAGCAGCAGACCGCGGTTGGAATGATGGTCGTTACGGTTGGCCTTCAGGTGCTCGTTGAGGTTGTTGATGCGATCGGTCAGCAGAGCGATCTGAACCTCGGGGGAACCGGTGTCGCCTTCGTGCTGGGCATAGGCGGCGATGATCTCGGACTTGGTCATGGGATACATCCTCCTTTTATTTGGCCCTTTATGGGGCTTCGGGTTCTGAATTGCCGTATCCTCAGATGCTCCGTCGGAGAGTCGGAAGCCCGGGGAAACGGTTCGCGCAGACCCAAAGTGCATCATAACACATATCGAGCCGGAATGCAAATATTTCAAAGGTTTTTTGTAAAAAAAGATCCTCTCCCCGCAGGAGGAGAGGAAAGAAACCGGACCCCGGTCAATCTTCGGAGATGGGATAGGCGTCCCACAGTTCAGCCTGAACAAAATCAGCGGGATCGGTCACAACGCCAAGGTCCTTCAATTCGCCGTTCTCATAGGCCCATGTAGTTGCGAAGCTGTCATCGGCGCCGGATGAACCTTCCTCAAAGAAACGGTTTCCACCGGCATAGTAGTAGCGGTCGCGCTCGGCGGATTCGAATACGGTAACAAGATCACAGTCACCGTCTTCAAGCGTGCGGCAGGAATACAATCTCAGGATCATTTTTCCGAAATAACCGTCCTCGGGAGTCTGAGTTCCGATCATCAATTCATCATTTCCGTCTCCGTCCAGGTCGGTGATCAGATATCCGAATTTGCCGCAATCCTTATACAGGAGCAATTCAGCGGTCAGCTCCTGAAGTTCATCTTCCGTCAGGGTTCCGTCCGGGTGAAGAACCGCTTCAGTACCGTTGATAACGAATTCCATTGCAGAGGAAAAGGCGACAGCGAAATCATCGGGAAGCTTTGCAAAAACTTCGTCGGCGGTTTCAGCGCAGGACACGCCGCAGAATAACAGCAGAGTCAGGGCAGCCAGAATCGCAATAATCTTTTTCATAACATCGATCTCCTTTCGTGGGTATGAACCGTTCCGGGTGCGGAACCGCTCATTCAAATATACGACGTAAAACCGCCGGGGGATATTCCCGGCGGCTGAAAATTTTGAGGATCATCTTCCGATGACATTATTGTTTTGAAGATTTCCGGTTCAGCACCGCATAGGTGATAACGCCGAGAATCAAAGCGCAGGCAGTGGTGCGGATGTTGATAAACTGACCTTCACCGACCGTAAACGCCAGAGCCAGATTACCGACGCCGGCGATCAGAATAACGGAAGCGGTGAAAAGGTTCTTGTTATCATTGAGGTCGACCGGCTGGAGCATTTTCAGGCCGGAAACCGCGATGAATCCGTACAGCGCAAAGCAGACACCGCCCATGACGCAGGCCGGAATGGAATTCAGGAAGGCAACGAACGGTCCGATGAAGCCGCTCAGAATGGCCAGGATCGCGGCGGTGAAAATGGTGACAGTGGAGGCGTTTCCGGTGATCGCGACGCAGGCGATGGATTCGCCGTAGGTCGTGTTCGGGCAACCGCCGAAGAAGGTGCCGACAAAGGAACCGATACCGTCGCCGAGGAGGGTCCGGGTGAGGCCGGGATTCTCGGTCAGATCGGATTCGATGATGGAGGACAGATTCTTGTGGTCCGCCAAATGCTCAGCGAACACGACAAAGGCAACGGGGATGTATGCGACGGCGATGCTGGCGATATAGGTCCCGTTGACTTCGGAGATTCCCTTAAGGCCTTCGGTGAAAACGAAGCTGGGCAGAACGAAGATCTTCAGATTATCGAATGCGCTGAAATCCAGAATCTTCATCGCTTCGTTTCCGGTGGACTGACCGATGAGCGTCAGCACGGCAGCCAGGGCATAGCCGGCGAGAATACCGATGACGAAGGGGATCAGCTTGGAAAGCTTCTTGCCGTAAGTCGCGACGATCACCGTTACAAACAGGGTGAACAAAGCACAGAGCAGGCACAGAAGCGCATTGGTGTTCATGATATAGGCGCTGATGCCGCTGTCGAAATTACCGGAATAGTTGAAGAACTTGCCGACTGCGTCGCCAGAAAGAGAAAGACCGATCGTTGCGACAACGGGACCGATGACAACAGGGGGCATGACCTTGTTGATCCAGGCGGTACCGGCGAATTTGACGATCAGCGCGATGATCACATAGACCAGCGCGGCGAAGGAGGCGCCAAGGATCAGGCCGAAGTAGCCGAGCTGCATGGAGACGGCTCCCGCGAAAGCGGCGCTCATGGAAGGAATGAAGGCAAAGGAGGATCCGAGGAACACGGGACTGCGGAACCGCGTGAACAGCAGGTACACGATCGTACCGAGACCGGCACCCACCAGGGCGGCGCTTGCGGTCAGATCATGACCGACCATGGCGGGAACAACAATGGTGGCGGCCATGATGGCAAGCAGCTGCTGCAGAGCGAAAATAAGAAGTTGTCCGAACTTGGGCTTGTCTGAAACCTTGTAGACCAGTTTCATTTTGGGACCCATCCTTTCTTTGTCAGAAAATAATGATGATATGTCAATCGAAGCATAGCTTCGGATTAACCGAACAATTCGACCGCGGTGACCGCGTCATAAGGTGGAAGTTTGACCATTACTCTTTCAGCCTTGGATGTGGGGACGTTTTTACCGACATAATCGCCGCGGATCGGAAGTTCTCTGTGGCCGCGGTCGATCAGGACCGCAAGCTGGATGGAGGAGGGACGTCCGTCCGAAATGATGGCTTCCATGGCTGCCCGGGCTGTTCGGCCGGTATACAGAACATCGTCTACCAGAATGACTGATTTCCCGTTGATATCAAGGGAGAGATTGGAGGAGGCTGTTACGGGTTCGGGCGTTTTCCTTGTCACGTCATCGCGATAAAAGGTGATATCCAGCGTCCCGACGGGAATTTCCAGCCCCTCAATGGCAGCGATGTTGGCAGCGATGATTTCAGCGATCGGGATGCCCCTGCGTTTGATTCCGACAAGAATAACATTCTCCACGCCGTCATTGTGCTCAACAATTTCGTGGGAAATCCGGCGCAGAGCTCTTCCGACGGCAGCTTCATCCATCAGTGTCGCTTTATACTCAGCGATAATGACACTCCCCTTCAGAAATAATAAAACGTACCGGGCAGAGGCACGGTACGGCAAGGCATGCTTGAAGGCATGAAATATCAGGCATCCTTACCGGCATCTCTGTACCGCATTAAAGGAATATTTTCCGACAGAAATACTATCACCGGGAGGCAAGGTTGTCAAGACGGAATCCCGGAAGATTGATTTGTTTTTCTGAAAAAATGTGCTTGACAAACGTAACTTGTTTTGATATATTAACAAAGCCGCTTGCGAATGCGGGTTTCCGAATCGCTCGGTTGTGGTGTCCGGGAGCATAGCTCAGCTGGGAGAGCATTTGCCTTACAAGCAAAGGGTCACAGGTTCGAGCCCTGTTGTTCCCACCATTTTATCCGGCCCGGTAGCTCAGTTGGTTAGAGCGCCAGCCTGTCACGCTGGAGGTCGTGGGTTCGAGCCCCATCCGGGTCGCCACTTTCCGGTCGGATCCGTTGGCTGTGTTAAGGAGCTTCGTGCTGGCGTAGCTCAATTGGCAGAGCAGCTGATTTGTAATCAGCAGGTTGTAGGTTCAAGTCCCATCGCCAGCTCCACCCTTTGGGTCAAGAGGGTTAATATGGGTAGGTTCCCGAGTG
>CALCUD010000117.1 GCA_937906775.1 uncultured Clostridia bacterium
CAGAGCACCAGGGCGGTATCCTTGGCGAACTCGGCAGAGCAGCGGCGGCTGTCATAGGCGATCACGACACCGCGCTTGGCGTTCTCGGGATCCTGCAGCAGGTACTTGGCCAGGCCCTTGGTGGCACGGCGCACATTGTAGCGGTTCATGCGGTTCATGCCAGCGCCCAGCACGCCGCGCATACCGGCAGTACCAAAGCTCAGCTCGGTATAAAAACGGTCTTCAATTTCTTCCGGACAGTCTGCAATACTGAGCAATTCGTTAATCGTTTCAGCATCATCCGAGAAATCTGATAACCACTTTTTATAATTATCCATAACTGTCATATTAATCGACCGCCTTTCGTGATTCATAGTCCCAAATTATTATACTGAAATAGTCCATATGAAGCAAGGTAAATTCCACCTTCACACGTTGTTTTCATAGGGAATATAAAGATCATACATATCCGAATAATCCGCGTACCGAAACATCACCGCTTCTGACCAAATGTATATTTCCTTCATCATCCCGTACAAGAAGAGAACCGTCGTCGGTAATTTCTTCAGCTCTCCCTGATATAAAAATGCTTCCGGAAACCTGAACAGATTTCCCAAGCGTAATGCAATGTTCCAGAAAGTAATCCCGTATACCCCGGAATCCATTTTCTTCAAGAAGACCGGTTTCGATAGCCAAGGCATTTACATAATAATCCAGTAATTGTTCATTATCAATTGAAAAGCCTTCGTCCTCCAGACTTGTTGCACTTTCAGACAGACATTCAGGAAATGAACCTTTCTGAATGTTCACACCCGCGCCGATCACTGCAAAATTCAGAATTCCGTCCGATGATATATCGCATGAAGATAAAATCCCGCATATTTTTTTTTGATTCAGGATAAGATCATTCGGCCATTTGATTTTGACATCAGCCCCAAAGGTGCTGATTGCCTTTGTCATAGCATTGGCTGCGCAAAATGACAGCAATCCGATCTCATTTACCGAAACAGACGGGCGAATCAAAGCACTTACATAAAGACCGTTTCCACGGGGAGAATACCATTCTCTGTTCAGGCGGCCTCTTCCTCTGGTTTGTTTGTCCGCCGTACATACGCTCCAGGCACGGGCTCCGTTTTTTCCCAATACAAACGCATCTTCATTGGTGGAACCGGTTATGTCACGGTGTATCCGGAACCATTCCATAGAATCTCTCCTTAGGCAACGTTCAACACAGAAATGTCTGACTTATCGGTTGCCCTATATCAGAATACCATATCTTGCGTTAATTCACAAACATAGCTATAATAAATTGTATATATCTTCATCCTGTGCTTCAGTTTCTGAAGTCAGTCATACCGAAGGAGGCACTGTATATGTTGAATCCGGGACAGATGGTTTTCACGCTTCAGCAGACAATCGGAAAAGCGATTGTCGGAAAAGAAGAGGCCATCGAGTACGCGCTGATTGCATTGCTTTGTAACGGGCACGTCCTGATTGAAGATGTACCCGGCGTCGGTAAAACGACTCTTGCCAGTGCGCTCGCCAAATCCTTGGATTGTACATTCAAACGGATCCAGTTTACTCCCGATCTGATGCCCTCTGATGTTACCGGATTCACACTGGTCAATTTCAAAACAGGTGAGATGGAGTATAAAGAAGGCGCTGTCATGAGCCAGATTATTCTTGCCGATGAAATTAACCGTACAAGCCCGAAAACTCAATCCGCTTTACTGGAAGTCATGGAAGAACACCAGGTCACAGTGGACGGTATAACACATCAGCTTCCCAAACCCTTTATTGTTCTCGCCACACAGAACCCCGGCGAGTTTGTCGGAACCTACCCGCTGCCTGAAGCTCAGGTGGATCGCTTTTTCCTCAGAATTTCCATCGGATATCCCACTCTGCAGCAGGAAATGGACGTTCTGGAACGCTATTCAGGAACCGTTAAGCCTATAGCTACCATTGATCCTGTATGTACGGCACAGGATATTTTGTCCATGCAGGAACAGGTTAAAAAAGTATATTGTTCGCCTGAAGTCCGGGCATATGTTGCGCAATTAGCTGCCTCGACTCGGAAAGATCCGGCTTTCCAACTTGGTGCGTCCACACGCGCAGCCATCGCTCTGATTCACGGAGCTCAGGCATGCGCTCTGCTGGACGATCGTGATTTTATTCTTCCGGAAGATGTTCAGCATATGCTGCTTCCTGTATTTTCCCATCGAATGGTGCTTTCTCCGGAAGCACGGATGAAAGGAACGCAGGCAGAACAGGTATTATTGAATATTCTTCGCAATACACCTGTGCCGGTGAACGTATGAAATGCCATATTTTGCTTCCGCTGGCTGTATTTGTTACTTTTCTTACAGCCGCCTTGTCTACCGGAAATCCAATCTTCCTGATGCTGTCTATTTTGATCCTGCTGACATTACTGTTAAGCCTGATCAGTGTTCTTCTGGTTTCAGCAACATTCTCCTTTGCCGGAGAACTTTCTGAAACAAAAGTGTATCACGGAAAAGACCTGACGCTTTCTCTTCGGATCCGTCATCGCGGATTGATTCCTGTCGCGCCTATTACATTGATTTGCTCCGGCAGTTCTTCTTCATCTGCACGTGAAATCAGACTTAAAGATGCTCCCGGAAAACAGCAGACTCTTTCATATTCTTTTCACGCATCTCATATCGGTTCTTTTTCCATCGGTGTCAGTCAGGTCTGTATTGAAGACCTTCTCGGTTTTTTCAAGATCATCAAACCGACAGAAACGACCCTTTTTAATGTTCAGGTCCTCCCTGTTTCATTTGGTACGGATCCGCTTGTTCTTTCTCCCGGTGATCCTGGTTCCGAACTTATGGCACGTGCAACCGAAGATCTTAATGCGCCTTCCGACATACGTGCCTATCAGACCGGGGACGCTATGAAAAAAATACATTGGAAACTTTCCCTCCGAAAAGGTGAATTAATGGTTCGAAAATTTGATGAACCTGTCCTGCAGGATGTACTGATCATGATGGATTGTTCGCGGCCGCCCTCCTGGGGGCATTCAGAAGCGGAAGCGGATATCCGTGATTCTATTTTGGAAACCGCAGCATCTGTTTATGAAGCAGAGTGTAAGGCAGGGCATAATGTCCGGATGCCCATTTACGGTATTCATCCTGTTGATATAGATAACAATATGGGATACCAGCATGCTTTGGATAATCTTTCACGGGTCGATTTTTCAGCCACGGACCGGTTTGAACGTCTGCTTATGATTGAAAGCGGAAGGCTCAGAAAAGTCGGTTGTGTAGTAGTGATTACTGCGCGTTTGAACAGTGCCATGGTGGATATGATGTCGCGTATGCACCGTATCGGTCCTAATATGAGGTTGTACCTGATCACGTTTGCTCCGGATGATTCCAATGTCCTTCCCCTTATTTCCCGGTTGCGCCAGTCAGGAATTGATGTTGCCTACGTGACGCCAGAACAGTCATAAACCATTCACAAGAATTCACGGAAGGGAGGTTCTCCGATGAAAAATGAAAAACTGCGGACCGCAGTATTCCGCTTTATATTCACAGTTTTTCTCGCTTCGGGTTTTCTTCTTCCCGTTTATGCAGTTTTAGGTTGTCTGTCGCTTGCAGGAAAAGGGATCCTCATTTCGGTTTGTATCTCTCTGATTTTATCCGTTTCAGGACTTTCCAAACCTTCA
Organism: uncultured Clostridia bacterium; assembly: GCA_937906775.1. Lineage (GTDB taxonomy): Bacteria > Bacillota > Clostridia > Christensenellales > Aristaeellaceae > Aristaeella. The sequence goes on from CALCUD010000117.1 coordinate 3,665, forward strand.
GCCATTGCTGCAGGAGTATTGATACCTCTTGCTCTTATTGTTTGGATTTGCATTTCCGGTTTCGGACATTTGACTGAGGTCGCCCGTGCTTTCACCCTTCAGTTCAATGGCGTCAGTTATGCTCTCCCTCTCGTTTTCAATGATGTTGTTGTTTTTCTTTCCCTAATAATTTCCTTTTTGTCTTTCCCCATGGTTTTGAAAAAAACCGGAAGCTGGCTTTCACTCCTGCTGTGTTCAGCAATCGTACTCATGCTCTGGCTGAACGATGTCCCGCAATTTACAGTTTACCTTCTTCCGGCTTTGATCGCGTCGTTTACGATTCTGCTTCTGGAACGTCATGAAGAAATATCTCTTTTTCGCGTACTACCTTTTGTTGTTTTGATTGTCTTCGCATCGTTCTTTCTAACACCGTCGAGTGGAATTGTTGTTCCAGATGCAAAAAAATTCGCGGATGAATTACGTCAAAGCATCATGGACCGCATGTTTTATACCGAACCGCGTGATGTTTTTTCTCTTTTATCGGAGGGATACTATCCTCAGGGCAGCAGTCAGCTCGGAGGGCCTGCTGAACCTTCCGACCGTCTGATTATGCAGGTTTCTGCTCCTAAAGATGTTTATCTGCGGGGCGTTATTCTGGATCAGTATAACGGTCGCTGCTGGAAAAACACAGTCGGAGGTCGCCGTTATCTTTGGGATTCCAGAAACAGCCGAAAACAACGTATCAGTATATTCAATCAGGATCTGCCCAGTTCTTCACTCTGCGGTCAGCTGAACGCATACTATACTGTATCGATTCGAATGCTTTCCGGAAGCGCCTCAACTTTGTTTGTTCCTCAACGTATTCATGAGCTGACTCCCGGCGGAGATCTCGTCGCATATTTTTCTCCTTCTTCGGAAGTATTTTCAACGCGTAATCTGCAAGCCGGAGATACATGGTCGGTCATTTCTTCGCTCTTCACAGCCGGGGATCCCGGACTGGATACATTCATCCTGTCTGTATCTGATACAGATGATCCTGATTGGAATTCGATGCTTGATCTGTATACCTCCCTGCCCGATCATCTTGAACAGCCTGTGAAGGATCTGGCCGTTTCCATTACATCGGGCTTGATTTCTCCGTATGACAAGGCGTTTGCCATTCAGTCCTGGCTCTCAAGAAACTGCCGGTATACCCTGAATGTTCCTGAGCAACCTGCCGATATGGATTTTGTGACTCATTTCCTCTTCAACACCAAAGAAGGATATTGCACATATTTTGCTTCAGCGATGACTGTTCTGTGTCGTCTGGCCGGTCTCCCTGCCCGGTATGTTGAAGGCTATCTTGCCAAACCGGATAGTACCGGAGAAGCCTTAGTTACCGCTCAGCAGGGGCATGCCTGGACCGAAGTCTATTTTAAAGGGTTTGGATGGCTGACTTTTGACGCAACGCCCCGACGCATCAGCCAGTCCGTTCCTGATGAGACTCCTTCACCTTTGCCTTCCCCGGCCAATACTCCCACTCCCGATCCGAAGTTATCGGATACTGAACATACGTCTGAGAATCCTGAACCTACGCCTTCCTCATCTGAAGCCGATCTTACACCCGACGCTTCTGAGGCACCGGATTCAGATGAAAACACCCTGGAACCCCCGGAAGCACCAAAGCCGGCAGAAGCCCCCTCTGAAAACATCCGTTCCCTATGGTGGCTGTTCATTCTGTTTACCGTTATAGTTGCGCTGATTGTTCGGATCATTATCACAAATCCTGATTATCGCGAGAAACGTGCAAAAACTGATCGTGAACGTTTTAATATCAGAATATCGGATATGAATCTTCTTCTGTTTGCTGCGGGAAAAAGCAGACGTCCCGGAGAGACACCCATGTCCTTTACACGCCGTCTTGATGCGGAAGACTGTTTCAATGTTTCCCTTTCAGCCTTTGGTGAATGTGTATCTTTATGTTCTTATGGAAATGTTGAACCGATTGAATCTGATATCGCATTAATACGCGATACATACGTTTTACTCAGAAGTGATCTGCCCGTTCCGACACGTATCCGTTATCTGTATACCCGTATTTTCACTTCACGCAGATCAATGAAATTGATTTGACAAAGATTGTTTGATATCAATCGCTGTAATTACTGTCAAAATTGATATCTACTTTATATCCCGGCAATAATGTCGAGATATGATTTTTCAGATCATTTTGAAGTTGATCCCGGTTAACGGTAAAATCAGTAAGCACGTCAAAGGATATATATTTCATCGTATCGTCAATGAAAACGCCGTGTGTTCCTAGAACTCCATCATATTCCATGGCGAAACGCTTTATTTCTTCACGTTGCTTTACATGAGTTTCGTCAACAGCATAAATTCCGACAGTCAGGAAAACATGATATTTATCTTTTACAGCAAGCTGGATATGTTTAGTCAGCCTGTGAATGTCCTCTGCGGACATTGTTGATGAAATCTCAACGTGTATGGAACCGAGCGCGCTGTCGGGACCGTAATCATGAAGGACCAGATCGTACGCTCCCAAAACGCCGTCAATTTCGCAAACCGTCGCTTTGATCGCTTTAGTCGTTTCGCTGTCCGGTCGATTTCCCAAAATACTTGATAAAGATTCGCCAAGCAGCTCAAAACCGGCTTTCAGAATAAACAGAGCGATCACTGCACCGATCCATCCGTCCAGCGTAATACCAAACAAAAGCGTAATGATGATTCCAAGGAGCGTAGACGCAGAGATAATTGCATCAAATCTTGCGTCCGCGCCGGAAGCGATCAGTGCTTCAGAATTGTATTTTTTTCCCTGTGATGAAGTATATCTTCCAAGAATCAGCTTTGCAACGATTGCGACGGAAATGATGATGACCGAAAGAAGATCAAAAACGGGTAATTCCGGATGTATGATTTTCTTTACCGACTCTACCATCGATGTTACTCCGGCTGCAAGAATAATTCCTGCAAGAGCAAATAATACAACCTTTAACTTACAGCACTTCTTCTCTTCTACAACTTCTTCATTTTGATATACCTGATCTACCGTTAGGCTCCCCGGGTTGTTGAAAACAAGTATTCCCTTGCTCAGCAGCCAAGCCACCCCGGTAGCTCCGACGAGTATAATCGTAAGTAAAATGGGTATTGCAAACGGCTTCCTGTCTTTTTTTACTGATTTTTCCGCTATATTATCATTCTCTTTCTCTGGCGGACGTGCTTGACCACACTTGCAGCAAACAAAATCGTTGCCAGAGTTTTTCCCTCCGCAATTATTGCAGATCCACATCTTCTCTTAATCCTTCCTCGGCAGCTTATTATTCGCGAGTAAAA
>CALCUD010000118.1 GCA_937906775.1 uncultured Clostridia bacterium
TTCTTTTTTCTATATAGCAGTAATGAGAATACCCTACACAACCCTGCACACATCTCTTCCGGGACGCTGCCGAAAATTCCGAATACAGCAGATCATGGCCCTGCAGCCGTTGATTTTACTATGCTTCATGAGATCCGTCCCCGGTGACGCCTGATCGTGTTCTCCGGCTCAACTGATTGCGCGCCGGAGGGCCTTTTTCAGGAAACCTTGTAAGTCTCCTGAAGCTGATATATAATGTAAAAAAAGTTGTGTTGTTCAATATATTCCGAGCGGTTTACCGTCCGGTCGCCGCGATCATCCTCCGGTCATGCCGCACGTGACTGTCTCGCCTGAATAACACAGAAAGGATGATATCTGCAATGGAAAACGAAAGCAAAAATCATGAGGTAAGCAGCAACGAGATCGAAAAGGCAGTCGGAGGCCATGCAGCTCTGGGCGAACCGTGTGAAAAAGGACTGACGCGCCCTTCTCTGTATGTATGTCCCGGCAAAGGCTGCGAGTATTATTGCGCCAACTATCCCTTGTTGCCTGACGAGAGGGTCCCTTTCTGCGCTTACTTCTGCGTAAGTGTTCATGATTGAACAACCGGGTTCATGCAGCCCGTGACTGTCTCAACGGTGCGGGGTTCACGGTGACGGTTCTCATTGGGGAATTACTTGCTCCCTGACACAGAATCAGGGACGCGTGATAATGAGAAAAGAAAGAACAGTGAGCTTGATTGCGGACGGATCAGCCCTGCGGGGAACTGATTCGTATATTCAAATGAAAGCACATGAAACGATATATATCCGAAAGGGAGGGATCTGTATGGAACAGAAGAAAACGAACGAGCTGAATGAAGAAATGCTGGATCAGGTGGTCGGCGGGAGTAAAGAACACGTGAGAGGTCTGGCCTTTTTGATTGAAAGTTCAATTCCCCGGTTCATTTCAACCGGAAGAAACTTTAAACAGTTCAAAGACAATGTAATGCTCTCGGTCAACAAAGATTGGCGCAATCATCTTTTGACAGATAAGGAACGGGATTCTCTGGAAAAATACGTGAACACATTCGCCAAGGTATTCGATGAAAACAAATGACCGGTACAGGATCTGACGGTATGACCGCCGGGGGCGATAAACGCCTCCGGTGTTTCTTATAGCTGAGAGAATTCATGCCGGAAGACAGAGGCTGTTGATTGGCTTTATCAAATACCCGGCGCAGTTGATTTCCGCTCAGACAGACAAAAAGGCGCCCGCCGCGGAACATTCCGTGGCGGGCTTGCCATCAGGTGCTGCTTTTTTATTCATTGGCTTTCTGTAATTCGAAATTCGCTGCCAGCGCTCTGTTGTATTACTTTTAGTGAATCATGTTGTTTGGGATCTGGATAATAATCCCTGAGATATTATTGTCGACGATCCGATAACACCATTTGTAGTTATCCAGTTTGGTCGGCTGAGGATTAGCTACTACGTACCAGTAGTTATCGTAGTAGAATGAACCAGGGAAAGGCGGTTGTTCTTCTGCGCCACCGACAACATTTGCCAGGGCTTCGTCGTTCAGATCAACTTTCTTTGCTTCGATGTCCTTCATCTTTTTCGTCCTCCATTTATTTATTTTGTTGACAACTTCGTTGTCAGTTTACACTAATATATACGTGCCTTTTATCCAATTGGCTAATCCAGCGAAAAAGTTTTGTCCTTTTGTCCTTTTCTTGAAAATTGCCGCTGCTTATTATTCCTGAGAACGTTATTTGTGTCTGTTTGACAGATATTCACATATTTTTCTATACTATACCACAAAAGACCGTTTCCTACAATGTATATTTCGGTACTAGTAGAGCGTAAAGTAATTGCCTGGACTAATAACAGTCAAGTTTTCTCTGAAACCAACGTAGCCTATAGATGATATTCGATCCAGCTATTTGTTTTTACTATCTACCAGGGACTGTTTCTTAAATCATAAACATGCAAAAGCATGAATAACCAAAAGGAAAAAGTCATCAAATGTCGAATATTATCTGGTCTCTTAGAAAACGACAAATATAGTATAGGCAAACCGTATTCTGCGGACAGTAATCATTTCCGTTCATCTCATTTCCCGTTCCACCAGTCTGTCAGTATTATACTGGAATCATCCAGGGCTTTAAATCCATGCGTTTATAGAGCGCTTACGGTTTTTTCGTTATGAGAATACAGAGAAGATAAAAGAAAATCAGGCTACCCTTCCCCGGCGTTCAGGACTTTTCATTCACTTCTATTCATGATAAACTGATCTGCGAATTGATGAATAAGAATGAACAGACAGGTGACCGGCATGAGCGATCAGAAAGAATGGGAACAGCTATCCGCGGAGGTGGGGGTACCAGAGGAAGTGGGCAAATAGGAAGAGATCGCCGACGAGATGGTGGCGCTGATGGAGACGCGGGAGGCCTGGACCCGGAAAAAAGAGGCCGGGGAGGCCAACGCGAAATTCACCCGGTGGCTGAACAGCGATCTGCGGCAAACCGAGGATGAATGAAACGGAGGGAACGAGCATGACCCAACTGAAAGTATATACAAGGGAACCTTCGGAAATCTACCCGGACGGACTGGCCCGCAGCGTGCATTTTTCGCTTTTGTTTACGGAGGGGCAGGAGATTCCGCTGAACCGGAATTACGGCATGCTGTTTGCTACGGCGGTGATTGACGGAAACAACTGCATTTCCCCACGATTCCTGTCTGATCCTCATATAGCGGAGGAAAACGGGGGATGGGTGATCAGTGCCCGGACGGAAGGCGGGACGGATCGGTGGTTTACAGCGGATTTCCGTCATTTCCAGCCGCTGGGCCTGTCGTCGGACGCCCCGCGCGGAACGGACCGGGTGATGATTCCGGATGAACTGGCGAGGGAACTGACGCGCTACTGGAACGATACGGTCGGAGCGCCCTTTTCTGTGGATCCGGCGGTGCCGGATGGGCTGATCTATCCTCTGCTGAAGGGTTACGGCGATCCGGTCCTGCTTGCGTGGGAAGGACGGTATTACTATATCGCCACCAACGACAAGACGAACAACGTTGGCCTGTATATCCGCACCGGCGATACGATGCGGGACGTGTTCGGCGCGGAGGAAAAACTGCTGCTGGCCTATAACGAGGAAGCCGGGCTGATGCAGACTTTCTGGGCTCCGGAATTCCACATGATCGGCGGACGGCTGAGCATCCTGTTTGCCGTCAGCGGAAAGGCATGGGGCCCGCAATGCCAGATCATGCAACTGAAGGACGGCGGAAAGGTGGACGATCCGGATGGTTGGACCGCGCCGCGGCCGATCCTGCGTCGGGACGGATCGCCTTTGGCCGTGTTGCCGGAAATCACGCTGGACATGACCTGTATCCACGGACGGACGACTTATGTGGTATGGTCCCAGCGGAATCATATCGGCACACCGATGGATACCGGGTCTATGCTTTATATCGCGGAGCTGAACGAGGACGAACCGTGGAAGCTGGCCTCGGAGCCCGTGCTGCTTTCCCGCCCCCTGTTCGGCTGGGAAAACGTATCGGGGACCATCAACAACGAGGGCCCCTATGCGCTGGTGCATGACGGAAAGGTTTGGCTGACCTACTCCGGCGGATCCGCCAACGGCTTTACCTATGCGGTAGGTCTGCTGACCGCGGATGTGGGCGCGGATCTGCTGAAGACGGAAAACTGGGTCAAGAATCCTATGCCGGTGCTGTCCTTCGCGTCTGTGCCCGGCGAATACGGCCCGGGACACAACAGCTTCTTCCGGGATGATGACGGGCAGCTGTGGATCGCGTATCATACCGTGATGGGGTACGATCAGCATGAACGCTGCGTGACGATGCACAAACTGGGCTTTGCAAAATAAAAAACGAATGCTATACATCCCTCGCGAAAGGGTATTTTTCCAAACGGTGGAAGGGCATGACTTTGGGAACGGACCTGACAAAAGTCTATCAGAATCCGGAGAATGACCGGATCTTTGAGGAGATCCGGCACCTGCCGGGCGCGGAGACGGTGACCCGCCATTGCTTGCGCTGTTTTGTGGATCAAGTGGTGACGGCGGTTCCGATCGTGAGTTGCAATAACGCGGGTCAGTTGGCAGAGTGCTGCGCGGCGTTCATGCAGGAAAACTGACGGACGGCAGTGGCTTTAATTCCGCTCTTTGAAGGCGCAGAACAGGACGACAGCGATCAGCCCCAGTACTACGCCGGCCAGAAAATCCAAAGTCAGGGAGAACGTGTTGTTTTTCATGGCGCGGGAAAGGACTGCCAGGCAACAGGCCAGCAAACAGAGCATGGGCCACAGCTGACGCTTTTGCTCCGGTCGGGCAGGTTGCCCCTTTAGTTCGCGGATCCGTTTATCGGTGGAAAAAGCCGCGTTGGCGATACTGCTTTTCAATTCACCACAAATGAGCCGCAGTCATATGTATCAGGGTGGAGAAACCACCCTTTACATATTACCACTTGATTCAGAATACTGTTGCTTTCACCTTGCAGATCATCGTCTTTGGAAAGCCTTTCATAGAGTGCGGAATTAAGTCATGCGAAAAATTGATAACAGGAATTTAATCTTGCAAACCGGAACTTCAGATTTCAATCGACCCCTCCATATATCACGGCAAGAACGATATTGGAAAAACGGACAATTGCATGAAGATTATTCTTGGAAAAACGGACAACATGCATCTTTGTCTTGTTGTAAAATCGGACAATCCGTGGTACAATACCATCGGATAAAAGGACATGGAGGATAGAACCATGATTTCCAGAAAGATCGAAAAGGAATTACAGCGTTTCCATGACATACATGAGAAGAAAGCTTTGCTGATTACCGGCGCTCGCCAGGTGGGCAAGACCTTTATCATCCGCGAGTTTGGCAAACAATATGATTCCTTTGTGGAAATTAACTTTTATGAAAACAAGGCGGCACAGTCGCTGTTTGATAATGCCAGGAACAGCGATGATCTTTTGTTGCGTCTGTCCGCCGTGGCGAATGCACCACTGATTCCCGGAAAAACGCTGGTATTCCTGGATGAAGTGCAGGAGTGTAAGGAAATCGTCACAGCGATCAAATTCATGGTCGAGGAGGGCAGCTATCAGTATATACTTAGCGGCTCACTGCTGGGCGTTGATCTCAAGGACATTCGCTCTGTCCCCGTCGGCTATATGGACGTCCTGGAAATGTATCCGCTCGATTTCGAGGAGTTTGCCTATGCCAATAAGGTGTCTCCCACGATTATTGAATCACTCCGGAAGTCCTTCCAGGACAAGATACCGGTCAACGATATTGTCCATGAAAAAATGATGGAGCTGTTCCGACTCTATCTGATCGTTGGTGGCATGCCGGCTGCTGTGATGCGATACCTGGAGACCAACAATCTACAGGAAGTGCTGCGTGAACAGCGTTCCATTATTAATCTGTATAAGCGCGATATTGCCCGATATGACCCGGAAGAAAAGCTGTACCTGGAGGATATCTTCGACCTGATCCCCAGCGAACTGAACAGCAAAAACAAACGTTTCATCTTAAAAAATCTGAATGAGAATTTCAAATTCAGCCGCTATAGCAACAGCTTTCTGTGGCTGCGTGATGCAGGCGTCGCCCTGCCGACCTTCTGCGCTAACGAGCCGACCGTACCGCTGCTGCTCTCCAAGGCCACCAACCTGTTCAAACTGTTTTTGTCTGATGTGGGCTTGCTGGCAGCCATGTATATGAATGATATCCAGATCAGGATTCTGAATCGTGAACAGGATATCAACTTCGGCTCTATTTATGAAAACGCAGCTGCTCAGGAGCTGAAAGCCCACGGCTTCGACCTGTACTATTTCAACAGCAAAAAGCAGGGCGAGCTTGATTTCCTGGTCGAGCAATCTGGCGTCGTACTCCCCATTGAGATTAAGTCCGGCAAGGATTACACCAAGCATGCCGCGCTGAACAATGTACTGGCAAATCCGGATTATGCGATTCCGGAAGCGTATGTGTTCCACAATGGCAACGTCAGCACTATTGGAAAAGTTGCTTACCTGCCGATCTATATGCTGATGTTTGTAGAACATAAAAAGATCGATGGGGATCTGATTTATAAGCTGGATCTTAGTGTACTTAAGTCAGAATAAGAGAAGTAAGCGACAAACAGGAATTTGCGGAGGTTATGA
>CALCUD010000119.1 GCA_937906775.1 uncultured Clostridia bacterium
GGTCTCAGGTGTGTAACTGTTCGTGATCTTGCTGCCGTCTACTGTCTTCGTGTAGCCTTCAGGTACTTTGGTTTCATCTACCGTATACACGATTACTGATCCGTGCGCGTACTTCGGCAGATTGCTCCAGGTATGGGTCAGCGTTTCCGCGCCGATCTCTACCTCGCTTCCGACGACCGAGCCGTCCGCATACAGCTGCACCGTATAGGAGTCACGCTTGCCGTCCTGGTTGTTGTTATCGTTCCATTCCTTGGTCACGGTGTAGCTGGTCAGCTCGGGAATATGTTTGTTTGTGATCCTGTTCCCGGACACGGTCTTGTCGTATTCATCCGGTACTTCGGTTTCATCCACTGTATAGACGATCGTGCTGCCGCCCTTCTTCACCGGCAGTTCTGTCCAGGTCGTTGTCCAGTTGTTGCTCGCGTTCAGTTCAACTGCTTCGCCCGTCTGGACATCGTCCGCCTTCAGAATGACAAGCACCTTCTCCGGACGGATGCCGTCCTGGTTGTCCGCGTCGTCCCAGATCTTTTCAACGGTATAGTAGGTCCTTTCAGGCGTATGTTTATTGGTGATAGATTCGCCATTCGACGCGTATGTTTTTCCTGTGGGATATTGGGCTGTATAGCCATCCGGTACGGCCTTTTCTTTGACCGTATACGCTATGATGCTCTTGTTTTCGTCATACTTTTTCAGATCGGTCCACTTCGCGGTCCAGGCTGACACTTCACCGTTTGTGTCGGCTGTACCGTCCAGCGTGATCTCGGACAGTTCCCCGGTTTTGCTATTCAGTACGAAAGTAATGTTTTCAGGGCGTACGCCGTCCCGGTCATTATCGTCATCCCAGACCTTGGTCACGGACACATCCGTTTTATTATAGAGGAACTTCGCGTAATAGGTTGTTCCGTCCACCCATTTGCCGTTTACCTTATCATCTGTGGAAGGAGCAAACTTATTTTCTTCACCGGCCAGAACAGTACAGTTCTTATCCTTATACCAGTTATCAAAAATGTAGCCGGCATTGGGTACCGCAATGGAACCAACCGGTTTTCCGTCTGTTTCGGCTAGTTCTTCTCCGCCGGAAGTGACAATACCGCCTTCCAATGCCACATAATAAATATGCACAGGTTTGTCATAATATACTTTGACAATGACCCACTGGCGACCGTCAACGATGTCCGTTATCGTTTCAGTATTCACAACCCCCTGAACATACTTTTTGTCCGGTGTCAGTTGGACGCCGTTTTCATAAGCATCAGGCGAATATTCGTAATAGCGGTAGTTGTTCTCCACATGCTCCTGAATGTAGGAATTTGCAACCTTTGTGTTGGTTCCCTTTCTCAAATATTGAATTTCAAGATTGAGATCATAAGGGACATAATACAGGTCCAGCTCATAATGCTCGTCTGCTTCCGCCTTAACACCGTCATAACCGTTGATCCATTTATGGCCCTTATATTCATAATAGCCATCCATATCGGACATATGCGCAAGGTAACTCAAAAGTGTCCCTACAGAAATTTCCCCGTCAAATTTTGATTTCAGCAACTGCGCTTTGGTCATATCCACACCGTCCCAGTTGGACGGCACAACATAATAATTGACCTTCAGTTCTGCCAGATTATCAAGTTTCTTACGCAAATAGATCTTGGCTTCACCGAGAGCATTCCAGGTTCCGCCCGCGCAGTACCCGTTGAATGCATGCCCGTCACAAACGCAGGACCATACGGCAACCACATTGGTACTGTCGGTGCGGACCACTTCATAATTGACACCATTGATTGTTACTGTCGTACCTACCATGGAGTCAAATGTCACCAGACCGTATTTGGCAGATTTCTCCGGATAATATGTAAGATTGTCAACCGTATATGGTTCGGTTGTACCTACTTGCTTCCAGTTATCCTGACCAGGATATGCTGAACCCTGATGATATGACAGATTGTATCCGTATTTTGTATAGGAAGCTTGATTGTACAGCGGATAAATATCCGTCAGTTTCGTTTCAACATCTCCGACCTGAGTACCGTCTTCTTCCAACAGATAAACAACCGGTACGTAAGCATCTGTTGCATGATAAAAAGGCGATTTACTGCCATTGAGCTGGGTTGCGGCTGTAGCGCCGGGTTCATAAATCGCACTGATGACAACATCCTGTAAGATCGCAGCTCCATTGGGGTTAATCGTGTATTCTTTGTAATCCTCACCGTTAAACTCGATTTTATCATTGCCGCTCTGCCAGAATTGGAACTCAACATACTTACCTACACCATTATTGTTGGTAAAAATTTTGGTGTTCTTTGATGAATCTTTAGAGTAATTATACAGTCTGACTGTTTGCTTCTGTGTCGTACCCTTTTCAACATACTGTGTCGAAATAACGCCGTCAAAACTTCTCAGAGTGATCTTACACTGAACCGGTTCTCCCCAATCCGGAACCAGGGTGATTTCCGTTACGTTACCAGACATATCATCCTGAATCGGATGAGCAAAATCGTAGTATGTATTTGTTCCCTTGATTTTCCAACCTCTGAATGTATAGTATCGGGATTGAGACCCTACTGCGTTCTTTAATTCAACTTCTATCCCTGCTCCGTTCTTCATTCCGTACGTGGGCTTGGTTACAGTCTGCCCGTAACGAAGACCGGTTTGCGTCGTCGGTAACGTCTGATTCAATCTGGCCGACAAGTCTGTATTTTCAAATTTGACGGTATATGTCTTCGGCTCGTACTTGGCCGTCAGGAACGCGTTCTTTGTTACAGGATAGTGTTCTCCCGCGCCATAATATACAGTTGAGCCGCTTTCAGCAAATCCCAGGAATCTATAGGCGTCACTGGCATTCTGCGAAGCGGGTACTTCAACCGTTGTCGCCGGATCCGTCTTTTTGACGGTCTCTGTCTTCAGAACGGTACCGTCAGAATCCACAAATGTTACCGAATAGGCTACATCGGACGAGCCGAGTTCCGGCGTTACCGTCACATGAACCGTATCGGTAATGGATTGGTTGTTGCCGTATTCCATCTTCAGAACAACATCGGTCGTTCCTTCCTTCAGACCCTGAATGATACAGGTACCGTTATCCACTTCATCCATCCAGACGGCACTGATAACATCGGAATCGTAGGAGGTGATGGTTACCTGATCGCTGTATTCCAGCGGATAAAGATCGGATGTGATAGCAATGCTCTGTCCTGCCGGAATCGTCACAATGTCCGGCATGACGTTAAACTTGATCAGTCGGACTTCAACAGGAATCGTTTCAATTTTGTTCTCGTACGAAACATAAATCTCAGCTTTGCCTTCCTTTTTACCCGTAACGGTGCAAACACCGTTCTTGGCAGATATGGAAGCAACGCTGTTGTCAGAAATGCTCCATGTGAAATCTGATGCAGTCAGAACAGTCCCATCTTTTTTGTAGAATGTACTCGGGGACCAGCCGTTATCAGTCAGGCTGACTGTCTTGCTTTCACCGGTCAATAATTGTAAGGAGTCCGGATCGGGATTGATGCTTTCCAGCTCATCGAAAATGGTGATGTTGACTTCATCCGAATATGTGTGAGTTCCACCGTTGTTATCAAACGTGACACTTGTAGATACTTTGATTGTTGCTGTTCCAGCCTTTTTGAGTTTGATAGTGGCGCCCTGTTTATCGTTAGTTGGCACAAGCTCAATATTGTCACTGCCGGACACGATGGACCACGTGATGGATTTGTTATTTTTGATGTTCTTCGTATCAGCAATCTTGAAATACAGATCTGTAGATACAGAGACAGAGTCGCCTTTTTTTCCTGTAATAGTGTTTGCGTCGGTAACATCATTTCCAATGATGTTAATATGCGGATCTATAACATGTACAACAGTATATGTTGATCCGTTTCTTTCATATACAAGTGTGAAGTAGCCTTCTTTTAAGCCCTTTAAATAATTGTTATTGCTGGGAAATTGTGCAATCGAAGACGCAAGACTCGTATCGCCCTGTATATTCGGCCAAAGGCTTCTCCCGGGATCAATATTTCTTGTTTCTCCGACATAGATTTCCTGTAAATGGCTATCCTCTTTCACGTTAGTTTCCGCCGGCAGAAGAGTCTTTCCTTCGCTCGGGAAATACCATCCGGAAGTATCCGCCAATACACCCGTCGGGATCATACCGATGACCATGATAACACTCAGCATCAGGGAAATAATCCGTTTGACTTGCTGCTTCATTCTTGATTTCCTCCCATGCGGCCCTGCTTCTTTTTACTTGGGGTCTCCGATCGAATGTTACCGGTCTTCGACGTCGATAATAACGCGATATCCATAATTGAAGTTATCCTGTGTGATCGTATAGCTGTATGTCAGGTTCCGTGCTCCCGGAATGTCGACCGCGGTTTTGCCGCCGTCGGGGGAATACTGCCAGCGTACGCTGTAATCCAAACCTTCAAAGCCTTCCAGCGTTACCCTGATCTCGACTGTTGTTCCTTCCGTAACCGCTTCAAGTTGATCGATATTGGAGGACAGCAGAATGCGCCTCAGATTCGTTCCCTCAATTTCTGTTCCGTCAATCAGTACAATATCCTCATTGTCCATATATCCGGTATAGTCCTTGTATTGGATATAGCACTGCGGGTCTCCGATTTCAATGATCTGAATTTCTTTGCCGGATTCGATAATGAGCAGGATCTCTCCGTTTTCGTCATAGATTCTGGCTTTACGCACCGTCTGCGCTTTGATAAGCGTCTTTTCCTCAGTCGGCTCTGTTTCTTCGATTTGTTCCGGTTCCGCAACCTGCTCGGTTTCGCCGTTTTGTTCCGGCTCTGCGATCTGTTCTGCGGTTTCGTTCTGTTCCGTTTCAGTAATCTGTTCAGATTCGTCGATCTGCTCGTTTGCTTCATTTTGCTCGGTTTCAGCAATCTGAGCGGCTTCTTCGTTTTGTTCGGTCTCTTCAACCGTTGCTGCTTCTTTCGCTGCAACAGGCACTTCGTCTGTTTCTGCTTCAGCGGTCTGTTCGTTCTCTTCTTCCGGATCGTTTTCAGTATCCTGTTCCGTTTCAGCAGCCTGTTCATTCTCTTCGGGCTGTTCGGCAGGAGTTCCCTGTTCGGCTGTGTCGGCAGAATCTATTTTTCCTTCGGAAGCGTCGGGTTCGGCGCTTATCTGTTCTTCATTGAGAGGTGTTTTTTCTTCTTCTACAGGAGCCTCATCAATGGCATCCTCAGACAGTACGTTTTCTTCTTCGATTTTTTCTGTCGCGTCGATAGCGAATACTTCAGAGGTTTTCCCTTCATCCGTTACAAAACGGTATTCATAAGCCACGGTTTCAAAAGTGATGACAAGTTCGCAGCTCGGGAACTTTCCGATGTCTTCCCAGATCGCGCTTTCTACGCCACGGGCGCGGCGCTGCCATTTCAGCGCTTCGCTCATATACGCCCCGTCAGCTCTGGGTGCGAGAACAATCGTATCGCCGAAGAAATATTCCTTATATTCTTTCGGTGTGATCATATAGTATACGGAAGTCTCTTCGGCAGGTTCTTCTTCAGATTGATTTTTATTCAGCTTCTCCTTCTTGGTATCTTTTTCATCTGCGGGAACAACGGTCTCTTCCGCGGTTTCAGCATTCTCAGCCTTGTTTTCCGGCTGTGAAGAAACAGTTGTTTCTTCTTTTACTTCCGGTACGAAAGTTACGGGAACTTCTGTCGGTTTCACTTCCGGTACGGGCGTAGCGGGAGCTTCGGTCGGCTTCACTTCCGGTACGGGCGTAACGGGAGCTTCGGTCGGCTTCACTTCCGGCGCGGGGGTGGCGGGAACCTCGGTCGGCTTCACTTCCGGCACGGGTGTGGCGGGAACCTCGGTTGGCTTCACTTCCGGCACGGGTGTGGCGGGAACCTCGGTCGGTTTTACTTCCGGCACGGGTGTGGCGGGAATCTCGGTCGGCTTCA
>CALCUD010000120.1 GCA_937906775.1 uncultured Clostridia bacterium
CAGCTGGCCGCTGAAGGCCGGGCGTTCGTCCGGGTGACGGGCGAGAGCATGCGTCCCCTGCTGCGGCACCTGACGGATGGCGTGATCCTGAAGAAGCAAGATGCGATCATGTGCTTCGTTCACTGTTTGAATACTATACCTCGCATCCGAGCGAATTGCCTCCGGAATATCTCCTTATATGCTTCCGCGAAGGAACAGAACGCGGCGTTTCGGACTTTCTTTCAGGAATGACAGACCGTTATGCTACACGCAAATACACTGAACTCTTTGTTCCTTCCGCTTTCCCTGCTTTCTGACCTTCCAACAGACAGGAGTAATGATCCGATGCATTCTCGTTTTCCGTCTTCATGGCTGGATGAACTTCGTTCAAGAACAGATATTGTTCAATTGATTTCCGGTTATGTCTCACTTAAAAAAAACGGTCGTAAGTATTGGGGATTATGTCCCTTTCACGGTGAAAAAACCGCTTCCTTTTCAGTCGATCCCGAGCATCAGCTTTACTACTGCTTTGGCTGTAAAGCAGGAGGCAGCGCCATTGGATTTGTGATGGAAATCGAACATCTTGATTTTTCGGAAGCAGTCAGTTTTTTAGCGGACCGTGCGCATATGCCTCTCCCCGAAATGGAGAACAGCGAAGATTACGAAAGGAGAAAGACACAGCGCGAGCGTTTACTTGAAGCAAATAAACAGGCAGCCCGTTTCTATCATGAAACTCTTTTCTCACCGGAAGGTGCCGCGTCATTGGAATATTTACGAAAACGGGGCCTTTCCGATTCCATTATACGGAAGTTCGGGCTGGGTGCAGCGCCGAATGCATGGGACAGATTAACTACTCATCTGGTCAGCCTCGGGTATTCAGAGCAGGAGCTGCAAATGGCCGGACTTACTGTCATCAAAGAGACGAAAACAGATACAGACGGTTCTTCTGTCAAACCGAGACGTGCTTTTGATATGTTCAGAAACAGAGCTATTTTCCCAATCATTGATCAATACGGTAATGTTCTGGCATTCGGAGGGCGTGCTCTCGGTGATCAGCAACCGAAATATCTGAATACTGCAGACACTCCAGTATTCAACAAGCGAAAAGGAGTGTATGCCGCTAATTTACTTCGAAAAGAGCGTCACCTTGAACGTGTTATCTTAGTTGAAGGATACATGGATGTCGTATCCCTGACGCAATTCGGTGTGACCGGGGTATGTGCCACACTCGGGACTGCTCTGACCAATGAGCAGGCCAGATTGCTCAAAAAGTTTGCGCCATGTGTTTATCTTGGATATGACGGGGATTCCGCAGGTCAACACGCCATTTTAAGAGGATTGGATATCATGGCTGAAGAAAGCATTCCTGTACGCGTCCTTGATTTTCCCGATCGGCTGGATCCTGATGAATTCATCAGAAGGGACGGTGCTGAAGCGTTTTCCCGTTTGCCCGCCATTACACCAGAAACATACCGTATTCGAAGGTTAAAGGATGAAAACGATCTTACAACCAGAGAAGGCAAGGTTGCTTTTGCCAAATCCGCAGCTGCAATCATTTCCGGATTGGATCCAGTTGAAAGAGAAGGATATATTGATGATCTATGCGTCCAGACCGGTTTTTCCAGAGATGTGCTTCTTGAGCAGATCGGATTATCCACTTCTGTCAAAATTCAGTCTGATATGGTGAAAAATAAGGACAGACGCGTCGTACGAAACAGCATATCATCAAATGTTTCAGAAGATATTATCGCTCAGGAGATTCTCATCAGTTTGATTGCCACCGGTCAATTGCCGGAAGATATTGTTACGGAAGAGGATTTTGAGGATCAGGAGTTGAAATTAATATATGCTTCTCTGGAAGCCGGTTGTTCAGTGCCGACTGTGATCGACCGTGCGCCTGATGAAGCATCACGTTCACGGTATGCCAGACTTCTGACAACGCCTGCCGTAGAAACAACAGACGAAATGATTGCCATGGCCAATGACTGCATCAATGCGTTGCGGCGCAAATCCCTCAATCGACGTCTTGAACTTCTTCAGTCTGAAATCAAGATCTGTCAGGAACCGTCAGCAAGGAGCGCATTATTATCCCAGTTCCAGGAAATTCAGATTAGTCTGAATAAGCTTAAATAGTACCTTGTGAACGAGCGAACCGGTTTTCCGGAAATTAAAAAGGAGAGGATCTCATTTGTCGCTTCTTTTCCCAGAATCCAAGCAGGATAAGCTGAACGAACTCTACGAGTACGGTAAGTCCAAGGGTATTTTGACATATAAAGATATTATGGATCGCCTTATTGAACTCGATATGGATCCGGATCAGCTTGATAAGGTACTTGAGACCCTTGAAGCTTACGGTGTTTCCGTTGTCAATGAAGTTGACGGCACACCCACATCTGAAGAAACATCTATATCTGAAACAGAAGTCAAGAATGACCTTCCCGATGAGTCTATTGATCTTTCAATTCCGGAAGGAATCAGTATTGATGATCCTGTGCGTATGTACCTGAAGGAAATAGGCAAAGTTCCTCTTCTGACAGCCGATCAGGAAATAGAAATAGCTAAACGTCTTGAAGAAGGGGATGAAAGCGCAAAACAGGAACTGGCGGAAGCAAATCTCCGTCTTGTTGTTTCCATTGCAAAACGTTATGTCGGACGCGGAATGCTGTTTTTGGACCTGATTCAGGAAGGTAATCTCGGTCTGATCAAAGCCGTCGAGAAATTCGACTATCGAAAGGGCTTTAAGTTCTCCACCTATGCAACCTGGTGGATTCGTCAGGCAATTACCCGTGCGATAGCTGATCAGGCAAGAACGATTCGTATTCCTGTCCATATGGTTGAAACAATCAATAAGCTTATTCGTGTTTCGCGTCAGCTTCTGCAGGAATACGGTCGGGAGCCCACCCCTGACGAAATTGCCAAAGAAATGAATATTTCTGAAGCGAAAGTACGTGAAATCATAAAAATTGCCCAGGAACCCGTTTCGCTTGAGACTCCGATCGGCGAAGAAGAAGACAGCCATTTGGGCGATTTTATTCCGGACGAAGACGCTCCGGCTCCTGCTGAAGCAGCATCCTTTGCTCTGATGAAGGAACAGTTAATGGATGTTTTGGACACACTGACTCCAAGAGAAGAGAAAGTATTACGTTTACGCTTTGGGCTTGATGACGGACATCAGCGCACGCTTGAAGAAGTCGGAAAAGAATTTAATGTTACCCGCGAAAGAATACGTCAGATAGAAGCCAAGGCGCTTCGTAAACTTCGGCATCCTTCCAGAAGCAAAAAATTACGCGACTATCTCGATTGATTCATTCATGCAGCGTGGGAGCGGATCTCACGCTGCTTTTACGAGAGGTTGGAATATGCTTAATCCAAGGCTTTCCTTCGCGTTTAATCTTTATGATAACTGTAACCTTGCAGCTGACATCGGAACAGATCATGCTTACCTGCCCGCAGCGTTGATTTCAAAAGAGAAATGTCGCAGGATGATATTGACTGATATCAGTGAATCTGCTCTGAATAACGCCCGAAAAGTGATAGCGAAAATGCAACTGAACGACCGCGTTCTTTTTCGGCTGGGAAATGGTCTTCTTCCGTTGACAGAAAAATGTGATATGGTTTCCATCATGGGAATGGGCGGAAAGACGATTTCTTCCATCCTGCAAGATGGTTATTCTCATCTTTCAGGTGCTTCCCTTCTCCTGTCTGCACATACAGATATTGATTTAGTACGGGCCTCAATATCATCGATTGATTATCGGATTATTTCAGAAGATCCATGTTTTGATTCCGGCCGCTTCTATCTGTTTATTAAAGCAGTCCCCGGAAAAGAGCAACTCAATGAACAGCAGATCCGTGTCGGGAAAAAACTGTCGGAATCGAATTCCCCATTTCTCAGGTCCTACCTGATCAGGCGAAGAGAAGTATTGAATTCTAAATTAGTGGGTCTTATATCTGCTGAACGCAAAAATCAGCCGGCAATTATTCAAACGCAAATGGATATGAATTATTATGACAGCATACTGGAGGAAAAACAATGACTGTTTTAGATATATATCATTTCATTGACCGGATTGCACCTTTCGAATCACAGGCTGATTTTGATAATTCCGGAGCATTGGTCGGCGACATGACTGCACAGGTCAACAGTATTCTGTTTGCGCTTGACGTAACAGAGCGGGTAATCGACGAGGCTGTTTCCCTTGGTGTTGATTTGATTGTTACGCATCATCCGATTATGTTCTCGGCAAGAAAGCAGATTACGGATACTGATACGGAAGGAAAGATTCTTTTACGTTTGATCCGGAACAAAATTGCGTTGATTTCAGCACACACCAACCTTGATCAGGCTGCGGGCGGAATCAATGATTCACTTGCAGAAGTCTGCAGCTTAACAAGCATTCAGGGAACCGGTTATATTCGCGTTGGAACACTGACACATTCTGTTTCTGCAACAGAATATGCCAAAGTGCTCTCCGAAGCGCTTCACACAAGCGTCCGGATTATGGGGAACATCAATCGAACGGTCAAATGTATTGGATTATGCTCAGGAGCCGGAAGCGGCGAATGGGAACAAATACTTCCCTATCACGCTGACGCGTTTATATCCGGCGAGATCAAACATAACCACGCGCTTGCAATGGCGGCTCACGGAATCATTGCCTTTGAATGCGGGCATTACAGTACAGAACTGCCCGGGCTGTTTGCTTTAGCAGACGCTTTACAAAGCACTGTTAATCAGTTACAATTAAATGTACGTGTTTTCAAATCCGGATTGGAAGCTTATACCTGAAATCCGGCCGTAACAGGCGGTATCCTGTCAGAAGGAGGTCTCTGAAGCCATGGATCAATTTGACGCATTATGGGCTTATCAAACAGAAGACATTAAAGCAGACGCGATTGCAAATGAGATCAAGCGGTCACCTACCCGTCTGAAACTTGAAAAGGCCCGTGATTTTATTCTGGACCGTCAAAAGCAATATAAACAGATCGAAGACGAAATCGCAAGTATGTCAGACCGAAAAGAGATTCTGTATGACGCTTTGGCCAAAGCTGAAGAGCAGCTTACAGCACTGCAATCCTCCTTTGACGCCAATCCGCCCCAGACCCAGGACGATATCCGTCAGATGATGTCCCAGATCGGTAAATGTCGGGATACCATCAGACAATATGAATCCGAAATGAAACGAATTGTTAAGGACGCCTCCTCTCACGACGTTCTTTCCAGAAGTGTTCGTATGGAAGCCGCAAAAGCGAAACAGTCTTTTGATCAACTCAAGCTGGATTATGAAGCAGAATCAAAGACCAAGAAGGATGAACTTGAAACACAACGTGCAAAAGTTCAGGCTTTAGTGGATTCTGTCCCTGTAGCATTGCTTGAAGAATATAAAACAATTAAGAAACATATTACTCCTCCGATAGCGAGACTTGTTTACGGTCAATGCTCCGGCTGCAACACTTCCTTGCCGTCTGCTACCCTGAGCAAGATCAAAAACGGCGCTGTAATCGAATGTGAGACCTGTGGACGCATGATTATCCAATAACTCAAAAAAGGTCCGCAGCTTCTGCTGCGGGCCTTTTTTATTTCCATGCAATCAGTCATTATCTGCATTATCAGAAATGATTTGGGTGTGTACTCTGGCATCAGTTATATTCATTTCTGTAATGTATGCAACAGGATCATCACCGCATACAATCGAAATGTCTCCGCCGCTGATCTCGATGTATCCTCGCGCAGGATCTTTGTCATTTGTACTCTTCAAACCGTCTTTACCTGCCTGAATATTGATTTTTCCGCCCGATATTTCAATACTGTCTTTCCCTTTGATACCATGACGTGCCGCATGAATGTCCAGAATACCGTTTTCAATTCTGAGATCATCTTTGGATACTATACCGTCCATTGCTCCGGCAAAAATCTTCAGACTGCCGTCGCCAAGGATCGACAAATCACTCCGGCTGAAAATAACACCGTTGGGTTCATCGTTAACCTCATAAACCAGATTGGACCCGTTGCTCAATTCGTTATCGGTTCCGGAATTCAGGCTGATTTTGATCCTCGGCGCTACATGACCGACATAAATGGCAGAGCCGTCTTCATGATGGACCGATACACCGTTGAGATACAGAATCACTTTGCCTTCTTCAGCGCAATCCACACGGATCTGTCCGTCGCTTAATGATCCGGTCAGCATATATTCGCCGGGTTCTTTTATGGTAATCACATTATCCATCACCACAACCCGTTCATCAGAGCAGCTGCTTGCATTGTCTGCTAAAGTGACTGTAGTAATCTCATCTGCTAAAACAGTAAAAATCAAACAGACACCTAGCAATGTCAAAAGAATAACTTTCCAAATTCTCATACAGGTTTCCCCTCCGGTCACATCATTTTAATAATACAGGACAACTGGCAAATCGTTTGCATATTCACAGCCCATTTTGATCTTCCAAGTTCGTGCCGGTACAGCATAATCCTTCCTGTTTTTTCTGTATACAACAGAAAAACACGCTGATGTCCTTTACGGAAAATTATATATTTCAATAGCCAAAAGGTCAACCGAGCTGGAACCATTATCACGAAATTATCAGGAAAAAAACACTTGTTTATTGCTGCAGCAGAACTTTCCGGCAAATACTTTTTCCATATACCGGGATGGTGAAGCTTTATTGCAACATTCTGAAAGATAATCTATAATCTATAGTGGAAATAACAGTTATCAATCTTTTTCAGGTACGCACCTTCATGGATGATATGGACAAGGGTGGAAATAGCATGAAAAATCATTTTTTGTTTGAAGTTCCTGCTGATAAAAAGATACGGGTCATCATCGATACAGATGCTGCCTGCGAAGCTGATGATCCGTTCGCCATTGTTCAGGCGCTTCTCAGCCCTAAATTGATTGTTCGCGGAATCGTTGCTGCTCATTTTAACGAACCCGGTTCCACATATAAGAGCTATAAAGAAATAGAATTCATCCGTACAGCGTTGAAAACGGATGTACCGATATTTATGGGACAGGAGGATTCGTGTGATATCTGCGGCAAAATATCCGACGGCGTCCGATTTATCATTGATGAAGCTTTATCAGATGATAACCGTCCACTTTTTATTCTGTGTCAGGGAGCTGTCACTGATTTATCCGTGGCTTTCCGTTCCTGTCCTGAAATAATCAACCGGGTAACTGTCATCTGGATCGGAACGCACGGTGAAGCCCCGTGCAAAGCTTCTTTCCGGGAATATAACGCAGGGAATGATGTGCTTGCAGCTAATCTGGTTCTTTCTTCAGGTACCGACCTCTGGGTGGTTCCTTCTTCAGTATACAGAACAGTAACGATCGGGCTTGCCGAAATCCAACGTCGGATCAGACCATGCGGGGAAATCGGAAACCATCTGTTTGAACAGATGGTAGAATACAACATGTCTGAACGTGCCGGATGGACCCTCGGTGAAAGCTGGTCTCTGGGCGATTCTCCCGCTGTCGCTTTAGCCCTTAATCCAGATTGCGGACACTTTCGTTATGTTCATGCACCATTTATAGACACAGATACATCATCTATTGAACAAAATGATCACCCAATGATCAGGATGTATTCTGATATTGACACCCGTTATATTCTGGAAGATTTGATCGCTAAACTGGAGTTTTTTTCAGGCAAAGCAGGATCGGATAAATGATAAGTGTTTCGTATATGCTCTTTATTTACAATATTCCTGTTTCCCGTTATATTAGATACTGTAATATGAATATATCATATGAATGAGGTGAGTGATTTATGAAAGTTGATTCCTGTTTTTATTTGCGGGAAATGAAACCTGTTTTTAAAGAACTTCTGGATGAACTTCTTCTCAGATATCCCTATGCGTCAATATTAGCTGCGGATGTAGAATGTAAAAGCTATGCAGTATCTGCACACGGGACATCTGTTACTGAATCAAACGAGTTCGGAAAACGTGCGTTTACCGTTCGTGTATACAGCAACGGCGGTTATGCGGAATATAGCGCCGTATCTTTGAAAAAAGAAGATATTCCTGAAATTCTCACCGTTATCAGTCGGGATATTTTTCAACAGACATCATGTTATTCACGCTTTGATACTCCGTTATCCGATGATAGTCCGCTCTCCTTCGTCAAGTCCTCTGATTTTGTTACTGACCCGTCATTACTGGGTGACGGGGAAATTATCAAACGTCTGACTGAACTTCGCAGCAAAGGGATGGCAATGGACTCGCGGCTCCTTGACGTCAACTGCCGTTTCGGGTATCAGAAATATCACAAGCTGTTCCTTTCCAGAAATCGTGATTTGGAACAGAATATTCTGTACTCAGATACCGCAATAGCTATGCTTGCCCGAAAAGATGACGAAGTGAAAGACGCATATAAGTCTTTTTCCTGCCTTGGCGGCGCGGAAGTATTAAATCACTTGGATGGCTGTATGTCAGATCTTGTACAGACCGTAACAGATCTTCTCAAGTCTGAGCCTATCATTCCAGGAGAATATGATTGCATCTGCACCCCTGAAGTAACCGGAATGATTGTGCATGAAGCATTTGGTCATGGCGTTGAAATGGATATGTTTGTGAAGGATCGTGCCCTTGCCAGAAATTTTGTTGGGAAACGCGTTGCTTCTGATCTTATTGTTATGCGCGACGGAGCAAATACCGGTTATGATGATGTAGCAACTTTCTTCTTTGACGATGAGGGGAATCCTGCTTCAGATACATTGGTAATCGATAAGGGAATACTCGTATCCGGTTATGCAGACGAAGTTTCCGCAAGGCGACTCGGCATTAATCCTACCGGTAACGGGCGACGTGAATCTGTTGATCATAAAGCCTATACCCGCATGACAAATACATATTTTCTTGAAGGTAATGACAGTCTCGAAGATATGATTACCTCCATAGAATATGGTTTTCTCCTGGAATGCCCCACATCCGGAATGGAAGACCCCAAAAATTGGGGCATCCAATGTATGGTTTCCTTTGCGAGAGAAATCCGCAACGGTAAAATGACAGGAAATATCTTTTCTCCCATTGTACTTTCCGGCTATGTTCCGGATCTGCTCAAATCCATAAGTATGGTCGGAAAAGAAGTGGAACATTGCGGCAGCGGTTATTGCGGTAAAGGCCACAAGGAATGGGTAAAAGTATCTGATGGCGGTCCATACATCAAAGCTAGGATCAGGCTCGGATAACGGAGGAATAAAGGAATGCTTCAATTAATCATATCAGCTCTTCATAAAGAGAACATCGCCGTATGGCGTATCAAAAAAACTGAATCCTGCCGTTCGGAACTCTACTTCATAAAAAAAGATCTTGATATTCCCCGTTTTGCAATAATCAACGAATATCAGGTATATATCTACCGCGATTTCGAAGAAAACGGAACAAAGTATCGCGGGCTGACGATATGCTACGTCGAAGAAGGGCAAACGGAAGAGCAGATTTCTGCAAAACTCAGGGATGCGTATTTCGCTGCGCAGTATGTTCGAAATCCATATTATGATCTTCCAAGCCCTTGCAATGCTGAACCAAAGGCTTTCTCTTCGGATCTTTCCGGAAAAAACCTGACAGAAATTGCAAACGCTTTCGCTGATGCCGCGTTTGCAGTTCCGACCGACGAAAACGCATTTATAAATTCTCTGGAAATTTTCGTTTCACGTTCTTTTGTTACTCTTCTTTCCTCTGACGGACTTAATGTATCCTATGAAGATAATCAGGTCAGTGGAGAATTTGTCACACAATGTATTTCTCCTGTCGACGTAGAACAATTCCGTCAGTTTTCCTATGACCGTTTTGATACACAAGCACTGAAGAATCTGATTGCTTCGGCTATCCGGGATGTCCGACTTAGATCAAATGCCGTAAATATGCCGACGAGCGGTAAATGCAGTATTCTTCTGACGGGCGAAAACATGAAGGAATTTTTCAAGTATTATTCCATGCGCGGAAATGCGTCTGTCATTTTCCCCGGTTATTCAACATGGAAGAAAGGAGATTGTATTCAAAAGTCCGGCACAGGCGAAAAACTCAATCTGGAACTGATTGCGACAAAACCTTATTCGGATGACGGAATTCCGATGAGCGATCTGCTCTTTATTGAAGACGGAGTTTTAAAGAATATATGGGGCGGAACACGTTTCATGCGCTACATGAACGAAGAACCGAAAGGAAACTTCACTAAGATTCGCGTAAACAACGGAACAATCCCATTTGAAAAAATGAAAACAGACGGGACATTGGAAACAGTTTCCTTCTCAGATTTTCAAGCCGACTTTTTCACCGGTAACTTTGGCGGTGAAATGCGTTTGGCGTTATTCCATAATGAGGGTACAGCTATTCCGTTATCCGGCGGATCTGTCAACGCAAAACTCAGCGACTGTGAGAATCAATTGATTTTCTCGACTGAACGTTATGAAGACAGCGAGTATTGCGGTCCATATGCTGTATTGATCCCGAACGTAGCCATAGCCGGAAAATAACATTCCTTCCGGAATGTTTCCCATACCTGTCCTTCACTGCAGTCGGGTCACATATTGAAACTGTCTGATTGACTTGACTGCTGATTATTCTGCGATTAGAATGAACCGTGGGCTGTCTGTCCACGGTTCATTCAGATTAATTCATTTTATTGACCGAATTGTCCGTCTGATCCTCAAGAAAAATTCCGTCTACAGATATTGCACGGTATTCTGCATCACCCTGAACGCATTTCATGCAATTATCACAGATTTTTTCCGGATCAAGATCACAGCGGTCACATTCACCGCATCCGTTACATTCCCTTTCGTAAAGTACACACTGTTTATACAAAGCCATACGTTATTCCTCCTGTTGCATTAATGTATTATATTCCTGAAGAAAAGAGCGGTCAAGGATCATGTCCAGGGTCACGATGAAAACCTTCACTGAAGAAGAATACCATTTGTTTTTTAAAGGCTATGTTTCTGATCCTTTAATGGATCCGGAACCGTTTATTTATAACGAAGAACAGGTATCATGTTCCTATCGCTACAATCATTTTTATAGGTCGGATTATGCACATTACGGTATTTATCTGGATGATTATCCTGTCGGTTCCTTTCAAATCAAGCATATTGATCTGGAAAAGAAGAAATGCGAGTTTGGAATCATTCTTCAGAATGATACATATAAAAACCGCGGAATCGGAACAGAATCGATCCGTATCGGCATTATGATTGCTGAACATGAATTCGGCATGGAATCCATATGGGCAGATACCGCCGGAAAAAACAAACGCATGCAGCATATTCTTGAAAAGCTGGGTTTCTTGTTAGTAGAAACAGTTCCGGATGCAATTCCAAACGCAGACGGAACAAGAGATAATCGGCTTGTTTATCATTATCTGATTCATTCAGCTACATAAAAAATCGAAAGGAGATTTCTTCCATGGCAGATGTGATCCTCCTCCCTGGAAAGGAAAAACGGGTTTATAGCCGTCACCCCTGGATATTCCGGAGCGATATCGACAAAGTCAAAGGTGATTATGAACCGGGAGATGTTGTGAAAGTATTTTCCAGCAAAAACAAATTCCTTGCAATGGCTTATTACAACCCTCGCAGTCAAATCGCGCTTCGAATACTTTCCTATCGTGACGAAACGATAGACCGTACGTTTATATTTTCCAGAGTACATGAAGCAATTGAATACCGCCGATCCTTTGCCGACCTGAAGTCGTGCCGGCTGATCTTTGCTGAAAGCGATCGGCTTCCGGCTTTGATTGTGGACTCCTTCGGGGAAGTTTTAGTTCTTCAGTGCCTGTCCCTTGGAATGGAACGTTTTAAACAGGATGTTGTCGATGCACTGGTAGAGGAACTTCATCCAGCCGGAATCTGGGAACGCAATGATGTTCCTGTTCGTCTTCTTGAAGGGCTTGATATGGTAACAGGATTATTGTATGGCGAAGTACCGGATCGCGTCCTGATGTCAGAAAACGGGATTAAGTTCTGGGTTGATGTCAAGGAAGGTCAAAAGACAGGCTTTTTTCTGGATCAGAAAGAAAACCGTGCTGCAATTGCACCGTTTGTGAAAGGTAAAAAGGTTCTCGACTGTTTCACGCATACGGGTTCTTTTGCTCTTCACGCCGGACATTATGAAGCATCAGAAGTTGTCGGAGTGGATATCAGCGAATATGCTTGTGAGTTTGCAACAGAAAATGCCAAATTGAATGGTTTGGAATCAACCGTCCGTTTTGTTGAAGCTAATGCCTTTGATCTGTTGGCTGAACAGAGCCGAAACGGAACCAAATATGATGTAATCATTCTGGATCCCCCAGCTTTCACCAAAACTCGTGCTGCAGTGGAAAGCGCAAGCCGCGGATACAAAGAAATCAATCTCAGGGCTATGAAAATGATCAATCCGGGCGGTTATCTGATCACTTGTTCCTGCAGCCAGCACATTCAACCTGATCTGTTCAGAAAGATCGTTGCCGACGCAGCCGGTGACGCAAGAGTGCAACTTCGTCAGGTAGAATTCAGAACACAGGGAAAAGATCATCCGATCCTTCCCGCATCTCCTGAAACTCAGTATTTGAAATGCGGTATTTATCAGGTATTCCCGATATAACGAATATATTAATGGAGACGGCTTTAGCCGTCTCCTTTTCATTCATACCCGAGTGTTTTTAAGTCTGCAATACGGTTTCGCCAGTCCGTGCGAACCTTCACCCAAAGTTTCAGATTTACATGAGTATCCAGCAATCTTTCGATATCTTCCCGCGCCTCAGTACCGATCTGCCGAAGCATGTTCCCGTTTTTTCCAATAATGATTCCCTTGTGTGCATCCCGTTCGCAATAAATTGTTGCGTTGATTTCAGTCAATTCTTCACTAATCTTTTCAATCTGCATCATCTCAACACCTATTCCGTGAGGAACTTCATCACGCAGATTGCAGAGTGCTTTTTCACGGATGATTTCCGCACAGATAAGCCTTTCAGGCTGATCAGTCATCATGTCGTCCGGAAAATACTTTGGTCCGTACGGTAATGCTTCAGCTATTATATTTTGAAGCACATCCAATCCGGAGCCGGTTCTGGCACTGATCGGAATAATTTCATCAAATCCGGCCTTGGCAAACTGTGCCGTCACTTCCAGAATCCTGTCAGGTCTGACAAGGTCAGATTTATTGAGTGCAAGAATCTTCGGAACCTTTTTTCGAGACATTTCATTCAAAATTTCCGTGTCTTTTTCCGTTATGTGGGATACATCCACCAAAACCAGAATACAGTCCATTCCGTCCATCGCGTCCCGGACTGTACTCATCATATATTCTCCGAGTCTGGTACGGGGATTATGGATGCCGGGTGTATCAAGAAAAACCATTTGATCATTCTCGTGAGTGACCACTCCGAGAATTCTGTTTCTGGTAGTCTGCGGCCTTGAAGAAACAATCGCTACTTTCTCTCCGATCATGGCATTCATCAGGGATGATTTCCCAACATTGGGACGACCCACGATCGTAATAAATCCTGATTTGAATTTCTGATTTTCCATGATAAGCTAATCTCCTGCACAGAATATTGTTATGGCGGCTACGGTGTTTCAATGATAAAGCATTCAGAGCATTATTGATCAACGAACATCCTCCGGGCCAAAGGCACACGGAAGTAATTCCTGCAAGCTCTTTTCTGCTGTTTCTCCCTTTCCCCAGGTGATAAGCACCCGGATATTGGGGGCAAACTCGTTCAAAACCTGTCTGCACGCGCCGCAAGGCCACGGTTGGGATGATTTTGCTGCGATAGCAATCACATCAAAATGTCGGGCTCCTTCGCTTATTGCCTTAAACATTGCTGTCCTTTCAGCACAGTTCGTCAGTCCAAATGACGCGTTTTCAATGTTGCATCCAAGGAACACCCGGCCGTCTGTGCAATGCAGAGCAGCACCAACCGGATAATGTGAATACGGTGAATAACTGCGGTTCATAGCATCCTTAGCCAGTTCCAGCAACGTACTGTCCTCAATCCTGTAACGTTCTTCCCGATCCATGTCGAGCGATTTTAATATCTGATCTTCCTGTGCCCTCATCTTTGATTTATCCGCCTCCTCAATATGATCATATCCCATCAGGTGATATATGCCATGAATCAACAGATATACTGCTTCTCTGGAATCGCTGTGACCGTATTCCCGCGCCTGCTCCTTCAAACGTGGAACAGATATAATGATGTCGCCGAGAAAGCAAGCACCCGCTTCGTCATCAAATTCCATTCTCAGAAGTTTTTCGCAACATCCGGCTGTTTTTCCGACTGGGTAGTTTACAGTCGGAAAAGAGAGTACATCAGTCGGTTTATCAAGATTTCGATATTCACGATTGATTGTGCGAATCATTTCGTCATCACATAAACGAACGGAAAGCATACAGGGAACGGATATTTTTTCCACTGCCAATGTCCGATCAGCAGCAAGCTGCATGACAGACAGTATCTCGGGAGCAAGGTGTATATCATTCTGCCATTCAATCTTCATGAAGCGAGCCTCCGATATCCGTTTCTTCTGTGCTTTCAGTCAGTTCCTTCATTTCGGTTCCCGAATCTGATCCGGATAAATCATCCTGAGTGGGTTTAGTTTCAGAAGGAACCGCTGCTGCTTCTGTTTCTGAATCGTTCGCAGTTCCTGGACAATCTGCTGTGGGATTCTCATCTGCAGAAGCAGAAGGTTGTTGCGCGGGAATATGGTGTTTCACTTCAGGATATTCAATCCTTTCGTGGAATACGCCTTTCAGAACAGTTGAGAATGCTTCTGAGATACCGTCCAGATCGCGTAAAGCAAGAGGACACTCACTGAGTTGTCCGTCTTCGAGTTTCTCGCGGATCAGTTGCTCCATAAACCGGTTGATTGCCTTCGGGGTCGGATCCTGCATGGAACGGACAGCTGCTTCAACTGTGTCAGCCAACATAACAATAGCCGCTTCTTTGGTCTGAGGTCGAAATCCGTCATATCGGAAATCGCGGACATCCACCGGACTTCCTTTCGACATCTGAAGGGCTTTGTGATAAAAATACATGACAGGGGTATCGCCATGATGTTGTCCGATAATCTCCTGAACCTCAACCGGCAGGGACGCAGACCGCGCAAGTTGGATTCCGTCGCGGGTATGGCTCGTCAGGATCGCCGCGGAAACATACGGATCCGTACGGTCATGCGGATTATCCCCCATTTGATTTTCTTTGAAATAGCCAGGGCGTTTTAGCTTTCCAATATCGTGATAATAAGCACCTGCACGTGCCAGATACGGATTTGCATTGATTTTTTCCGCAGCTGCAACAGCGAGATTCGCAACAACAATACTGTGATGATATGTCCCGGGCGCTTCCAGCATTAATCGCTTCATAAGCGGCTGGTTGGGATTGGAAAGTTCAAGAAGCTTGCTTGGAGTCGCCAAATGAAAAACAGATTCCAGAACAGGTTGAAGTGCAACGACAAGGACCCCGCTTAACAGATTCCCGCCTGTCGCCCACAGACCCGTATTGATAATATCCAGATTTTCTGCGGAAGTCATCAGTTTCAATGCAACGATAATCGTCACGCTAAGAGCAGCAGATATAAGTCCCGCCAGCAAAACTCGTACGCGCTGTGCATGGCCTCTTTGGAACCAGACAACGACAGCCCCTCCCGCAACACACATCAGCAAGAGAAGAATCATTTCATATGTATATGTTGAGTTATTTCCGGCAGCCAGAGCCGCGTTCAAAATCGATATCGGAATAATAGAGGCAAAGCCTGCTCCGGATCCGAGCAGAACAGTCGCCATCAAAGGAACAAAAGTCACCGGAACCATATAGGCGCTGAAAAAGGAGTGGCTCAGAACTGCAAACAAAACACCGAGTACCATGACGATCATGATGACTGCCGTTTTGCGTAAATCATGAATAATGTTTTCTGCTGCCATCCACAGAAGGAAAACAAACACAATAATTGATACTGCTACAATGATCATAGCCCCGACATATGTAGTCAGATCATATTGATTGTCTTTCAAAAGGCCCAGCGCACGAAGCATCTCAAGCTGGCTCCGTGTCACTTTTTCGCCTTCCCGAATGATGTTCTGTCCCTGAAGATATATAACAGGTTCAACCGCCTCCATGGCCGCAGTTCTGGCAATATCCGTGGATTCCTGCTCAATGATCATATTAGGTTTTACACATAAGCGAAGGATACCAGGAACGATATTCTGCGTCAGGGAAACATCAAGCTTGTATCCGACAATCTGCTGAATTGTTTGAATGGACTGGTTGACCTGACCTTCACGGATCGTTGTATTAAGTGAGTTTTCTGTAGCGGTTGTTAAAACCTGAACCATATCTTCGAATTTATCTGTTGAAGTACGTAAAAGTGTAATGACCTGAGATCTCGTCAGCGAAACATTTTCCGTCAATGCCATTGCATATTCGATTTCTGTATCACTGAAAGAAACTTTAGGAAGACCTTCTTCTGTCTGAAGCGTAACGCCATATTGCTGAACAGTCCGCATCTCAGCGAATGCATCGTTCATAGCGGAAAGAACTTCCTCCTTGATCCCTTCCACAAAACGGTAGGAAGGTTCAACAGCATTTGCTGCGTTCTGACGTCGTTCCTCTGTTGTAACTTCATCAACAATATCTTTGGTAGCGTTGATGGTTTCATGTGAGATGGACCCAACTTTCAAATCGTATCTTCGCGGTGCGCAGACAAAACAATACAGGATAAAAATCACGACGGAGGCAATCACAATAAGCAGTGTACACCGGAAGCCTGAAGAACCAAACCATTTTCGAAGCTTTGCAAGAAGATTCTTCTGATTCTCTTTCTTATCCTTATTCATGATCGCCTGGAACATGATGATCCCCTCCCTTCTTTTTCTGTGCGTCATAGGCTTCAATAATCTGCTGGACAAGCTCATGCCGGACAATATCTTTGGGTGTCAGTTCGACTATTCCAATTTCGGGGATGTCTTTCAGAATACGGACAGCCTCCTCCAGACCGGATGATCTGCCGAACGGAAGATCAGTTTGCGTAATATCTCCTGTAACAACCACTTTCGAGTGGAAACCCATTCTTGTCAGAAACATTTTCATTTGTTCGGATGTAGTATTCTGAGCTTCATCCAGAATAATAAATGAATCGGACAGTGTTCGTCCCCGCATATAAGCAAGAGGAGCAACTTCCACAATTCCCCTTTCCATCAGCTTTGCACAGGAATCCGCCCCCATAAAGTCATACATGGCATCGTAAAGAGGACGAAGATATGGGTCAACCTTCTGCGCCAAGTCTCCGGGTAGAAATCCGAGCTTTTCTCCAGCTTCAACAGCCGGACGTGTCAGAATGATCCGTTCTACTTCCTTGTTTCTGAGCGCGACAACAGCTAATGCCATAGCCAGATATGTTTTTCCTGTACCGGCAGGACCGACCGCAAAAGTCAAATCATGTTTACGAATAGTGTCAACATATTCCTGCTGGCCAAGCGTTTTACAAAAGATCTGTTTTCCCCTGTGCGTGACAGCAACAATACTTTTCAGTCCATCCATGATCAAATCAGCTTTCCCTTCCCTGATCATGGAAATGATATATCGAATCAGAACACGGTCTGCATATTCACCGTTTCGAATCCTTTTAAGAAGAAGATCAATTGTCTGAACTGCAATCCGGACATCAGTTTCTTCACCTGATACAGACAGGTTGTTCTCCCGAAGTGAAACGCGAACATGACATTCATTCTCAAGCAATGTTACATTTCGGTCGTTCAAGCCGAATAAAGAGACGTACGCGTCCAGAGAATCCACAGAAAGAGAAAGTTCTTCACAGCCAGCCAAAAAGGAGTTCCCCCTTTTAACTACAAAAATACATTATATATGATAACTCAATTTTAGATTCCGGTCAAACGAAACAGCCTTGTATTCCGCCTGTCTTTCATTAATAGATTAATTGACACCCCCATATGATTATGCTAAAATTTGCGATGTCAATTTGATTCCGGCGATGAAGGAAAGAATCTTTCTTTTCCTTTGTTTCAGAGAGTCGGCGGTTGCTGCGAGCCGATACGAAGAGAGAAAGATGCTGGTTCCAGAGCTTACCTTGTGAAAGTTCTCCGCGATTAATGAGGTACGGGTCGCTCCGTAATAGGCGTAATCATTCGGATTTAAGTCCGTAATGATAAGGTTCTGTTTCCTGTATGGTAACAGAACGAAACTGGGTGGTACCGCGAAAATTCGTCCCTGAAGCAAGATAGGCTTCGGGATTTTTTCTTTAAGGAGGATTTGCTATGCAGTCTTTATTGATGACAGATGTTACTCTGACATGTACCGATGTATTCGACCATTTGAAATTTCGTGACAAGCTGGAATATATCCGTCTGATTAACCGTCTCGGGATTAACAGGATCGAGCTTCCTCCCGTAAGGAACGGAAAAGCGGATTATCTTTTTATCCGCTCTGTCGCGACCGTTCTGGAGAATACCGGTCTGTCCATGCCTGTTCCTCTTGATCTCGATGGATTCGATGAACTTATAGACGCTATGCATGACATACATCACAAAACACTCTGTGTCATCGCTCCCGTAAGTTCCGTCCGTATGGAGTATATCGGTCATAAAAAACCGGATTCAATGAAATCTGCTATTTTGCAAGCCGTTGCCGCCTGTCGCGAAAAATGTGATTCCGTAGAATTCATCGCAGAGGATGCTACCCGGAGCGATAAAGTATTCCTTACATCCCTGCTTTCCGACGTTATCTCCGCAGGTGCTACAGAAATCACCCTGTGTGATGTTTCCGGGCAATTACTCCCTGTTGAATTCGGACATTTCCTGCATGATATCCTTGAAGAAGTCCCGACACTCCGCAATATTCGCCTCGGTATCCGTTGTTCCAATGAAATGAAGCTTGCCGATGCCTGTGCCGTCGAAGCTGTGCAGACAGGCGCCGGTGCTGTCAAAGTTACATCCTTCGGCACCGGAGAAATCGCACTTGAAAACCTTATGAAAATCTTCGCCGTCCGTAAAGAGTCCATGAATATCTCCTGCACCTTCCGCATGGAAGAAAGCAAACGTGTACTTGACAGCATT
Organism: uncultured Clostridia bacterium; assembly: GCA_937906775.1. GTDB lineage: Bacteria > Bacillota > Clostridia > Christensenellales > Aristaeellaceae > Aristaeella. The sequence goes on from CALCUD010000120.1 coordinate 19,034, forward strand.
CGTGACCTGTTTATTCATCCGGATAAGGAGCCTGTTCTCTCAGCCCGTACGAGCAGCGAACACGAGACTTTTCTGACCGGTACCGAAACCAAAGACTCATTACGCAGTACTGTCGCAATGCTTGGATACGATTTGAGCGAACAGGACTATGAGAAAGTCTGGACAGCCTTCAGTATCGCTGTATCCAAGAAAAATGAGATCACTTCCCGGGAGCTTGATGCAATCATAGCCGCTGAAGCAATGCAGGTTGAACCTGCGTGTAAAATTATCAGCTATGTGATCAATACCGGGAATATCATTTCAGCAATGGCACATATGAAACTTGAATACCGCGGCCGCATACTGGAAGGCATTTCTGTGGGAGACGGTGCAATTGATGCGGCATTTCTGGCAATAGAAAAAACGATCGGACGTCATTTTGAGTTGGATGATTTCCAGATCCGGGCAATCAGTGAAGGTCGCGAAGCAATGGGAGAATCCGTTGTCAAGCTTCGGAATCAGGGTAAGCTCTATTCCGGACGCGGTATCTCAACAGATATCGTTGGCTCCGGCGTCATGGCCTATGTCAACGCGTTGAACAAGATCGTTTATGAGGAGGAAGAAGCGTGAGGCTTTCATTTTCTTGTCGCGGTTGGAATCAAAAAGCATGGGATGAACTGGTTCATGACGCTTCAGAATTGAAATTCAACGGAATTGAAGTTTATAACCTGCTGGATTGTCCCGGATGGGTTGAAACAGGAAGTCCCTTTTCCTCCGATCGGTATTACGATACGCTCCGTGAACTTCGTAATGCACACCTTCAGATTCCCTGTTTTGATACTTCCATAGATTTGAGTCTTCCCCTGGAAGAGAACCGGCTTGAAAAGCTCCTTGGAATTGCACAGGCAATCGGTGTGCCTTATCTTGCTGTTTGTGCAAGAACTGACGATTCTGAAATGATCCGGAGCAATCTGAATAAAGTGCTTGCCCTTGATACCGATGGGAAAGTAACCCTGTTAATAAAAACAGTCGGCATTTTCGCCGATACAAAACGCCTTCGCAGTATACTCGACATGTATGCCTGTGATTGGCTCGCCGCTCTGTGGGATATGCATCATCCGTATCGGGATTTCAGAGAAGAACCTGCATACACGATTAAAAACCTGGGTGCATATGTTCGTCATGTTCATCTGCGCGATTCCGGTGAAGATGGCTCATACCGTCTGATCGGTGAAGGGACCCTTCCTGTGGATGCAATGATGCGTGCCTTAAGTTCAATTGACTATGACGGTTTTATTTCGTTGGAATGGAAACCCGAATGGCAATCCGAAATTACTGATCAGGAAATCATTTTTTCACATTTTCTAAGTTATATGCGCCGGTTTGATAATCCGCGCGGTAAAAGAAAATCACTTTACCTGAATCATGACGGAACCGGCCGATATATCTGGAAAAAAGACGAATTGATCGATCTGACTTTTCCTCAGGTGCTGACCCGTATGGCGGAAGAATTTCCGGATCAGTACGCTTTCCGGTATACCACATTGGACTATGTACGGACTTATGCTGAATTTCGTGATGATGTCGATCATTTCGCACGTGCTCTGCTTTCTCTGAATGTTAAAGCAGGAACAAAAGTTGCTGTCTGGGCCACTAATGTACCGGCATGGTATATTGCTTTCTGGGCGGCTGCCAAGATTGGTGCTGTTCTCGTAACCGTCAATACCGCGTATAAAATCCATGAAGCTGAGTATCTTCTCCGCCAGAGTGATACGCATACGTTGATTATGATCGACAGATGTCTTGACAGTGATTACGTCCAGATTATCAATGAACTTTGTCCTGAGATTTCTGCTTCTGTTGCCGGCCAGCCTCTCCACTGCCAGCGACTTCCCTTCTTACGCAATGTTATAACTGTCGGTTTCCGTCAGAAAGGGTGCCTTACTTTTGAGGAAGCTTTCGAACGGGCAGCACTGGTATCAGCTGAAACACTTCGTCAGGTTTCATCCTGCGTCCGTCCTGATGATGTCTGTAATATGCAGTACACTTCAGGCACAACCGGATTCCCGAAAGGTGTTATGCTCACACATTATAATGTCTTGAATGACGGAAAATGCATCGGCGACCGTATGGGTCTTTCCACAGCGGATCGGATGATGATTCAGGTACCCATGTTCCATTGCTTTGGAATGGTACTTGCGATGACAGCCTCGATGACTCACGGAACAACGATGTGTCCTCTTCCTTATTTTTCTGCCAAAAATGCGCTGGCTTGTATAACGCAGGAACGTATTACCTGTTTTCACGGAGTTCCTACCATGTTCATCGCTATGTTTAATCATCCAGATTACCATTCTACGGATTTTTCCTATATGCGGACCGGTATCATGGCAGGATCAGGTTGTCCGCCTGAACTGATGAAGCGTGCTGCCGACCCCCATGAAATGAATATGCGTGGAATTGTAAGTGTATATGGTCAGACGGAATCCGCTCCGGGAAGTACCATGTCAGCATGGACGGATCCCCTTGATATTCGGACTGAAACCGTCGGTTATGCATTTCCGCACATCAAGTGTAAAATCATTGATCCCGAAACCGGCGCCGAACTTCCGGACGGAATGGACGGTGAGTTCTGTTCCAAAGGCTATAACACAATGAAAGGATATTACAAAATGCCTGAGGAAACGCGTGCAACCATCGATGAAGACGGATGGCTTCATTCAGGCGATCTGGCCAGGAAAAATCCGGACGGAACTTTCGTGATAACCGGAAGACTCAAGGATATGATTATCCGCGGCGGTGAAAACATTTACCCCAAAGAGATCGAAGAATTCATTCTTACGCATCCTGCAGTATCTGACGTTCAGGTCATTGGCGTTCCGGACAAACATTACGGTGAAGCGGTCCTTGCCTGTATCATTCTCCGAGAGAAAGGTTCCGTAAGCGAAGCGGAAATGCGAGAATATATCGTATCTCATCTTGCACGTCACAAAGTTCCGCAATATATTGAATTCTGGGATGAATTTCCAATGAATGCTGCCGGAAAAATCCTCAAGTACAAAATGCGTGAACAGGCTGCTGAAAGGCTTGGATTATAAAAAAGAGCGGTAATCCCGCTCTTTTTTATCGGTTCAGCAGATATTTCAACTCGTTTGATTCTTCCAAAACGCGTGCACATCCCAATACAGTACAGTCCCGGGGATTTGGAGCCACACGGCATGGAATTTTCAGAACTTTACTGATTGCCTCGGACAAGCCGTACAACTGGGACGCGCCGCCGGTCATCGTCACACCGCCGTCAAACACATCGGATGCAAGTTGCGGCGGAGTACGTTCCAGGATGACCTGAACACCTTCAATAATTGCATTAACACAATCAATCAAAGATTCATATATCTCGTTCGAATCTATCGTCATCGTTTTAGGAAGTCCGGAGACAAGATTCCGCCCGGTCACATCCATGGCAAGATTATTTTCCCGCCGAATGGCACATCCCAACGTTATTTTGATCTGTTCAGCCGTCCGCTCTCCTACCAATAGATTGTATTTTTTTCGGAGATAGCGGATTATCGCTTCATCAAACTGGTCCCCGCCGGTTTTAACCCGACTGATAACAGCAGGATTCCCGTTGTAGAGGACAGACAGCTCACTCCCGCCGGCACTGATATCTGCTAAAAGGCAACCATACGCGCCAAGGAAGTTCAAGTGTGCCCCCAAGGCTGCAGCAATATTCATGTCCAAAGTCTGAGTACGTCGTACCCCGGCGTCAAACAAAGATGTTACAAGGCCTTTTTGTTCGATTGGTTTCACACCGCCGGGAACTGAAAGAATTGCACGCGGGCGTGAGATTCTGCGTTTCCCGACAACTTCGGATACAAACAACCGCAACATGATACTCGTCAACTCGAAATCGATCATATCGCCTTGTGCAATCGGACGGATAACATTGATATTGGACGGTGTACGTCCAATCATCCTGTATGCTTCTGTTCCCATGGCTATGATCTGTCTGGTGTCGCGATCTACCGCTACGACAGCCGGTTCACGCAGTACGATTCCGCGGCCCTTCATATAAATTGTGACATTGGAAGTTCCAAGGTCAATTCCGATATCGTTGATCTGTGGCATGACGTTATCCTTTCCGTCTTTGGCCTTTTTCAGGACCTTTTTTATCATATCATCTGGAGCAGGAAATAACAACCTTGGTTTTGAGAAATCTTGACAACATGAAGCCTAAACTTCATAATACAAACTGGTGTTTTGTATGGAACGAGGTGAAGTAATGGCCATTCGTATTCTTCAGGTAGCAGAGTGTTCTCCGGCTTTCCGTTCCGGAATACGCGCAGGGGATCTTCTTCTGAACATAAATAATGAAGATATCATCGATGAAATAGATTATCAGGCTCTCACTTCCTGCCGGATTCTGACAGTCGAAACGGAGGAACCCTCCGGCAAGAGAGTTATACGTAAGATTGTTAAAAAACAATGGGAACCTTTCGGTCTCAGCCTTGATGAAACTGTCGCGATGAAGCCCCGGCATTGCTGTAATCGATGTGTATTCTGTTTCATCGATCAGCTCCCGAAGAATATGCGTGAAACCATGTACGTGAAGGATGATGACTGGCGTCTCAGCCTGATGATGGGTAATTACGTAACGCTGACCAATGTTAACGATTCAGAGTTTTCCCGTATCTTGCGTCGCAAAGCTTCTCCGTTATATATTTCTGTCCATGCGACAGATCCTCATGTTCGCTGTCAAATGATGAATAACCCGAATGCCGGATTGTTGATGGACCGGTTGAATAAGTTGCGTGATTCCGGAATCTGTTTTCATGCACAGGTTGTTCTGTGTCCCGGGATAAATGACGGAAATGTTCTGGAAAAAACAGTACGTGATCTGTCTGCGTTATATCCTTTTGCCCGTTCTTTAGCGATCGTTCCGGTTGGGTTAACACGGCACCGTAGCGGGCTGTCAAAATTGTTGCCTTTTACACCCGATTCCGCTGCTGCACTGCTTGATAAAACAGATACATGGCAGCAGGAATTTCTTTCCGCGCTGGGAACCCGGTTCGTTTTCCCTTCCGATGAGTTTTACTGTCTTTCTGGACGCACGATTCCGGAACATTCGAATTACGAAGATTATCCACAGATAGAGAACGGCGTCGGCATGCTCCGTCTTCTTTCCCGGGAATGCGAGGAATATATATCCGATAATCCCCTGCAGTCATTAGTATCCCCTCCCGGTAACCGAAACCTGATCATCGCAACCGGTGTTTCTGCAGCACCGCATATTGAATCGCTTGTCAGGAAGTATAAACCGGAAGGAACAGAAATTCACGTGATTCCGGTTATCAACCGTTTCTTCGGTGAATCTGTCACGGTAACTGGGCTCATCGTCGGTCAGGATCTTGTCGCATCCTTGCAGGGGGTCAAATGTGATGAGATTTTGATTTCAGAAACCATGTTGCGCGAGAATACGGATTCTTTCCTGGACGATATGACAGTCAATCAGGTTGAATCCGCTCTGCAATGTCCCGTGCGCGTTGTCCGGAATAACGGACAGTCTTTGATTGATGCCATTTATGGAGTTGGAGGTGTTCGCTGATGGCAAAACCACTTGTGGCGGTAGTCGGCCGCCCGAATGTCGGGAAGTCGACTTTTTTCAATAAAATGGCCGGGAAAAGAATCAGTATCGTTGAAGATGTTCCCGGCGTTACCCGTGACCGGATTTATGCGGATGTGGAATGGTTGAATCATTCGTTTACTCTGATCGATACAGGCGGTATTGATCCGCGTAGCGATGATGTTCTCCTCTCTCAGATGAAACATCAGGCTGAGATCGCTATGGATACGGCTGACGTCATTTGCTTCTTCACAGACGCCCGGGATGGGCTGACTGATGATGACAGGGATGTTGCCAATCTTCTGCGGCGTACCCATAAGCCGGTTATTCTTGTTGTCAACAAAATCGACTGGATGGGGCTGAACGATAACCTTTATGAGTTCTATGAACTTGGATTCGGTGATCCCATCGGAATCAGCAGTGTCAATATGCTCGGTTTCGGTGATCTGTTGGATTTGATCATATCCCATTTTCCCGAAGCAGCGGATCCGGAAGAAGAAAACAGCCATGTGATTCAACTTGCCATAGTCGGACGGCCGAATGTCGGCAAAAGTTCTCTGACCAACAAACTGTTGGGTCAGGAACGGACTATGGTTTCCGATATCGCCGGCACTACACGTGATGCAATCGATACTCTGTTTACCGACGAAAACGGCACTATGTACAATATTATAGATACCGCGGGTATCCGCCGCAAACGTGCAATTGAAGATGAATCGTTGGAACGGTACAGTGTACTCCGTTCAATCTCCGCAATTCGTCGGTGTGATGTTGCATTGCTTTTGATTGACGCTAACGACGGTGTTACAGAGCAGGATACCAAAATAGCCGGTCTCATCCACGATGAAGGAAAGGCTGCCGTGATCATTGTCAACAAATGGGATATGTTGGAGAAAGAAACAGGCACACTGGAAAAATTCCGTAAACAGGTCCTTTCCGATCTGAAATTCATGGATTATTGCCCGGTTCTGTTTATATCTGCAAAGACGGGTCAGCGTGTACGTACTGTATTCGATACAGTAAACCAGGTTTGGCAAATGGCTTGTAAAAGGATCTCTACAGGTGTTCTTAATGATATTCTGAACGATGCCACAAATGAGCTTCAGCCTCCTATGCAGGGTGGCCGAAGGCTTAAAATCTATTATTCGACTCAGAGCGCTGTATGTCCGCCGACATTTATCTTCTTTGTGAATGACGAGAAACTGAACTTCTTTGCCTACGAACGGTATCTTGAAAACTATTTCCGGAAGGCTTTTGATTTTACCGGAACTCCGATCCGATTTATCCTGCGTGAAAGGAAGAAAGAGAATGTTTGATATGAATCCTGTCCTCGCCTGTATTCTCACGGGAATAATTGCTTACTGTCTCGGTTCTATATCTACAGGCCTGATTGTCGCAAAGTTTGCAAAAGGGCCTGATTTGCGAAGCGTCGGAAGTAAGAATACTGGCGCAAGCAATGTGCTTCGCACCATGGGCTGGAAATGGGGGCTGATCACTTTTTTCGGTGATATGGCCAAAGCGGTTCTGTCATGTTTGCTTGGCCGGATTTTCGTTGGAAATATGTTTGGAGCGTATCTGGCCGGGTTGTTGGTCATCATCGGACATAACTGGCCGGTATTCTTTAACTTCCGCGGCGGAAAAGGTGTTGCCAGCAGCTGCGGGGTAATGCTTTTCTGTTTCCCTGTCCCCGCGCTGATCGGATATTTTGTGGCAATCCTTCTGATTGCGCTGACAAAATTTATCTCGCTCGGCAGTATGAGCATGCTCACGGTCTACGCGATCGCAGTCTGCTGTTTCTGCAGTGACAGCAATCTTTGCATCATTATCTGGAGTATCCTGCTTGCCCTGTTATGCATTCTTCGTCACCGGACAAATATTAAGCGTTTGCTTGCAGGAACAGAAAACCGTTTCGGGCAGCGAATCACAAAGGCATAACTTCCTTATTGTCAGGCGGAGGTTTTGAATATGGATAACGGAATGTCAAAAATCCGGAATTTCTGTATTATCGCGCATATTGATCACGGTAAAAGCACATTGGCCGACCGGATTCTGGAAAAGACCGGTGTGTTTGAACAGCGCGAGATGGTCGAGCAGATCCTCGACAGCATGGAACTGGAGCGGGAACGCGGTATCACAATCAAGAGCAAAGCTGTTCATATGAAATACAAGGCCAAAGACGGACAGGAGTACATATTGAATCTCATCGATACTCCCGGCCATGTTGACTTCACATATGAAGTTTCCCGTGCGCTTGCCGCCTGTGAAGGCGCGCTGCTTGTCGTTGACGCGACTCAGGGCATTGAAGCTCAGACTCTTGCTAATGTTTATATGGCGCTTGAACATGATCTGGAAACTATTCCGGTTATCAACAAAATCGATCTTCCTTCGGCTCAGCCTGATGTTGTCTGTCAGGAAATTGAGGATGTGATCGGCCTCGACACCAGTTATGCGCCCCGCATCTCTGCCAAAACCGGCCAGAATATCGAGGATGTTCTGGAAGCAATTGTGAACCATATCCCCGCGCCTTCTGGGGACTCTGACGCGCCTTTACAAGCCCTTATCTTTGATGCCTTTTATGATAATTATCGCGGCGCCATCTGCTTTGTCCGGGTTAAACAAGGAACAGTAAAGCCCGGGATGAGAATGCGTCTGATGGCAACGGGCGGCGAGTTTGATATCGTTGAAGTCGGTATCTTTTCGCCGGGATATACACCCTGCAGCGCTCTGAAAGCCGGTGATGTAGGATATATCGCCGCGTCTATCAAAGATGTTCGTGACACCCGCGTCGGAGACACTGTTACAGATGCCAGCCGTCCCGCCGCAGAACCTCTTCCTGGATATCGGCATGTGACTCCGATGGTATACTGCGGAATCTATCCGGCCGATGGCGCCGATTATCCTGCATTGAAAGACGCCCTTGAAAAATTAAGAATGAATGATGCCTCCCTGTCTTTTGAACCGGAAACTTCCGTTGCTCTTGGATACGGTTTCCGTTGCGGCTTTCTCGGCCTCCTGCATATGGATATTATGACTACCCGTCTGGAACGGGAATTTGATCTGAATCTGGTTACCACCGCACCGAGCGTTATTTACAAAGTTCTGAAAAACGACGGTTCTGAATTGCTGATTGACAACCCGACAAATCTTCCCCCGATCGGTGAAATCGCCGGAATGGAAGAACCCTTTGTTCACGCGACGATCTATACACCGCAGGATTCTGTCGGAACACTTATGGATCTTTGTCAGGATAAACGCGGCGTTTTCCTTGATATGCAATATGAGGGAAACCGTGTGAAACTGAACTATGAGCTTCCTCTGAACGAGATTATTTTCGATTTCTTTGATCAGATCAAATCCCGCAGCCGCGGATATGCTTCTTTTGATTATGAACTGAAGGATTACCGTCAGAGTGATCTTGTAAAACTGGATATCCTGTTGAACGGTGATTTGTGTGATGCATTTTCTATTATTGTTCACCGGGATAAAGCATATGCGCGCGGACGGAGTATCGCTGAAAAACTAAAAGATGTTATTCCGCGGCAAATGTTTGAAATCCCGATTCAAGCAGCGATCGGCGGTAAAGTTATCGCACGTGAAACAGTTAAAGCGGTACGCAAAGATGTACTCGCAAAATGTTACGGCGGCGATATTACCCGCAAGAAGAAGCTGCTGGAAAAACAGAAGGAAGGGAAAAAGAGAATGCGCCAGTTCGGAACTGTTCAGGTTCCCAGTGAAGCATTTCTGGCAGTTCTCAAAATGGATTCCTGATAAGCATGAGAATGATTTCACCGTTTGAAAGGGAAATGACTGCCTGCTTTACTGGGCATCGCGATCTGGATCCGGCTGATCTTCCTGCGATTTCAGTCCGGATACAAAAAGCCATTCTCGACGCATACAGATCCGGCTTTCATGTTTTTGAATGTGGCGGAGCCCGTGGGTTTGACCTTCTGGCAGCAAAAGAAGTCCTAAAACTTCAGAATGAATATCCCGATCTGAAACTTTGGCTGGTTCTTCCCTGCAGGCAACATACCGTCGGATGGAACACTTCTTTACGGAATGAATACGAAAGAATCAGAGCAAAAGCGGATCGGATCGACGTTCTGTCTGAAAAGTATTATCAGGGGTGTATGCTTGTAAGAGACCGGTTCATGGTAGAACATGCGTCACTCTGCATCTGTTATCTGAAACAACTGCACGGCGGGACTCTGTATACGGTCTCATATGCAGTCCGTCACGGGCTTGAAACCGTCAACCTTGCAATATCATCCGCACCAGAAAACATCATGAAGGAGGAATCATGGAATTATACATTCACTTCCCCTTCTGTGTCCGGAAATGCCGATACTGCGATTTCGCGTCCTTCTCCGGCGCTGAAGCACATATACCGGCCTACATCCGTCTCCTGCTCCGGGAAGCTGAAATCCGACTTGATGAAATTGATGAAGAAATAGATACGGTCTATTTTGGCGGCGGTACTCCCTCCCTGGTTCCGGCACGTGAAATGGAATATCTGATTACAGGACTTCGGTCTGTTTTTAATATGGACTATGTTACAGAGTTTTCCGTTGAGGCAAATCCGGGAACAGTAACCGAATCCTGGACCCGTGCCATGATTAACCTTGGGGTAAACCGGATCTCCCTCGGTGTCCAATCGTCCGACGGCAGTATTCTGTCGCTGCTTGGTCGCATTCATCAATATGAAGAAGTACCGGCAACCGTGAACTTTATCCGTTCTGCCGGAATCACCAATATCAATACGGATCTGATCTTCGGTATTCCCGGTCAAACCCCGGAATCATGGGAGCGGACGCTGCGTGATACAGTCAGCCTTTCTCCGACTCACATCAGCGCCTACGGGCTGATCCCAGAAGAAGGTACGCCTCTGAAACACGATCTGGACACCGGCAGGCTGATACTGCCCGATCCCGATACGGAAAGGGATATGTATTCATTTGCCGTTCGTTTTCTCGGTGAAAACGGGTTCGCCCGCTATGAAATATCCAATTTTGCGAAAAACGGATTTTCCTGCCGCCACAATATCGGTTACTGGACGCTGAAGCCTTATCTCGGTCTGGGACTTTCCGCGTCCTCCATGACCGGGATCAAACCCTGCGGATCAGGAATCACTTATCGCCGGATTACAAATCCACGGACTTTTCGTGATTATGAAAAATGTCTCATACATCCGGAAGAAAGAGAAACTGAAATCATCACTCCGGAGGATGCACGTTTTGAGTCTGTCATGCTCGGACTTCGAATGGCTGAAGGCGTCGATGAAGAACAGTTTCTTGCTTTGCACGGTATCTCAATAGATGCATGTTTCGGCAGATGTCTCCGTTCCTTTGCATCCGACGGTCTGATGATACACGAAAACGGCCGCTGGTTTCTTACAGATCGCGGTATGGATATTCAGAACAGGATCCTGGTTGAACTGATGGAGGAAAACTCCCGTTAAACCCGGATTTGCCTCTCAGTTCAGAGCAATTCGGTGCTCCTGTCCGGCAAAATATACCTCAGCCTGCGCTTCCAGTGCAGACAGTGTTTCTTTACAGGCTGGATCCCGGTGCATTCTTCTGACACATTCGGACACTTCATCAAGCAGACGTATATCTCCGTCAACCGGCAGCCCCTGCAACGGTTCTCCGGATTGTCTTGTCCCGGTCAGGTCACCCGGTCCCCGAAGTGCAAGATCCTTCTGTGCGATTTCGAAACCGTCATTGGTGGCGCAAAGCGTTTTCAATTTTTCGTTCGCGTCAGAAAGGAGAAAACACCAGCTCTCCTCGCTTCCCCGTCCGACTCTTCCGCGCAGCTGGTGCAGCTGACTCAGTCCGAAGCGTTCAGCGTTCTCAACAATCATGACCGTTGCATTGGGAACATTGACTCCGACTTCGATAACGGTTGTCGATACAAGAACATCGTAATTACCTGCAGAAAAGCCATCAAGAACCGCATTCTTTTCCGGTGCCTTCTGATTTCCCCATGTCAATGCGACACGGAAACCCTTGAGTTCATTTTCACAAAGATGTTTGAACATGCTCTTGGCGCTTTGGATACTGTCCCCGTTTTCACTGTCTTCAACAGTCGGACAGACAATATATGCCTGTCTTCCGCTGCGAAGAGAATTTCTCAGGAATTCATACATCCCTTCTCTTTTTTTCTCGGGAACGATTCGCGTCCTGACCGGAATCCGCCCGGAAGGCAGTTCGTCGATAACGGACAACTCCAGGTCTCCGTAAAGGATCAGCGCCAGTGTGCGCGGAATCGGGGTTGCAGACATGACAAGAACATGCGGGCTACGGCTTTCTTCGTTCTGTCCTTTTTCCTGTAACAAAGAGCGCTGATTTACGCCAAAGCGGTGCTGTTCATCTGTAATGACAAGTCCGAGTTTCTTATACTCCACATCCCGGCTGATCAGCGCATGCGTGCCGAATACAGCGTCACATTCATGATCTTTCAGTTCCTGCAGAATAACTCGACGATCTTTCGCTTTGGTGCTTCCTGTCAGTATGCGGCAGCGTATCCCCAGCGGTGCAAGAGTTTTCAGCGCATTCTGATAATGCTGTACAGCGAGAATTTCTGTCGGAGCCATCATTGCGGCCTGATAACCGCCTCCGCAGACAAGAGAAATCGCTCCGAAAGCTACTGCGGTTTTTCCGCATCCCACATCTCCCTGTACCAGTCTTGCCATGGCTTCATTTTGATTCAGGTCATTCCGGATTTCTGAAAGGACCCGTTTTTGTGCAGCCGTCGGCGGGAAAGGCATGGATGACCAGTAACGGGTTTCGATTTCCTCCGAACATTTAACAGGATATCCCGGTTTTTTTCGGCTGCTGCTCATGGATACATAAACCAGATATAGAAGGATATTTTCAAATGCAAGCCTGCGCCGTGCAATTCGGAGATTTTCAATGTTATCCGGAAAATGAGCCTGGCGGATCGCGAAATTAAGCTCACACAATCGATTATCGATTCTAAATCCTTTCGGTAGTGTTTCAGGACAGCAATCGTCCACTTCTTCCAACGCAGCTCGAATAAGTTCACGGAAGGATTTTGCCGGAATTCCCTTTACCGCCCGGTATACGGGAATATATCCCCGTTCTGTCACAAGCTTCGGATTCTGCAGCACTCTCCTGTTGTTTTTAATGGTGAGGTGTCCGTAGAGAAGGATCGGCTGACCTACGGGAAGCTGCTGCATCATCCATGGCTCATTATACCAGCACAGCGGCATTTTTCCGGATTCGTCACGAATAGATGCCGTAACACGGGATAATCCGTGGAAAAAGCTGATTTTTGGCTTTTCCGGAACCGTTCCGGCAACAAGAACAGAACCTTCCTCGCGCGTATCAATTGGAAAAAGCGTCATCTGATCTTCGTATCTGACGGGAAGTGTATACAATAAATCGCGCAATGAGCATATTCCCATTGCGCGTAAGGCTTCCTGCCGGACAGGGCCGATGCCCTTCATGTCGGAAAGCTGCATGATTTACTCCACTGAAATCAAATAATAGTACAGCGGCTGTCCACCATTGTGATATTCAACATCACAATCCGGAAATGTTTCTTCAATCTCAGCAGACAGATTCTTCGCATCTTCCTCAGTGACATCCGAGCCGTAATAAACGGTAATCAGTTCATCATCCTCCGTCACAACATTCTGCATCATGTCCATCACAACATCGCGGATTGAATCTCCGGAATATTCAATCTGACCGTTATGAAGCCCTATAATGTCCCCCTGGCGGATCTCAACACCGTTGTATTCGCTGTCCCTGATCGCGTAGGTAACTGTCGCCGTTTTAACATGCTGCGACGCTTCATTCATACGTGTTATGTTTGTCTGCAGATCTTTATCCGGCTGGAAGGCGATCGCAGCAGCAATCCCCATCGCTACGTTTTTGGTTGGAATAACATGAACGTCTTTTTTACATAATTCAGCAGCCTGGTTCGCGGCAAAAATCACATTTCCGTTATTCGGGAAAATGAACACATGTTTTGCGTTGATTTTTGATATGGCGCTCAGAAGATCATCAACGGAGGGATTCATTGTCTGTCCGCCTGCAACAATCTTATCGACGCTCAGATCGCGGAAGAACTTGGAAAATCCGTCTCCCAGAGAAACGGCAACCATGCCGTATTCTTTTTCGGGTTCAGCCGTTTCCGGTTCTTCATCATTAGCCGGTTCAGCTGTATTGCCCTGTGATGCCAGATATATCTCATGAAGATTGTCAATTTTGATTTCTGTCAGATCTCCGAGTTCCGTACCGTATTCCAGCGCTGATCCGGGCTGATTGGTATGCACATGAACAGTTGCCCTGTTCAGATCGCCCATCACCTGAACGCAATCTCCTATCCGGTTCAGCCGACGACGGAAAGAATCCAGATCATGCTCATCACAATCATCGCGGAATCGGGATACCGTAAATTCGACACAGTAGGTAAAAGCAGGTTCTTTGGATAAATCGTGCCAATCATCATTCTGTGCAGAAGCGTCTTCATCCATACCGGTATCGGCCAGACTGATATCTTCTCCGCGCAATACTGCAGCACAACCCTGATATATCAGAAGAAGTCCGCGTCCGCCGGAATCTACTACGCCGGCCTGTTTCAGCGCCGGGAGCATATCCGGTGTTTTCTTCAGAATAGCCTCGCCGCTTTTAAGCATTACATTGATCAGCCCGTCATAGTCATCAGGGGCTTTATTTGCTTGCTTCAGCGCATCCTCGGCAACGACGCGCGCTACCGTCAGAATTGTGCCTTCTTTAGGCTTCATCACGGCTTTATAGGCCATTTCAGCGCCTTTTGTCAGTGCTGCTGCAAACTGGACAGGTGTGATTTTCTCTACTCCGGTCAGTGCTTTGGCAAAGCCTCTGAAAAGTTGGCTGGTAATCACGCCGGAATTACCGCGTGCCCCCTTCAGCGCGCCTTTTGCCAACGCATTGGCTGCTTCGTCAGCCCGAAGATATTCTTTACTGTTGATCTCCCTCGTTGCGGATTGCATGGTCAATGACATATTTGTTCCTGTATCACCATCCGGAACCGGGAAAACATTTAGCGCGTCGACAGCTTCACGGTTGTTATCAAGCAGAGTTGCTCCCGCAATCACCATATCTCTCAGCAGCAAGCCGTCAATCGTTTTAAACTGAATCAAGCGTTTATCCTCCATCTTTCGTTTCAAAGAGAAGCATCGGATCAGATTCGAATTCCCTCGACAGAGATACCGACTTTACGAACCTTGACGCCAGTCATACTTTCAAGTTTATAGCGAACAGTGTCAACGATGGTTTTACATACTTCTGCTACAGAAATACCGTATTCAACAATGATAAACAGATCAACATCAAGCATATCCCCGACATTGCGGATCTGAACTCCGCGGGAAAGGTTTTCACGACCCAGCCATTCAACAATACCGTCTTTAGCACGTTTACCGCACATAGCAACGATACCGTAGCATTCAAGTGCGGCATAACCGACGACCTTCAGCATGACCTCTTCGGAAATAAAGATGGTGCCGATCTCATTCTTGATTTTGCACTCCATGTGTCACCCTCCTCTTTAACCGGGAGAAGACCATTCGGATTGATACCGGAATGATCTGCCATATTATACAGGAATCCTTCTTTTTTTTCAAGTTCTTCGCCCTGTCAGATAAATACAGGATCCAGTTTTATACAAGAAAACCTGTTTTCCGCTTGACAAGCGTTAAGAATGCAATATAATGCTCCTATAAGCAATGATGGGAAGAGTAAGCGTTCCCGGACCTTCAGAAAGCTTCCGGATGATGCGAGGAAGCGGTGCCGGTTCGTTGAAGTACATCCCGGAGCCAGTTCCCTGAAAACATCGTCATGTAGGGGAATTCCGGTTCGCCGGTTACAGCGATGAAAGCTTTGCTTTCGTTAAGGACTGTTTATTCAGTCGAATGGGAGTGGTACCGCGTTATTCTTCGCCTTCCGGAGAACGCGGTTTTTTATTTCCCGAAAGGAGTGACCAATCCATGGATATTTCACAGGTACGCTTTGCGAAACGTTTCGATCAGGTAACCGGCAGTGCTATCCGCGAAATTTTTAAAATTATTGCCCAGCCGGGAATGATCTCATTCGCAGGCGGCAATCCTTCCCTTGCCGCTCTTCCGGATGAAAAGGTGGCGGAACTTGCAGCCCGTGTCATGAAAGATGACGGAAAAGCAATTCTGCAATATGGCGCAACAGAGGGATATCCCCGTTTTGTTGAAAGCGTCCGGAATTATGTCGAGGCAATGCTTGGGATCCATGTTCCCGCGATTCTTCCTGTTACAGGATCGACCCAGGCGATGGATTTGCTTTGCAAGGCCCTGATCGATCCCGGGGATACGATTCTTGTTGAAAGCCCTTCTTTCCTTGGAAACCTGCAGTGTATGAAACTTTATCAGGCCAATCTTGTCGCTGTTGACAGTGATGATGACGGTCTGATTCCTGAACATCTGGAAGCAATGATCCGGCAATATCATCCAAAAATGCTGTATACTATTCCCACCTTCCAGAATCCGACCGGACGTACGCTTTCTCTTGAAAGACGGAAAAAAGTAGCAGAGCTGGCTAATCAATACGGGGTCGTAGTCGCTGAAGATGATCCGTATCGTGATCTTCGGTATTCCGGTGATCCGCTTCCCTCCATCATGTCTTTCGATCAAGGCGGTTGGGTTGTATTCCTTGGAAGTTTTTCAAAGATCATTTCTCCGGGCCTCCGCGTCGGTTATATTGCAGGCAACACGGATATTATCAGAAAATGCACCGTTGGGAAGCAATCCACGGATGTACATACAGGGAATCTGAATCAGGCGATCGTTGACCTCTATATCCGGGATGGATTGCTGCCGGCACACATCTCGGAAATATGTGCTGAATACGGTCCGAAGATGAAAGCGATGCTTGATCATCTGGATTGTTTTCCCGCCCGTGTTAAGGCAACCAGACCCGACGGCGGACTGTTCATTTGGTGTGAACTGCCTGATGAACTTGACGCGGTCAAGCTTCTGCAAAAGGCAATTGAACGGAAAGTCGCCTATGTACCCGGAACGCATTTCTATGTTGGCGGAGGTCATTTGAACACATTGCGTTTAAATTTCTCAAACAGCACGGTTGCCCAGATTCACACGGGAATGAATACTCTGGAAGAGATTCTCCGTGAAATTCTATAATTGAAGGAGGTTTTCACCATGGCTGAACATATTCTTGACATTTTAAAAGAGCGCGGCTTTATCGCACAGACCACCTACGATGATGAACTGTATGAACAGTTGAAAGGCCCGACAACTTTCTATATCGGTTTCGACCCCACTGCTGACAGTCTTCATGTCGGTCATTTTGTCGCGATCATGGGTATGGCGCACATGCAGCGCGCCGGTCATCGTCCCATTGCATTGATGGGAGGCGGCACAGCCATGATCGGTGACCCAAGCGGAAAAACGGACATGCGGAAAATGCTTACCGTTGAAACGATTGATCATAATGTTGAGTGCATCAAGAAACAAATGTCACGCTTTTTGGATTTCGATCACGACAAAGCGATCATCGTCAACAATGCAGATTGGCTTCGGAACTTGAATTTTATTGAATTCATGCGCGAAATCGGTTCTCTGTTCACCGTCAACAAAATGCTGACCGCTGATTGCTACAAGACCCGTATGGCCACGGAAAACGGACTCAGTTTTCTTGAGTTTACCTATATGCTGATGCAGAGTTACGATTTTCTGGAACTGTTCCATCGCTACGGTTGCCGGTTAGAAATGGGCGGTAATGATCAGTGGAGCAATATACTCGGCGGTGCTGATCTTGTCCGCCGGAAGGATGGCGAAAAAGCTTTTGCCTGTACCTTCCAGCTGCTTCTTACGCATGACGGCCGGAAGATGGGCAAAACAGAAGCAGGCGCTTTATGGCTTGATCCCGAAAAAACTTCTCCTTACCAGTTTTATCAGTATTGGCGGAATGTCGATGACAAGGATGTTGAAAGATGTCTGTCGCTCCTGACCTTCCTGCCGATGGACGAGGTTCGCCGTCTCGGCGCTCTGCAGGGTTCCGAAATCAACGAGGCCAAAAAGATCCTTGCCTTTGAAATCACGAAACTTGTTCACGGTGAGGAGGAAGCTCAAAAAGCTGCCGATGCGGCTGCCTCACTGTTTGCCGGCGGTTCATCTGCAGAAAATGTCCCTTCTCTTACTGTAACAGCCGATGAATTGTCTGCAGACGCCCGTATCTCTACATTGCTTGTCCGCTCAGGCCTTTGCAAAAGCCAGAGTGACGCAAGAAAACAGATCGAACAGAATGCCGTTTCCGTGAATGATACAAAGATAACAGAAATTTCCGCGACAGTATCGGCCGACCAGATTGGAACTGACGGACTTCTTTTGAAGAAGGGTAAAAAAGGCTTCTGCCGAATCATTCTGCAATGACAGACGCATATAAAACCTTGTTAAAAGTCGGTTCGGAAGAAGTTGTCATCAACAAAAGCCGGTTTATCGGTCATGGTTGTCCGTGCGAAACTGAAGATGCGGCATTGAGCTTCCTGAATAAGATTCGCGCTCAATATCGCGATGCAAGCCACAACTGTTATGCTTATATCATAGGACTGAACAGTGGCATCATGCGTTACAGCGACGACGGAGAACCGGGCGGAACCGCCGGACTTCCAATGATGGACGTATTACGCGGTGCAGGTGTTGTCAATTGTTGCATCGTCGTTACTCGCTATTTCGGAGGAGTCCTTCTGGGAACAGGTGGGCTTGTCCGCGCCTATACACAAGGTTGTAAGTTGGCGCTCAATGCTGCTGAAATTGTAAGTATGGAACGAACCTGTCATGATTTGTGTGAAGTTCCCTATTCCGAATGGGATAAAGTTAATTATGCTCTTTTGTCCCTTCCGGCAAAAACCCAGAATGTCAGTTATTCCTCAAGCATCAGCTTCACACTGTTGACCCGCTCCGGAGATAGGGCGTCTGTCATTGAGGCCCTCATGAAAGCATCCGGACGAAAGATGATCGTTCTTGAAGACGAGGACAGTTTTGAAGCCTGGAAAATATAAAAAACACGGGATAGTCTCAACAGCAGACTATCCCGTTATCTGTTAGGACTTACGCGATATCCAGCGCGATTTTCATCATATCCCTGAAACCGATTTGCCGTTCCTCAGCAGAAAGTTCCTCTCCAGTGACAAGACTGTCTGAAATTGTACAAATACACAGCGCATTTTTTCCGGCTCTGGCCGCATTAAGGTACAGTGCTGCAGATTCCATTTCAACTGCGAGTACGCCGAGCTTTTGAAGTTTCATAGCGTTCCCGGATTCATCATAGAACGCATCGGACGAATAGATCGGGCCGCAAACGAGTTCCTTTCCGACCTTTTTACCGGCTATGACCGCTTTTTCCAGAAGTTTGTAACTGCAGCATGGCGCCACATTCCCGGCAAAGCCGAACTGGCGGCCGAAGTTAGAGTCAGTATACGCGCTCATTCCGGCAACAATGTCCATAACTTTGAGTTTTTCGCTGATGGCGCCGGCAGACCCGATTCGAATGATATTGTTAACATCATAGAAATTAAAAAGCTCATAGGAGTAGATGCCGATCGAAGGCATGCCCATACCGCTGGCCATTACAGAAACGCGTTTTCCCATATAGGTTCCTGTATATCCCTGTACCCCGCGAACATTATTTACAAGTTCCGCGTTATCAAGGAAGTTTTCAGCAATGTATTTCGCACGAAGCGGATCTCCCGGCATAAGTACCGTATCGGCAAAGGCACCGTAGGGGGCATTGATATGGGGAGTAGGAATATTAGCCATTCATTTCACCTGCTTCTTATTTTTTTGTATTATACCATATCGCTCTGCACTTTGTATAGATAAACCTTCCAAAGCCAAATGATTGACACATGGACTTCCGTCTTCTAAAATAAGCCTTGATAAAGGGGATGAGTTCAGTGGCACCGTCTTTTCTGCCGATAAATCGAACGGAAATGTTGAATCGTGGCTGGCAGCAGCCGGATTTTGTTTATGTTGTCGGAGAAGCATATACCGATCACCCCTCCTTCGGGCATGCGATTATTTCCCGTGTGCTTGAAAATGCGGGATATAAAGTCGCGATGCTATGTCTGCCCGATTGGCACAGTGCAGATCCGTTCCGGGAGTTCGGCTGTCCCCGACTCGGTTTTTTAGTTACCGCCGGTGTTATTGATTCTATGGTAAATCACTATACCGTTGCGAAAAAAAGAAGGAATACCGATGCATATGCTCCCGGAGGGAAAGCCGGGCTCCGCCCCGACCGGGCAACTACGGTCTACTGTAACAGAATACATGAAGCATTTCCTGACTGTCCGATCCTGATTGGCGGAACAGAGGCCAGCCTGCGCCGCTTTTCTCATTATGATTACTGGGATGATAAAGTTCGTCGCTCCATCTTGGTCGACAGTGCAGCAACGCTGCTGATGTTCGGTATGGGGGAACGCTCTGTTCTGGACTGTGCCGCATGGTTGGAAAGCGGCCGGCCTGCAGAGAAACTTCCGGAACTTCGCGGGGTGTGTTATATGTCAAAAACACCTGACGCAAGTTGTCTTCAGCTTCCCGCCCATACTGAAGTTGCCAAAGACCGTACTACGTATTCAAAGGCGTTTATGCTTCAATATAATGAGCAGGATCCTTTCCGCGGTCACCGTCTCTGTCAGCAGCAGGATCCGAATCGGTATCTGATTCAGAACCTTCCTTCCCTGCCGTTGTCACAAAAAGAATTTGATATGATTTATGAACTTCCCTATACGCGGACATTTCACCCGTCCTATAACAAACTTGGCGGCGTTCCGGCGCTCAGTGAAGTTAAATTTTCGCTGACAGCAACGCGAGGTTGCTTCGGTTCCTGCAATTTTTGTGCGATCACTTTTCATCAGGGCAGAATCATTCAATCCCGCAGTACAGAATCTCTGGTAAAAGAAGCGAAAATACTGACCTCCATGTCTGATTTTAAAGGATATATTCACGATGTTGGCGGTCCGACAGCAAATTTTGTCCGCCCTGCATGCGACAAACAAATGTCTTGCGGCACTTGCCACAACAGACAATGTTTATTTCCGGCCCCCTGTCCTAAAGCAAAAGTCAGTCATGAATTGTTTTTGAAAAATCTGAGATCCCTGCGTGCTATACCCGGCGTTCGAAAAGTGTTTGTCCGTTCCGGTATCCGTTTTGATTATCTTATAAAAGATAAAAACTGTCACGCAATTCTGAAGGAGCTTTCTGAAAATCATATTTCAGGTCAGCTGAAAGTCGCTCCCGAGCATATCTGCCCTGAAGTACTTGATTGCATGGGAAAGCCTTCACGCGAAGTGTATGACAGATTCGTCAGAGAATATCAGTCTGTTAATCAGGAGCTTGGGAAAAAACAGTACCTGATTCCCTATCTGATGAGCAGCCATCCGGGAAGTACTCTTTCATCCGCGGTCACTCTCGCGTGTTATCTGAATGAAACAGGTTTCTGTCCGGAACAGGTTCAAGATTTTTATCCTACTCCCGGCACTCTTTCAACCTGTATGTACTATACAGAACATGATCCCAGAAACGGCCGCCCCATATATGTTGCAAGGACGCAGGAAGAGAAATCCATGCAACGGGCACTGATGCAGTTCCGTGATCCTCATAACTCAAATCTCGTAAGGAAAGCTCTTCGACTTGCCGGGCGCGAGGATCTGATCGGTTATGGCCGTGAATGCCTCGTTCATCCGGAAAAGAGTTCCCGGTCAGATCACTGCAGAAACACTCCTCAAAACAACCGATACAAGCACGAAAAAAACGTACCTGAATCCATCAATTCCGGTCCTTTGAGATCTGAGAAACGGCTTTCTTCCGGTAAAAAAAATACTTCCTGCAAACAGAAAGAAGCATGCCAAAGCAAGCATGCTTCCCGTAAACATTATTAGTGCATATTTTCAGATTATTTCCCGGCAATTTCAGACCACAGAAATTTTAATTCTGTCAGCTGTATCAGTTCAATGCTGCCGAACTCGATGTTCAGAATGTTTTCCAGTGCTGAACGGGTTGGAACAATAATCTGCAACGCTTCGCCAAGCCGTTCCTCAACAGTACTGTCTTTGCCTTCATTAATGATCAGATCACATACGCTGCACCACAGATCATTCACTATACCAAGACAGATCGCCGCAGTTATATCGGTCTCACGGCACAGGATCACGTCTTCTTCAGAAGCTTTTTCAAGTGTCTCCCGCATCATCGGAAGAAACTTTTCAATCAGTGCTTCGCGGAAACAGGCTCTTACCGACCGGCCGTCAGGTGTCGAAAATACCGGTAATAGCATTTTCAGGAATTTCAGTCCTTCGCCTTTCAATGGCGTCATGTTGTTCAATATAGCGTTAATGCGCTGCTTTGTAGACAGTTGCAGTTTCTTTATATTGTCGGCACATTTCTCAGCCATTTCCAGAGCGTGACGCTCGCAAATTGTTTCCAGTATCTGAACTTTGCTTTCATAATGATGATAAAAACTGCCTTTACTGAGTTTCAAAATGTCCAGAATATCCTGAACGCTCGTTTTCTCATATCCGTTTTCACAGAACAGTGCCTCTGAAGTTTCCAGAATCTCCTGTTTCCTGATATCACCTTTCAGCATTTGTCTTTTCTCCCGTCCTTTCCGCATCCTTTGTTCCCGACGGCTTCCGCATTGTCAGGCTGATGCGATTCGTTTTCAGATCGCATTCTTCCACCCATACCCTCACAACATCACCTACATGGACAACATCACCCGGATGCCTCACATTGCCTGCACCCATACGTGAAATGTGCACAAGTCCGTCCCGGTGAACACCGATATCAATAAAGGCTCCGAAATCCGTAACATTCCGAACTGTTCCGAGTAATTCCATTCCAGGAATCAAATCTTTCATATCAATCACATCCGTCCGCAGCAGCGGAGGCGGAAGTTCGTCACGCGGATCACGACCCGGTTTGGAAAGTTCGTGAACAATGTCTTTTACTGTCGGTTCACCGGCCCCGACTTTTTCTGCCAGTGTGGAATATCCGGTTTTCTCTGCAAGCGGAAGCAGTTCTCCTTTGGCAGCGCGTGTAGGCGTCATTTCGTAGAATTTCAAAATCTCTTTCGCAACAGAATAACTTTCCGGATGTACTCCGGTATTTTCAATAGGATCCTTCCCGCCTGGAATTCTGAGAAATCCCGCACACTGTTCAAAAGCTTTCGGGCCAAGTTTCGGTACCTTTTTCAGGGCGGCGCGGGATGAAAAAGCGCCATTTTCCTCACGGTATGCAACGATATTTTTAGCCACAGCGTTGTTAATGCCGGAAATATGGGATAGAAGTGACGGACTGGCTGTATTCAGATCCACTCCGACAGCGTTGACGCAGTCCTCCACAACGCCATCAAGCGCTTTGTCAAGTTCTGCTTCCTTCAGATCATGCTGATATTGTCCGACACCGATCGCTTTCGGGTCAATCTTTACCAGTTCAGCCAGCGGATCCTGCAGCCTCCGTGCGATAGATATCGCACTTCGAAGGCTGACATCAAATTGCGGGAATTCTTCCGCAGCCAACTTTGATGCAGAATATACTGATGCACCCGCTTCACTGACAATCATATAGCTTAATTCTTTACCAAGTCCCATTTCTTTCATGACTTCAACAAAGAATTGTTCAGTTTCCCTGCTCGCCGTTCCGTTTCCTATTGCAACAATCCCTACATGATGTTTCCGGATCAATTCCTTCACAGTTTTCTTTGCCGTTTCAATTTTTCCGTGTGCCGGCAATGGAAAAATCACTTCTGTATCAAGGACCGTTCCGTTCTCATCAACGACAGCGACTTTACATCCGGTCCGGATCCCTGGATCCAACCCCATAGCTGCTTTTCCGCGAACTGGCGGCTGCATCAGCAACGGTTTGAGGTTCATCGCAAATATTCTGATCGCGCCCTTCTGAGCCCGGTCAGTCAAATCGCTGCGAATTTCGTTTTCAAGGCTCGGCGCAATCAGACGTTTGTAGGCATCCTCACAAGCCATTTTCACATATTCTGTACATATACTTCCTGTATGCGCGATATATTCCTGAAAAATCACCTGCATAGCGTGAGTTGTGTCTATCTGCAACTCTACTTTCAGAAATTCTTCCTTTTCTCCGCGGTTGATCGCAAGTACACGGTGACCGGCGATTTGCCGGATCGGTTCCTGATATTCGTAATACATACGGTATACGGAGTCTTCCTCTACCACCTTTTTTGTTGAAATTATCGCCTCACGGCGGTATAACGCCTTCAGCTTTGACCTTATTTCGGGATCATCGCTGATCTGTTCAGCAAGAATATCCATCGCGCCGGAAATGGCTTCCTCATCGGTCAGAACGCCTTTTCCCTCATTGATGTATTCCGCTGTAAGCTCATGCAGCGTTTTTGCCTTGCTCATCTGAAGCAAAATTGTATTAGTCAGAGGTTCCAGCCCTTTTTCACGGGCAATCATTGCCCGTGTCCGTTTTTTAGGCCGGTACGGACGGTATATGTCTTCCAATGCAGAAAGCGTAAGCGCTTTATCCAGAGATTGAGAGATTCCTTCCGTCAGAACTCCCTGTTTAGTTAGGGATTCCTCGATTTCATTCCTGCGTTTTTCAAGATTCCTTAATGCATTCAGTCTTTCACTGATCTCCCGTAGTTTCTGATCATCCAGCGATCCGTGCTGCTCCTTGCGATATCTTGCAATAAAAGGAAGCGTATTTCCTTCATCGAGAAGTCGGACAACAGCCTGTGCCTGCCATAATTGAACGGTAAACTCATTTGCAAGGATCTGCTCTATATTCATGGTTACGCCCTCCTGTTTTTACCGGCCAGAATGCCGCTGGCAAAAGCAAACATCAGATTGAATCCTCCGCAATCACCGTCTGTGTCAAGTACTTCCCCGGTTGCATAAAGACTTTTACATAATCTTGATTCCATAGTATCGTTACGGAATTCATTGCAGCATATTCCGCCGGCAGATATCTGAGCATAATCAAAATCACAGCGATCTTCAATCTTCAATCTGTAATCCATCATTGTCATGCTGATCTGACGAATCTGTTTATCGGTCAATTCGCCTGTTTTTTCACCCCGTAATTTCAGCCCTGCCTGTTTGCATAGAGCATAAGCCATTTTCGGAAGTAAGATTCCTTCGATCAATTTTTCCGGCAGATCGTCCGGAAACATGGATCGTCTTTCATACAACAACCTATACAGGTCGGATTCAGAACCGAAAGCACCGTCCGTCAGATCTATGGAAAGTTCACTTTCTCCAGGTACAGCAAAGCGGGCACATTGCATCACACAGATTCCGCTGACACCGTCCTTGGTAAAAAGCAATTCCCCTCTTTCGCAGTGAACCGTTTTCCCATCCAAAATGATCCTGACTTTGCATTTAACACGGATCCCGTCCAGTCCGGATACAGATCTGTGATCTGTTCTCAGCGGAGTCAATGCCGGAACAGGTTCCATAAGCGTATGTCCAAAAGATGTCAGTATTCCGTATCCGTCACGGTTGCCACCGAGACGGGGCTGTGCCGGTCCTCCTGTCGAAACAATCAGACGCCGGCAGGAAAAAGCATCATGATCTGTGTAAACCTGAAATCCGTTTTCATCATTTTCTACCCGAAGGACCCGGGAATTGTTCCTGATGCTGACCTTGTTTTTATGAAGCGCATAAATCAGTATATCGAGAACTGCGGATGATCTCATAGGAAACGGATATACCCGTCCTTCTGTTTCCTCCCGAAGTTTCAATCCGTATCGATTCCAGAATTCAGTTTGTTCTTTTATACCGCATCGATTTACGACCGCATTCGCAAATGCTGAATCACCATAATAGACAAGCGGACCTGTATTCATCAGATTGCATCGTCCGTTTCCGGTTGCCAGTAATTTTTTTCCGGGGCGCTCAAACCGCTCAAGCAGCACAACTGATTCATTGTTTTCCGCAGCAGATATCGCTGCAGCCATCCCGGATGCGCCTGCACCGATCACCAGTACATCAGAATACGTCATACCTGCGTCTCCTCAGGAATTTTCTTCACAGAATCAAATTCCATACTTTTATCAGACAACGGAATATGATAAACAGACTTCAGTTCGTTTGTCAAGTGATCCTTCTCTGTATAGATGATCATAGGCGGCATATGATGCAATCCCGGCTTCGCGTCTTTTACAGCTTCCAGCAAAACCAGATTAGCGGGTCGGTCTGCATAAGGATACACCAGTCGGATACGCTTCGGTTCCAAATGTGACATTTGCAATGCAGTGATCAGAGTCAGCATGTCCGTTGCAGGATAAATGAACGAAATCTTCCCCTTCCCTTTCAGGATCCGAAAAGCCGCCTGGCAGAATTCATGCAGCGTATTTTGTTCCTGATGACGTGATATTGCGCGTGAGACATCAGGGTTCACAAGCGTGCTGCCCGGTTTTCCGTAGGGCGGATTACAGATAATTGCGTCAAATGAACACGGTTGAAATAATATCGATATTTCTTTTACATCGCCTTGCAGAACATTCACACGATCTGTCAAACCATTCATCTTAACAGTTCTTTCTGTCATTTCAGCCATATGTTTCTGAATTTCAATAGCGTCAAAACATAAACCTTTTCCGCGTCCGATCAGCAGCAAGGGAAGAATCCCTGTTCCGGTTCCAAAGTCCGCCACTCGATCTCTTTTCCCGATCCTTGCAAAATCTGCCAGCAAGACAGCATCCATTCCAAAGCGGAATCCGCTCTTTTTCTGAATCAGCTTCAGTCCGTTCAGCTGAAGATCTTCTACAGTCTCATCTTCATATACCCATTCAGACATAACAAAGTCCCTCCTGTGCAGAAGAACGCGCGGCATTTCAGCCGCGCGTTCTTCCCCGGGCAGTGATCCGGTCGTCTCCGGAATTGATCCTTATTTCAGATGCTGTTTCACTTTTTTTCAGTTTCCGCCTTCAGGATCTCTGCTTCGATATCGACAACAACAGGATTGATCTCATCCGTTTCATCTGTTTCTTCATAAACTTTGTCCTCAAACAAACTCCGGTAAAGTTTCAAATACTCGCCTGCTGAATGGGTCCAGCTGTAATCGCCTGTCATGCCGCGGTACTGAAGCAGTTTCCACACGTCCTGTTTGTTTTTGTAGTAATCAACAGCGCGCTCAATTGTATGCAGCATATCATGAGCATTATAATTAAAGAATGAAAATCCGTTTCCGTCATTTGTGAACTCATTATAGCTCAGCACAGTATCACGTAGTCCGCCGGTTTCACGCACGATCGGAACAGTACCATAACGCATAGCGATCATCTGGCTTAAGCCGCATGGCTCAAACTGGCTCGGCATCAGGAACATATCAGCACCCGCGTAAATCTGATGCGCCAGGGCGGTATCCATCGTAAACCGAGCTGCTACACGTCCACGATATTCGCCTTCTGCCCAGCTGAACAGATTGAAATATCTTCCTTCTCCCATACCGAGAACAACCAGCTGTACATCCTGACGCATGATATCAGCAATCACATAATCGACCAGATCAAGCCCTTTTTGATTGCTAAGGCGGCCAACCATACCGATAATCGGTACATCGGGGCGGACTTCAAGCCCGAGATTTTCCTGCAGTGCTTTTTTACATGCAGCTTTCCCCGTAAGAACGTCAGCGGAATAACCTGCTGCGATCCGGGAATCCGATGCTGGATTGTAATCAACCATGTCAATACCGTTCAAAACGCCGGACAAACAATTTCGGCGGGCACGGAGCAGTCCGTCGAGCCGCTCACCGTAATAGGCGGTTTGGATTTCTTCAGAATAAGACGGACTGACTGTTGTGATCTCATCTGCATATACGAGTGCGGCTTTCATAAAGTTTGCACAACCGAAACATTCCAGTTTATCCTCAGTCCACAGACTGTCTCCAAGGCCGAGTACATCCTGAACTTCACGGATTCCAAAGATTCCCTGATATTGCAGATTATGGATTGTATACACCGTCTTTATATTTGCATAGAAGGGCAGATGACCGTATTGAATCCGAAGAAGTGCGGGAACCATGCCGCTTTGCCAGTCGTGAGCATGAATAACATCCGGCTGAAAATCGATCATCGGCAGCATATTCAATATAGCGCGGCAGAAAAATCCAAAGCGTTCATATTCATCTCCGCCCATACCGTAAATATATGGACGTCCGAAATAATATTTGTTATCCATGAAATACCAGATGACGCCATCTTTCTCAATTTTCTCAATGCCGCAGTATTGTTTTCTCCATCCAAGCTGAACTTCGAAGTCACATACATGAGACATCTGTGCAGTCCATTCCTGTGGAATCGAACTGTAATCAGGAATCACAACACGGACATCATTTCCCTGTGACGCCAGAACCGGAGCCAAAGCACCGACAACATCAGCCAGCCCTCCGGTTTTCACAAAGGGCACACATTCGCTGGCAGCAAAAAGAATTTTCATAGGATCAAAAACTCCTTTCAATATCAGTACAAATGCACTGCCGGAATCCAGCAGTGCATACGAATCAGATTACAACATTTTTTCCGATAACAATCGGATAACTTTCAGGCCCGATCAGACGCGCGTTTTTCTTGATAACCGCCTGCTTGTCAAGAATACAGTTTTCGATATATGCACCGGATTGAACCTGTCCGTCCTGCATAATAATGCAGTTTTTCACATAGGCATCAGGCGCTATCTTTACACCGCGGAAAAGGACACTGTTTTCAACCCGGCCCTCAATCGTACACCCATCAGCCACAATTGAATTAATAGCAGAAACTTCATCGCCGTAATAAGCGGGCATCTCGTCACGTACCTTTGTATAAACAGGCAAATCGTCCCGAAAGAGACCGCGGCGATTCTCAGGATTCAGAATGTCCATGTTGAACTTGAAATAGCTCTGAACAGAGTCAATACGCCAGCAGGCACCTTTATATTCATAACCGCGAATATTGGCCTGTCCCTCCTGAACCATACGCATCAGGATATCAGTATCCAACCGATGCATGCCGCGTGCTGCCGCTTTATCAACCAAAGCACGCAGGAATTCGCGCTTGATCACAAGCACATCCATATATGTATATTCCAGGCTGGGAGTTGTGGGTTCAACCTCCATTTCCTTTACGAAGCCATCATCATCTACAGAAATGTAGCTTCCGTATTCGGAACGCTTCATGGACGGATCAGAAGTATACAGCAGTGTGATATCCGCTCCGCTCGTCTGATGATAGGATATCAGTTCATCAAGATGAGCATTGTAGATAATATCGCTGTTGCTAAGAACAAGCGTTTCCTGTTTGGACCGTGTCAGATAATTGGTGTTGGAACGCAATGCGTCCAGCAGGCCTGCATAGAGACCGATATTTTCACGTGTAAGAAACGGGGGCAATATGTGCAGGCCCTCATTTTTACCGTGCAGATCCCACTCTTTTCCTGAGCCGAGGTGATCCATCAGGCTATGATAATTTTTCTGCATGATAACGCCGACATTACGGATTCCGCCGTTAACCATGCTTGAAACCAAAAAGTCAATTACGCGATACCGGGCGGCTACAGGCATTGCGGCAATCGCACGTGTCATTGTCAGCTCGCGGAGCCTGGCATCACTGTCACCGGTAAAAATTATCCCCATTACATCTTTCATGGTTCATTCATCCTTTCATCACGGTTAGAAAGTGACACTTTCATCGACCTGCTGCCCGGCAGGAACATTCACCCCTGCTGGAAGAGAGATATTCTGTCCGATAACTGCGATGTCGCCTTTTTCTTCGCCAACAATCGCTCCAGGACCGACAACCGCGTTTTCTGCTACAATGGAGCGGCAAACCACCGCGCCGTGGCGTATCACGCTGCCGGGCATAATCACACTGTCCTTGACATTAGCGCCTTCTTCAATAATGACGCCCGCAAACAGAATGCTGTGTTTCACTGTACCGTATACTTCACAACCTTCGGTAATCAGTGTATCTGACACTGTAGCACCTTTGGCGATATAATGAGGTGCCATACCGGGATTTCGCGCAAATATCCGCCATTTTTTATCGTGCATATCGATCGGCATTGGATTTTCAAGCAGATCCATGTTTGCTTCCCACAGGCTTGCAATAGTCCCGACATCTTTCCAATAACCGTCAAACTGATAGGCACAGAGAATCTGTTTATCGTTCAGCATGTTGGGTATGATGTTTTTTCCGAAGTCATTGGAACTGTTTTTGTCCGCCTCGTCTTCAGTCAGGTATTTGCGAAGCTTTTCCCATGTAAAGATATACACACCCATGGACGCTTTATTGCTCTTCGGCTTCTTGGGCTTTTCCTCAAACTCAATGATGCGGTCGTCATCACCGGTGTTCATAATTCCGAAACGCGGTGCTTCTTCCCACGGTACCTCTCGAACCGCGATTGTCGCATCAGCGCCATGAGCAACATGAAAGTTGAGCATCGCGTTATAATCCATCTTATAAATTCCGTCTCCGGAAGCAATTACTACATATGGTTCATGACTTTCCTTAAGAAAAGCAATGTTCTGATAAAGAGAATCAGCTGTTCCTCTGTACCAGAGACTGTTCTCGTTGGTGATGGAAGGAGTAAGAATGTGAAGACCACCCTGTTTACGTCCGAAATCCCACCATTTTGATGAACTCAGGTGCTCGTGTAAGCTACCTGCATTATACTGTGTAATAACTCCGACCTTGGCGATACGGGAGTTAGTCATATTACTAAGTGCAAAATCAATAGCTCTATAGTTGCCGGCGACAGGCATTGCAGAAATAGCACGCTTCTGCGAAAGCTCTTTCATTCTGTAGGTATTGCCGCCTGCTAAAATCAATCCAATTGCTCTCACAGTTGATCACCTGCCTTTACTAATGTTTTACCGCTTCCAAGAGCGTTATTTTCAAAATCACTGTTGGTAAGCTTACCGGATACCATGGTGTTCTTTCCAATGGTTACTCCATCCGGAACGGTTGTATGCTCACCTACAGTAGTAATTCCGTTGCTGTAGATTGAAGGATCGGTTTCGTTAGGAACTTCATCTCCGAATCCGAGTCTTACATTGTTTCCGATCTCGGCATCTTCGG